>DASQLF010000025.1:0-33550 GCA_035630135.1 Gaiellaceae bacterium
CGACTTCGCAGCCATGAACGAGGTCTACGCGAAGCACGTCGGAGACAGACCGCCGGCTCGCTCGACGGTGCAGATCTCGGGGCTCCCGAGTGGCGCGTTGGTCGAGATCGAAGCCATCGCCACCGTCTGACGTCGGCGCAGCCTCGCGGCGAACGCCTCCCGGGATCGTCGCGGCCGGACGCGGCGGCAGAATGCGCACGTGGCGGCCAGGGACAGCATCGCCGACGCACTGAGCGCGAAGCCGCTGCTCCGAGCGATCGCCGACGTCGTTGCCGCCCGCGGAGACGACGCCCCTGACGTGTTCGTCGTCGGCGGGACGGTGCGCGACATCCTGCTCGGGGTGGACGGAGGAGACGACGTGGACCTCGCCGTCGAGGGTGACGCCATCGCATTCGCGTACACGCTCGCCGACGCGCTCGGCGGGCACGCCACGCCGCACCGGAAGTTCGGCACGGCCGTGGTGTCCGGCGCCGGCGAGCAGCACGTCGACATCGTCACGACCCGCCGCGAGGAGTACGACGCGCCGGGCGCGCTTCCCACGGTGGAGCATGCCGAGCTCGAGCACGACCTGCATCGTCGCGACTTCACGATCAACGCCATGGCAGCGTCGCTCGTGCCGCGCGAGCTCGGCCACGTGCTCGATCCCTACGGCGGGCGCGAGGATCTCCGCACCGGCAGCGTGCGCGTGCTCCACGACGCCTCGTTCGTGGACGATCCGACGCGCATCCTGCGAGGGGTCACGTACGAGGCACGCTTCGGATTCCGCTTCGACGACCGCACGGAGAGGCTCGCCCGTGCCTGCCTCGCATCGGGCCACGTCGGCGACCTGTCGTCGTCGCGGCTCCGCGACGAGCTCGTCGACCTGCTCGGAGAGGTGCGCGCCGCCGAGGGCATCGTCCGGCTGGGCGAGCTCGGCGTCGACGCCGCGATTCATCCAGGTCTTCGGGCCGATCGCGGGGCAGCGGACGTGTTTGCGAGGGCGGTGGAGCTCGCACGTGAGCTCGACGTCGACGTGCCAGCGTGGCGCCTGGGCATCGAGACGCTCGCGCGCGACCTGAGTGCAGACAACGTGGCCGCATGGCTCGATCGGTTGAAGGTTCGGCGGCGAGACGTCGACCGCATCGTCCGAGCCGTGACCGGGGCTCCGGCGATCAGCGAGCGCCTTCGCTCGGAGACGCTCGACGCTGCGGGAGTCGCAGCGCTCGCCGCGCCGTCGGCGCCCGACGGCCCGCTGCTGGCGCTGGCCCTCGAGGACCGGCCGGAGCTCCGCGCTTACTTCACCCGGCTGCGCCACGTCCGGCTCGAGATCGACGGCTCCGATCTCGAGCGCATGGGATTGGCCGAGTCGCCGCAAGTAGGCGAGATACTCGGTGAGGTGCACCGGCGAAAGCTGAACGGCGAGGTCGAGGGACGCGAAGCGGAGCTCGCAGCCGCGCGCGAGCTCGTCGCGGCGGTCGTCCCGGCATGACCGTCGCCACGACGAGCGAAATCGCCCAGCGCTACGGGCGCGTCTGCGAGGCGGTCGGGGGGAGTGTCACCGTGGTCGTCGCGACGAAGTACGTCTCGCCGGAGGAGATGCAGATCCTCGTCGAGGCGGGTGTCGCCGTCGTCGGCGAGAACCGCGCGCAGGACCTCGAGCGCAAGCATGCGCTCTATGGCGACGCCTTCCGCTGGCACTTCATCGGGCACCTGCAGTCGAACAAGGTCAAGGTCGTGAACAGGATCTGCGAGCTCGTGCACTCGGTGAGCTCGGACTCGGCGGCGCAGCGGGTCGCGATCCCCGCGCTGCTCGAGGTGAACCTCACCGGGGAGCCCTCGAAGTCGGGTGTCGGTCCGGACGAGGTCGGCGCCTATGTCGAGAGCTACCCGCTCATTCGCGGGCTCATGACGATGCCGCCGCTCGCCGACGGGCCCGAGGCCTCGCGAGTGCACTTCCGGCGGCTGCGCGAGCTCGCCGGGGAGCACGGGTTGACCGAGCTCAGCATGGGCACGTCGCAGGACTACCGCGTCGCGGCCGAGGAAGGTGCGACGCTCGTTCGAGTGGGCGCGACGATCTTCGGCGTCGATGCGCCGTAGGGAGCAGCCTCGCCCGAGAGCTGCCCGAGGGCGGTGAGGCCGTGGTGACGAGGCGCTCGGCGATCTCGCGAGCGCGATCACGGAGCGCGCCAAAGGGATCCTCATGGCGCGCCCCCTCACGGGCGAACGCGAGGCGTTCGAGTTGCTGCGCTCGCACTCTCGTCGGACCGGCCGGAAGCTCGTCGACGTCGACGCGGCGGTCGTCGACGTTCACGAGCTCCTGCCTGCGGCGAGCGCGACGGGGAGCGTCGAGTCCGACCGGTAGTCCTCGTCGGGTGACGGCCTCGCCGGCGCGACACATGCCTCTAGACTCCCGCGGTCATGGGGTTTAGCGACCTGTGGAGCCGCACGCTCGTCTACTTCGGCATCGCCGAGGACGACGAGTGGGACGACGAGAACCTCGAGACGAACGAACGGCAGGTCGAGGAAAGGCACCGGCGTCGTGATCGGCAGAACGTGCGCCGGCTGCCGAGCACCGTCGACGAGGATCTCGACTGGCCGTCCGAGGAAGCCGCCGCCACGGCCGCACCGCGTCGGGATCGCCAGTCGAGGCTTCGCAGCGTCTCGGCGCCCGCACCGGCGAAGGTGCACCTCGTCGCCCCCCGCGCGTTCAACGACGCCAAGCAGATCGCGGATCGCTTCAAGGCGCAGATGCCGGTGATCATCAATCTCCAGAGCGCCGACACCGACCTCTCGAAGCGCCTCATCGACTTCGCGAGCGGGCTCACGTATGCGCTCGACGGCAGCATGCAACGCGTGGCCGACAAGGTGTTCCTGCTCACACCGCGCGACGTCGAGCTCTCCGCCGAGGAGCGCGCCCGCGCACTGGAGCGCGGCGGCTTCTACAACCAGGCCTGAGGTCCGTAGGGCGAGGCAACCCCGCCCTACAACGCAAGGAACGGCCGCGGATGTGGCGAACACGCGTCCGATGGACTCGTATGCGGCACTCGGCCTACTCGCGGACGTCGAGGGGTCACTGCAGAACTTCGTGACGGTCTTCGTCTCGATCTACGTGCTCTTCATCCTCGCGTACGTGCTCCTGTCGTGGATCCGACTGCCCTATTCCGGTGTGGTGGGAACTCTGCAACGATTCCTGGACGAAGTCGTCAGCCCGTACCTGCGCCTCTTTCGGGGCCGCATCCCGACTCTCGGGCCACTCGATCTGTCACCGATCGTGGCCGTCGTCGTCCTGCTCGTTGCGGCACGAGTCGTCAACGCCCTTATCGGGGCACTCCTGTAGGAGGTCACATGCCGCTCACGCCCGTCGAGATCAGACACGTCGACATGAAGCGAGCCTGGCTTCGCGGCTATCGCCGCGGGCCGGTGGACTCGCTTCTCGAGGAGATCGCCGACAGCTTCGAGAAGGTCTGGCGCGAGCGCGCCGACCTCTCCGATCGGCTCGAGGAGGTCGAGGCCGAGGCCGCGAAGCATCGTGAGCTCGAGGCACTCCTGCGCTCGACGCTCGTCTCCGCCGAGCGGGCCGCGCAGGACATGAAAGAGCAGGCGAGGCGCGAGTCGGACCTGATCGTCCAGGAAGCGCACGCCGAGTCGCGGCGCGTCACGCGCGAAGCCGCAGCCGAGAAGCGGCGGCTCGAAGAGGACATCGTGAAGATCCGTGCGCAGCTGCACGCTGCTTTCAGCTCGCTCGGTGAGGACTGGCCGGGTGACGCTCCCGCTGCCAAGGAGGACGCGCAGACGGCGGTCACGCGCCCCACGGCAGTCGGCGAGATCACGGACGGCGGGATCCGGAAGGTCGCCGGCTGAAGGCCGGCGTTTCGGACGCGCGCGACCCGGCTATCCTTGCCGCGTGACGGGCGGCCTGGACCTCGACCACTTCCGCTCGGTGCTCGAGAGTGAGCGCACCCGGCTCGAGGGAGCTCGCGATGCCGTGCACCACGAGGGCTCGCTACTCGAGGAGTCCGGCGACCTTGCCATCGGTTCCGGCGACCACATCGCCGACAGCGCGACCGACACGTACCTCCGAGAGCTCGACGAAGGTCTCGAGGAGAACGCCGACCACCTGCTCGAGGAAGTGGGTGCCGCGCTCAGCCGTATCGAGGACGGCACCTACGGCACCTGCGTGGCGTGTGGCAAGCCCATTCCGCCGGAGCGGCTCGAGGCCATTCCGTACGCCGCTCGCTGCATCGAGGACGAGCGGACATTCCAGAGCAAGGCGTGACCGCTCGCCTCGGGCTCGCGGTCGCGGTCGCGGGGGAAACCATGTCTCCCCCGCGCACCCCCTTCTTCTTGAGAGCGTGGGGAACCTCCCGGTTCCCCACACCCCTCCACCACCGGCCGCGGTGCGGCCGGTGACGGAACCGGCACGGGAGGCGCCGCCGGTCGACGTCCGCGTCGGCTCGACCGCGAACGCGCTGCAGCCGGTGTCGTCGGCGGAGCGATCGCTGGCGGCGGGACGTTCGCAGTGGCTCGTGCTCGCGCTCGTCGCAGGCGCGGCGGTGATCGCCGATCAGCTGACGAAGCAGGTCGTCGGCCGGACGCTGGCGCTCGGTGAAAGCGTCGACATCGTCGGGCCTTTCTCGATCCACCACGTCCAGAACTCGGGCATCGCGTTCGGCCTGTTCGGAAGTAGGACGCCGCTCGTGATCGCCGTGACCGCGGTCGCCGTCTGCGCGATGCTCGTCTTCTTCGCCCGCGCCGGCCGCAGGCATCCGGTGATGCCCGTCGCGCTCGGCCTCGTCCTGGGAGGCAGCATCGCGAACCTCATCGACCGCATCCGGCTCGGCCACGTCACGGACTTCCTGGACCTCGTGGCCTGGCCGGCGTTCAACCTGGCCGACACGTTCATCGTCGTCGGCGTCGGCATCCTCTTCGGCACGCTCGTCCTCGGCGATCGCTCGCAGCAGATGCACGGAGCACGCGGTGGCCGCACTTCGCTTCGAAGTCGCTGACGACGACGCCGGGCTGCGTCTCGACCGCGCGCTCGCCATGCGCGCGGAGATCGGAACGCGCTCGCTTGCCGAGCAGCTCGTCGCCGGTGGCGCGGTGACCGTCGACGGGTCGGCCAGACCGAAGAGCCACCGCCTGGAGCGCGGCGCGGTCGTCGTCGTCGAGCTCCCGGAGCCGGATGCCGGCCTCGTCTCGGAGCCCGTCACGGTTCGGCTCGCATACGAGGACGAGCACGTCGTCGTCATCGACAAGCCCGCCGGCCTCGCGATGCACCCGGGCGCCGGGTTGGCCACGGGCACGCTTGCCGCGCAGCTCGTGACGCTCGGGGCAGTCGGAGGCGTGGACCCCGACCGGCCGGGAATCGTCCACCGGCTCGATCGTGGCACGTCCGGGCTTCTCGTCGCCGCTCGCTCGCACGAGGCGTTCGCGGCGCTGCAGGACGCGATCCGCCGGCGCGAGGTCGAGCGCCGCTACCTCGCGCTCGTCCGGGGCGGGCCGCGCTCGCGGTCGGGTCGGATCGACGCGCCGATCGGCCGCGACCGCCGCGACCCCACCAAGCGCTCCATCGACACCGAGGAGCCCCGCGACGCGGTGACGTGGTTCGAGGTCGTGGAGACGATGACAGAGCACGCCTTTCTCGACGTGCGTCTCGAGACGGGGCGAACGCACCAGATTCGCGTGCATCTCGCGGCGATCGATCTCCCCGTCTCGGGCGACCCCTCGTATGGCGTGAAGGGGGACCTCGGCCTCGAGCGCCAGTTCCTGCACGCCCACCGCCTCAGCTTGGTCCATCCGGTCACGAACGCCGAGGTCGAGTTCGAGTCGCCGCTCCCGCCCGAGCTCGTCGCAGCGCTCGACCGCGCACGAACCTTGTAATAGCCTGTCCCAAGCGTTCGAACACGGCAGGTAGACTTCTCGGCCGTTCTTCGTCCTTCGACCCGGCGACCAGCCGTGGTGGGGGTGCCGTCGCTGTGAGCGCGGTTCCGCCCGGCCCGTCGGTGCACTGCACTCAACCAAACCGGAAAGGGGCTGATCGCGTGTCAGTCGTCTCGATGCGAGAGCTGCTGGAGGCCGGCGTCCACTTCGGCCACCAGACGCGTCGCTGGAATCCCAAGATGCGCCGCTACATCTTCGGCGAGCGCGGGGGCATCTACATCATCGATCTCACGAAGACGCAGGAGCTGCTCGAGGAGGCGCACGAGTTCGCGCGCAACATCGCCGAGCGCAACGGCACCGTCCTCTTCGTGGGCACCAAGAAGCAGGCGCAGCACGCCGTCACGGAGAACGCGACGCGCGTCGGTATGCCGTACGTCGCCAACCGCTGGCTCGGCGGCCTGCTCACGAACTGGCGCACGATCTCGGAGCGCATCGCGTACCTGCACGACCTGCGCCGCCTCAAGGCGGACGGCCAGCTCGCCCTGCTGCCCTCCAAGGAGCGGCTGGGCATGGAGGCCGACCTCGAGAAGCTCGAGTCGAACCTCGGTGGCGTCGCCGACATGAAGCGCCAGCCCGACGCGGTCTTCGTGATCGACCTGAAGAAGGAGCTCCTCGCCGTCCGCGAGACGCACCGGCTCGGCGTCCCGGTCATCGGGCTCGTCGACACGAACGCGGATCCCGACGAGGCGGAGTACGTCATCCCCGGCAACGACGACGCGATCCGCTCGTGTGACCTCGTCGCCCGGGTCGTCGCCGACGGCATCGCCGCAGGTCGCTCCAAGGTGACCACGGCGGAGATGGTTGCTCCGACGGAGCCGGCCGCAGAGCCGGCGGAGGAGGAGATAACGGCCGAGCCCGTGTCGGAGGAGACGCCCGAGGCCGACCTCGAGCCGGCTGCAGTGGCGGCCGAGGGAGGCGAAAAGGAATGAGCACGACGATCAGCGCATCGCTCGTCAAGGAGCTCCGTGACGCAACCGGCGCGGGGATGATGGACTGCAAGCGCGCGCTCGAGGAGTCGAACGGCGACCTCGACGCCGCTCGCACCCTGCTCCGCGAGCGCGGCATGGCTTCGGCAGGAAAGCGGGCGGGACGCGAGACGACCGAGGGCCTCGTCGGCTTCATCGTCGACGGCGGCCTCGGATCCATCGTCGGCGTCGGATGCGAGACGGAGCCCGTGTCGAAGAGCGACGAGTTCCAGGAGTTCGGGATCAAGGTGCTTCGAGCCGTCCACGCGGACGGCCCGGGCGCAGTCGAGAGCTACGAGGACGAGCGGATCGAGCTCATCGCCAAGCTCGGGGAGAACATCGTGGTCGTCGGCGCGGAGCGCTTCGACGCTCCCGACGGCAACGCCCTCGCGGGCTACGCGCATCCCCCGGCGAACAAGATCGGCGTCCTCGTCCAGCTCGAGGGCGGCTCGGAGGAGCTCGCACGTCAGCTGGCGATGCACATCTCCTTCGCCGCGCCGGAGTGGACGACGCGTGACGACGTCCCCGCCGAGGTTCTCGCCTCCGAGCGCTCGGTCTACGAGAACACGGACGAGGTGCAGTCGAAGCCGGAGGCGGCACGTGAGAAGATCGTGGACGGCATGCTCAACAAGCGCTTCTTCGCAGCCGTCCCGGGTGGCGCTCTCGTCGAGCAGGCCTGGATCCACGAGCCGTCGAAGACCGTCGGCCAGGCGCTGAGCGAAGCAGGAGCGTCCGTCGCGCGGTTCGCGCGCATCTCAGTCGCAGGCGCGTGAGCTCGTGACCGCCCCGACCGAGGAGCTCGCTCGAGCAGCGACGCAGGAAGGCGGAACGCGCGTCCGCCGAGCCCTGCTCAAGCTGTCCGGCGAAGCACTCCTCGGCGGGCGCGAGTTCGGCATCGACCCGAAGACGGTCACGTCGATCGCCGAGGAGATCGTCGCCGTCCAGGAAGCGGGGACACAGCTCGCAGTCGTCGTAGGCGGCGGGAACATCTACCGGGGCATGGCCGCCGCGGCGGAAGGAATGGATCGCGCGACGGCCGACTACGCCGGGATGCTCGCGACGCTCCTGAACGCGCTGTCGCTCCAGGACGCACTCGAGCGCCTCGGCGCCCACACTCGCGTCCAGTCGGCGATCGCCGTCTCCGAGGTCGCCGAGCCGTACATTCGGCGCCGGGCAATACGCCACCTCGAGAAGGAGCGCGTCGTCATCTTCGCGGCCGGGACCGGGAACCCGTTCTTCACGACGGACACCGCGGCCGCGCTCCGCGCGCTCGAGATCAGCGCCGAGGCGATCCTCATGGCGAAGAACAAGGTGCAGGGCGTATACGACGGCGACCCGCGTGAGAACCCGGACGCGCAGTTCATCCCGGAGCTGACGCACCTCGAGGCGATCGAGCGCGGGCTCAAGGTGATGGACACGACGGCGCTGTCGCTGTGCATGGACAACCGACTCCCGATTCACGTATTCGAGCTGGCGCAGGGCAACATCCGGCGCGTCGCCGCGGGCGAGCGGGTCGGCACGATCATCCGGACTCCGTAGAAGGGAGAGCGGCGATGGCAGCGATCGAGGACTTCCTCGCGGACGCGAAGAGGCGCATGGACAAGTCGATCGAGGCGACTCACCACGAGTTCAACTCGATTCGCACCGGCCGCGCGTCCCCGGCGCTTCTCGACCGCGTCTCGATCGACTACTACGGGACGCCGACACCGCTCAAGAGCCTGGCCTCGATCTCTGCGCCCGAGGCACGTCTCCTCGTCGTGCAGCCGTTCGATCCCGGGTCGATCAAGAACATCGAGCGCGCGATCCAGGAGTCCGATCTCGGCCTGACGCCGTCCAACGACGGGAAGATCGTCCGGCTGCCGATCCCGGCTCTCACCGAGGAGCGGCGGAAGGATCTCGTGAAGGTCGTGAGGCGTGTCGCGGAGGACGGCAAGGTCGCCATCCGCAACGTGCGCCGGGACGTGATGCACGGCCTGAAGGAGCTCGTCGTGAACGGCGAGGTCGGCGACGACGAGGAACGGCGCGCCGAGCAGCAGGTGCAGAAGATCACCGACGACCACACGAAGTCGATCGACGGCCTCCTGAAGACCAAAGAGGCCGAGATCATGGAAGTCTGAGTCGCCTTCGGCGATCCGACCAGAGCTGTGGCTGCATCCACATCGGCGCTCACCAGCGACGCTTCGAGCGAAGCTCGAAGCGTGGCGATCATCATGGACGGGAACGGTCGGTGGGCTGCAGCGCGCGGATTGCCCGTCGCCGAAGGTCATCGCGAGGGTGCCCGTGCTCTGCGGCGGACTGTCGAGGCGGCGATCGACCTCGGGATCGAGTCGCTGGCCGTCTACGCGTTCTCGACTGAGAACTGGGCCCGTCCGCCGGGCGAGGTCGAGTCGATCATGGAGCTCATGGACGAGACGATCGAGCGCGAGCTTCCGGATCTGGCCAAGCAGGGCGTCCGAACGCGCTTCTTCGGCCGCCGCGACCGGATCCCAGCGGAGCTGCAGGACAAGATGGCGCGGCTCGAGGTCGAGACCGCCCCTCTCGAGCGCCTGCACCTCTGGATCGCCTTCGACTACGGGGGACGCGCCGAGCTCGTGGAAGCGACGCGCGCGATTCTCCGGGAAGGGGTCAGCCACGAGGACGTGTCCGAGGCGGACATCGCAACGCGCCTGTACGCGCCGGAGCTGCCCGACCCGGATCTCGTGATCAGGACGTCGGGAGAGCAGCGGATCTCCAACTTCCTCCTCTGGCAGTCGGCGTATGCGGAGCTGGTCTTCGACGACACGCTCTGGCCGGACTTCGGCGAGGAGCGGTTGCGCGCCGCGGTCGAGGAGTACGCGAGCCGCGGACGCCGGTACGGGGCGCGGTGAACCCGCTCCTTTCGCGGATCGTCGTCGCAGCGCTTCTCCTGCCGCTGGTCATCGGGCTCGTCTACCTGGGCGGCTGGTGGCTCTTCGGGCTTGCGCTCGTCGGCGGTCTGCTCGCGCTCCACGAGCTGTATGCGATGACGCGCGTGCTGCGGCCGCTCGTGCTCGGCGGCTATCTCGGATACGTCACGACGCTTCTCGGCCTCGAGCTCGGAGGCGTCGAGTGGATGCTCGGCGGACTGCTCGCGACGTTCGTGTTCGCGTTCGTCGTCTACGTCCTCGGAGGAGTGCGGCTGTCGGCGACGTCGTCGTTCGCCGTCACGCTGCTCGGAGTCGCCTGGATCGGGGCGGGCATCGGCTGCCTGCTGCTCATCCGAGACATCCCGGAATACGGGTTCTGGGCGGTCATGGCAGTGCTCTTCACGGTCTTCGCTGCGGACACCGGCGCGTTCTTCGTGGGCCGTGCGATCGGGCGGCATCGGCTGGCTCCGGCGATCTCCCCGAACAAGTCGTGGGAGGGGTTCTTCGGAGGGCTGATCGCGGCCGTCGCGACGGCGTTCGTCATCCTCTACCGCGACAGCGAGGAGTTCCTGACCATCCCGCAGTCGCTCGCGCTCGGGCTCGTCGTCGCGCTCGCAGCTGTGCTCGGCGACCTCTTCGAGTCGGCGATCAAGCGCGACCTCGAGGTGAAGGACTCGGGAAGGGTGTTGGCCGCGCACGGAGGCGTGCTCGACAGGCTCGACTCGCTGCTCTGGGCCGGTCCCGCCGCGTACTTCGCCATCCTGGCGTTCGGAAGCACGTAGCGCTGCCTCAACACTTCGGCGGTTAGCCTTCCGCCGTGCGCGAGAGACGAATCGCCCTGCTCGGGGCGACGGGATCGATCGGGCGCCAGGCGCTCGAGGTGGTCGCGGCGAATCCCGAGCTCTCCGTCTGCGCGCTCGCCTCGGGCTCGCAGCCTCTCGACGAGCTTGCGGCCGAGTACGGGGTGGAGCACGTCCAGGTCGGCGGAGACGTCACCGATCTTCTCGAGGCGGCGCAGCCCGAGCTCGTGCTGAACGCCGTCGTCGGCTTCGCCGGCGTCGGCGCGACGCTGTGGACGCTGGAGCGCGGGATCACACTCGCCCTCGCGAACAAGGAGAGCCTCGTCGCCGCCGGGGACCTCGCGCTCGCCGCCTGGAGGCGAGGAGGAGGGCTGCTCCTGCCCGTCGACAGCGAGCACTCCGCCGTACACCAGTGTCTCGACGGCCATGCGCCGCAGACGCTCGACTCGATCGTGCTGACCGCGTCCGGCGGTCCCTTCAGAAACCGATCCGCGGAGTCGCTCGAATCAGTGACCGTGGAGCAGGCGCTCGCGCATCCCACGTGGTCCATGGGGCCGAAGATCACCGTCGACTCCGCGACGCTCGCGAACAAGGGCCTCGAGCTCATCGAAGCGCACTACCTCTTCGGTCTCGAGTACGACCGCATCGAGGTGGTCGTCCATCCGACCTCGGTCGTGCACGCCATCGTGCGCTTTCGTGACGGCGCGGCGCTCGCGCACCTGGGACACCCGGACATGCGCGTGCCGATCTCGTTCGCGCTGACCTACCCGGAGCGACGTACG
Organism: Gaiellaceae bacterium; assembly: GCA_035630135.1. Lineage (GTDB taxonomy): Bacteria > Actinomycetota > Thermoleophilia > Gaiellales > Gaiellaceae > GMQP-bins7. Next base: position 11,352 of record DASQLF010000025.1, read on the forward strand.
ACCGCGGTTCCGACGCTCGACCTCTCGACTGGCCTGACGCTCGAGTTCGAGCCGCCGGACACCGAGCGGTTTCCGCTCCTACTGCTTGCGCGCGAAGCGGGGGAGAGGGGCGGAACGTATCCGTGCGCCTTCAATGCGGCCAACGAGGTCGCCGTCGCCGCGTTCCTCGACGGGCGCATCCGCTTCACGGAGATCGCCGCGTCGGTCGAGGATGCGCTCGACGACGTCGACGGCGCCGCTGTCGGGGATCTGGACGCGCTCGTAGAGGCTGACGCGAACGCACGCCGAATCACGCTCGAAAGGCTTGCCACCGCAGCATGAGCATCTTCATCGCAATCCTCGGCCTGGCGCTCCTCATCCTCGTCCACGAGGCCGGCCACTTCTTCGCCTCGCTTGCCGTCGGCCTGCGGCCTCGCCGGTTCTACGTCGGCTTCCCGCCCGCGATTGCGAAGACGAAGCGAAACGGCATCGAGTACGGCATCGGCGCGATCCCGCTCGGAGGCTTCGTGACGATCCCGGGGATGCACCGACCGATCCCTCACGACGCCGAGCGCCGGTTCTCGGCGGCGGTGGAGGACGCCCCGGCACTGGCCGGCCCGGTCGACCGGGTCAAGCGAGCGCTCGACGGCGACGACCTCCAGGTCGGGCTCTATGCGCTCGACGACCTCGAGGATGCGCTCGCGGCCGAGACGGTCTCACCAGCGGCGACGGCCTCCGCGGAGAAGGGGTTGACCGAGCTCCGCGACGCGCTGGGGCCCGATGCATACTGGAAGGCCGCCACGTGGCGCCGCCTCGTTGCGATCGCCGCCGGCCCCGCCGCGAACATCGCGCTCACGATCGCGATCTTCACGTTCCTCTTCATGACCGTCGCCGGGCAGGCGACGCGCATCGTGGGGACGATCGCGCCGGAGCTCGAGGCTGGCGTCGTATCCCCGGCCCAGACGATCGGGCTGCAGGAAGGCGATCGAATCGTCGCGATCAACGGCGAGAACGTGCAGGCCGACGAGATCGCCGACACCATTTCCGAGTCGGGCGGCCGCGAGCTGACGATCACGGTCCTGCGCGAGGGCGAGGAGGTCAAGCTCGGCCCGATCGCGGCGCAGCTCGTCGACGACCGCTACCGGCTCGGCTTCGGCCTCGAGGGCGCCGGCCTCGGGTTCCTCCCGGCGATCGGGCAGGCGTTCGAGGTAACCGGTCTCGTGGCGAAGGAGATCGTCAAGTCGCTCGGACGGCTCGTGACAGGCGACGGCCGCGACGAGGTGTCGAGCCCGATCGGCATCACGCAGGCATCGTCCGACGCAGTCGAGCGCGGAGCCGACAACTACCTCTGGGTGCTTGGCCTGATCTCGCTGTCCCTCGCCCTTTTGAACCTGCTCCCGCTGCTGCCGCTCGACGGCGGCCACATCCTTTTCACGCTCATCGAGGGCGCGCGCGGGAAGTTCCTGCGGCGCGAGGTCTACGAGCGCGTCTCGGTGGTCGGCCTCGCGGTCGTCCTGCTCCTGTTCTTCGTGGGGCTCTCGAACGACATCGGCAAGCTCTCGTAACAGCGTCGCGCGTGCTCCACAGGGCTACGCTCTAGCTGTGGCCAGCGAAGTCCAGATCCGCGTCGGGGACGTGCTCCTGGGCGGGGGCGCCCCGGTCGTCGTGCAGTCCATGACGCTGACGAAGACGCACGACGTCGCCGCGACGACGGCGCAGATCGCGGCGCTCGCATCCGCCGGGTGCGAGCTCGCACGCGTCGCGGTGCCGAAGAGCGAGGACGCGGCCGCGCTGTCCACCATCGTGCGCCTGTCGCCGATCCCCGTGATCGCGGACATCCACTTCAATGCGTCTCTCGCGCTCAAGGCGATCGACGCGGGCGTCGCGGCCGTGCGGATCAACCCCGGGAACATCGGCGGGCCGGACAAGGTCGAGCAGGTCGTGCGCTCGGCGAAGAAGGCGGGGATCCCGATGCGCATCGGCGCGAACTCCGGTTCGCTGCCGAAACACCTTCACAAGGTCGCTCAGCACGATCAGGCGGAAGCCCTCGTCGCAGCCGCGCTCGAGGAGGTCGAGCTCCTCGAGAGGCTCGAGTACCGCGATTTCAAGATCTCGGTCAAGGCGACGCATGTGCCGACGATGATCCGCGCCTACCGGATGCTCTCGGCGAAGGTTCCGTACCCGCTGCACCTCGGCGTCACCGAGGCGGGAACCGAGTTCGCCGGCGCGATCAAGAGCGCCGTCGGGATCGGCTCGCTCCTCGCGGATGGCATCGGCGACACACTTCGTGTCTCGCTCACCGCCGATCCCGTGAAGGAGGTCGAGGTCGCTTACGAGATCCTGAAGTCGCTCGGCCTGCGCGAGCGGGGCCCGGTGATGATCGCGTGCCCCTCCTGCGGGCGCGACAACGTCGGGGTGGAAAGCCTCGCACGAGTCGTCGAGGACCGGCTCCGCGCGTATCCGGAGGCCTTCGAGGTCGCCGTCATGGGCTGCGCCGTCAATGGACCGGGGGAGGCAGGCGACGCCGACTTCGGAATCGCCGGCGGCCGCGACGTCGGGTTCATCTACGCGCACGGCCGCGTGCTGAAGAAGGTGTCCTCGGAGACGCTCATCGACGAGCTCTTCGTCGAGATCGACCGCTGGCTGGCGGACGGCATGAAGCGCCCGAAGCGGCTCAAGATGGCCAAGCCGGCTGCGCTCGCAATGGCCGAGGCGAGCATGATCCCGCTCGAATAGCCATGTCGGCCGCCGACGGCGAGTTCATCCTCCTGCGCGTTCGCGACGGCGAGCTCGCGGAGTCCGAGAATTGGGTCTACGTGTGGCTCGACGACGCCGGCGGCGTGGTGTACGTCGGCGCGACCGGGCTCGACCCGCGCACCCGCGCGTGGCTGCACCTGCACCATCCCGATCCGGAGATCGGACGGCTACGCGCCCGCTTCGATCGGTGCGGCACGGCGGAGCTCGAGGTGCTCGCGATGCGCGTCCCGGACGGGGTGGCGCGCGCGGACGTCAGGGATGCCGTCGGCGCCCGGCTCGCAGACGAGGGACTGCTGGCGGAAGACGCGATCACGGATCACCTTCAGCTCCCGCTCACGGCGTCGGAGGAGGCGCAGGCACTCGTGGAGCGGCTGGTCGCACGGGTGCGGTCGCACATCGGGCCGCCCGACGCGGGCCTTCTCTAACCTGCGCTGTTCATGATCGCCCGCCAGTCACAGCTCTTCATCCCGACCCTGCGTGAGGCGCCGGCCGACGCGGAGGCCGTGTCGCACAGGCTGCTCGTCCGTGGCGGCTACATCCGCCAGGTGAGCGCCGGGGTCTGGAGCTTCCTGCCTCTCGGGTGGCGCGTGCACCAGAGGATCGTCGCGATCATCCGTTCGGAGCAGGACGCGATCGGCGCGCAGGAGATGCTCATGCCCGTACTCACCCCGCCCGAGCTCTGGGAGGCGACGGGCCGCATCGCGATCCCCGAGATCTTCCACCTCGAGGATCGGAGCGGACGGAAGTTCATCCTCCCGATGACGCACGAGGAGACCGTGACCTTCCACGCCCGCGAGATCCAGAGCTACCGCCGGCTGCCGCAGATGCTCTACCACTTCGCGACCAAGGACCGCGACGAGCAGAGGCCGCGAGGCGGACTGCTTCGCGTCCGTGAGTTCATCATGAAGGACGCCTATTCGTTCGATCGCGACGACGCGGGCCTCGACGTGAGCTTCCGCAGGCAGGAGGGCGCGTACCACCGCACGTTCGAGCGGTGCGGGCTCGAGTACTCGGCGGTCGCGGCCGAGTCGGGGATCATGGGCGGCAAGGAGTCGATCGACTTCCTCGCGCCGTCCGGCTCGGGTGAGAACACCCTCGTCACGTGCTCGAATGGCGACTACGCCGCCGATCTCGAGATCGCCCGCGGGATTCCTCGCACCGCTGTTCTATCCGATCGACGCGATGCGCCCGAGAAGGTCGAGACACCCGGCGTCGCCACGATCGAGGCGTTGGCAGAGTTCGTCGGCGTCGACAGCTCGGCCACCTCGAAGGCCATGCCCGTGGTCAAGTCCGACGGCACCCTCGTCCTGGGCCTCGTACGCGGAGACGACCGCCTTTCGGAGTCGAAGATGCTCGGTGTGCTCGGCTCCGACTTCCGGCCGGCGACGGACGAGGAGATACGGGCGGCGTTCGGCGCGGGCGGAGGCTCGCTCGGCCCGGTCGGAGTCGAGGTCGAGATCGTCGCGGACGACGCCCTGCGCGACGGGCAGTACGTGGCGGGGGCAAACCGCGACGGCTGGCATCTCCTCGGCGTCGAGGCGGGGCGGGACTTCTCGCCGACGTTCGCGGACATCCGTGAGCCGATGGAGGGCGACACGTGCCCCGAGTGTGGCGGCTCGCTGCGCTTCCAGACCGCGATCGAAGTGGGACACATCTTCAAGTTCGGCGATCGCTACTCGGCTCCGCTGCACGCCACATTCCTCGACGAGGACGGGACCGAGAAGCCGCTGATCGGCGGCAGCTACGGCATCGGGCCGGGGCGCGTCATGGCTGCCGTCGTCGAGCAGTCGCATGACGAGAACGGGATCGTCTGGCCGGGGTCGGTCGCTCCGTACGACGTCCACGTGCTCGCGTTGCACGGCGGGGTCGAGGACGTGCTCGCGAAAGCCGAGGAGGTTGCCGCTGCGCTCGACGACGCGGGCCTCGAGGTTCTCCTCGACGACCGTGACGAGCGTCCGGGAGAGAAGTTCGCCGACGCCGATCTCGTCGGCTGCCCCGTGCGCGTCATCGTCGGGAAGAAGTCGCTCGAGGACGACGCGGCGGACGTGCGGCGTCGTGACGGCTCCTCCGAGGACCGCGTGCAGGCGTCGGACGTGCTGAAATGGGTCATGCAGTCCTGATGGCGAAACGGCGCAGATACAGCGAGGAGCCGTTCGGCCCCACCATCGAGCGCCTGATGGAGGAGACGGGGACGACGTACCGAGGGCTCGCGGCGAAGGCCGACCTGTCGGCCGGCTACCTGAACCACATCGTCCACGGGAACCGCCCCGTCCCGTCGAACGACGTCATCGTGCGGATCGCCGAGTCCCTCGGAGTGGAGCCCGAGCACTTCCGCGAGTACCGGATCCGCGTGATCACGGACAAGCTCGAGGCGATGCCCGAGCTGATCGACCGTCTCTACCGACGCCTCGCGTAGGCCGAGGGCGAGGCAATCCTCGCGCCCGCAGGCATGGATAACTTCGGCACCTTGACGACGTACTAGAGGTCAGACGTGCGTCGCCGCCCGGACATCGAGCTCGTCGTCCTCGCCAGAGAAGGCTCGGCCGACGCCGCGGGCGCGCTCTTCGACCGCTACTGGAGCCTCGCGTGGCGCACCGCATACGCCGTGACCGCGGATCGCGGGCTCGCCGACGACTCCGCGCAGGAGACCTTCGTCAAGGCATTTGCCGCTCTTGGCCGCTTCGACGAGACGCAGCCCTTCGCGCCCTGGCTCAAGCGCATCGCCATCAACGCCGCGGTCGATTCCCTTCGTCGGAATCGGCGGCTGGAGGTCGTCGCGGACGACGAGAACTCCTTCCACACCTGGGCGCTCGGCGAGTCGGCCGAGGACGACCTCCGCCGCTGGGCGGTTGCGGACGCCGTCGCGACGCTCGGCGCGGGCAAGCGAGTGGTCGTCGTCCTCCACTACTGGCTCGACCTGCCGCTCGAGGAGATCGCAGGTGTGCTCGGGCTTCCGATCGGAACCGTGGCATCGAGGCTCGCGCGGGCGAAGGACGACCTTCGCACCGTCCTGGAGGAGGATCGTGTCGTCTGACTTCGAGCGCCTTCTTCGTGACGCTCGCGAGGCGCTTCCCCTGCCGGACGAGGAGTCGACGCAGCGTGCGCGCTACCGTGCCGTGGCCTCGCTGCGCACGAAGCGACGACGAGCTCGAGTGCTCGTCCTGGCCGGTGCGACGCTCGTCGGCGCCGTCGCGCTCGGCGTGACCGCAGGATCCCTCAACGCCCCCAACGTCACCGCTGCCAGAGAGCCCGCCGAGCTCGGCTTCGTGCCGGAGCCCGGCTGGTTCGCGCTCCAGTCGCCGCCACCGGCGATCCAGGGCCAGCAGATCGTCGCCGTGGCCGCGAATGTCCCGTTCGCCCCCGATGACGTGAAGGATGGCCTCGTCGAGCCGTCCGGGCTCCCGTACTCGACGCTCCTCACGCTTCCGCCGAGCGGGATCGTGATCGTGGCGACGATGACGCCGGAGACGATTCCGCACGTCGCCCCGGTGAGGATAGGCCCGTACTACCCGCGGGTAGAGCTACCGCTCCGACTACGCGACGCGCTGCAGGTCGTCCACTGGGGCGCCCAGGTGCGGCCGGACCAGCCGACGGCGCAGTTCCACCTGCCCGTCCATCTGCGGGGCTACAACGTCGACGTCGTCGTCTACTTCGGCACCCCGATGCCGTCGGGAGCGCTCATGCGGGAGGCGCAGCGTCAGCTGAGCGGGTTCGTCGTGCGCTCCGAAGGCTCGGAACCGCGTGGTGCGGCTACCGTCGCCGCGCCGAGCGAGACGCACGTCCTCCTCGACCGGACGTTCTCCTGCGGGACGGTCCCGCTCGGCGGCCTGTACCAGGTCGAGGCCCGTGGGCATGCAGGCGATCGGACAGCCGGGCTGTGGTCGAGGCTAGCCTACGCGGGAGTGTCCACCGGCGGGAACGGGGGCCGACCCGACACGAGCATCCCGCCGGTGAGCTCGCTCGCGTGGATTTCCGCGGGGGTGCCGTCACCGGGGACGACGATCGACGAGACGTACGACGCGTTCTCGGCCCAGACGGGTGGCACCATCGGCCGAAACACGGAGCTCTGCCGGCCGGCGACCGAGCGCGTGGCTCTCTCTCGCGCCGGCCTCCGGGGAGGAGACGTCGGACGACAGGCCCGTACCGTCGACTGCGACGCGCCGAGGCGTGTCTTTGTCCGTCTTCGCGCGACCGCGGCGGGCAGCGCCGCGCTCCGCGAGCGCGGGCGAATCTTCGTCGCCACGAGCACGCCGATCGTGCGCGCGGAGCTCGCCGTGCGGACTCCGGCCGGGAAGCTCCTCGTCTACGCAACGGTTGACCAGTCCGGGCGCGCGCGGCAGTACGTCGCTGCTCGCGGCTGCGAGGTGGAGCGATGAAGAGCTGCAGTCTCGTCCCTTCGCCGAACCCGTCGAAAGGATGCTCGTGAAAGCACTCGCCATCGCACTCACCGCCACGGTGATCGCCGTCGGCTCCGCCCAGGCGGCGTCGCGATCCGGGACGGCGACGTTCGTCCTCGACCGCACGTACTCATGCGCGATCGTTCTGCACGGCGGGATCTATCAGCTCGAGAACCGCGCGCATCCGGGCGCGCGAACCGGGACGTCGTGGACGAAGCTCGCGTATGCCGGACTGCGCACCGGTGTGTTCTCGGGTGCAACCGGAAACCTGCTCGCCTGGATCTCCGCCGGCAAGCCGACGAAAACGACGACGGTCGACCAGGAGTTCTGGACGCTCGACGTCACGACGCTCGGGACGGTCGGCGTCCGCGGTGAGCTCTGCAATCCCACCCGCGCGACCGTTCCGCTCACGGCGGGCGGGCTTCGGGGCGGCGCGGCGGCACCACTCGGCAGCGAGCTCAAGTGCGATGTCCCACGCCGCGTGCTCGTGCGCGTCCGCGCCGTGTTCGATTCACGCGCTGCTCTGCGGGGGAAGGAGTTCGAGTCCGCCCACGTGCCGGTGCGTGAGGCGAAGCTCGCCGTCCGCACGGTCGCGAGCAAGCCGCTCGCGTACGCGACGGTCTCGCAGACGGGCAAGGCGACGCTCTTCACCGCGCAGGGGTGTCGCTCGGAATGAGGTCGAGTCTCGTCCTGGCGGCCACCGTTGCGCTCGCCGCGGTGGTGCTGGCACCCGCGCAGGCGCGGACGGAGGCGTCACGCATCCTCGACCGCACCTACGCGTGCGAGGCCGGCTATATCGGCGGCCTCTACCAGGTGCAGCTGAGCACCCAGTACCAGCCCGGGAGCTCGTCGAAGCTCCAGGTGTTCGCGAGCGTCACGAAGAACATGTGGGAGTCGCCGTATGGCCAGCTCGGGTCGACCGGCCTGAGCGTCAACCGCAAGCTCTGCGTGCCGGCGACGGGAGACGTGAAGCTGACCACGAGGGGCATGCGCGGCGGTCGCGTGCCTCCTCTCGGCGCCGATGCGATGTGCGAGACCCCGCGGCGCGTGCTCATGCGGGTGCGGGGTGTTTTCAGGCGAACGCCGCAGGTGTCGACGTCGAGGCAGTTCGGATTCCCGCAGCTGACCGCGTCCGGGAACGTCGAGCAGGCCGCCATCGCGCTCGCCACGGCCGCCGGCAAGCCGCTCGCCTACATGTCGGTGACGGGAACGGAAAAGGCACGGTTCTTCACCGTGCGAACCTGCAAGGAGGACTGATGGAGGGATCTGGAGCTTCCGGCGCCCAGGCGCCGGAGATCGCGTCGCGGCTGCTCGCGAACGTGGAGACGGTCGTCAGGGGGAAGACCGAGGAGATCAGGCTCGTGCTGACCGCGCTCGTCTGCGGCGGGCACGTGCTTCTCGAGGACGTCCCCGGGACGGCGAAGACGGTACTCGCGCGTGCGATCGCCGGCAGCGTCGACGGGGCGGAGTTCTCCCGGATCCAGTGCACCCCCGACCTGCAGCCGACGGACGTCACCGGACTCTCGGTCTTCAACCAGCGCGATCGCGACTTCGAGTTCCGTCCCGGACCGGTGTTCGCGAACGTCCTCCTCGTCGACGAGATCAACCGCGCGATGCCGAAGACGCAGTCGGCGCTGCTCGAGGCGATGGCGGAGCAGCAGGTCACGATCGACGGCGTCACGCGCGAGCTGCCCGAGCCGTTCCTCGTGCTCGCAACCGAGAACCCGATCGAGCAGGAGGGCACGTTCCCCCTTCCCGAAGCGCAGCTCGACCGCTTCTTCCTGCGCACCGCGCTCGGGTACCCGTCGGAGAACGACGAGGTCGCGATCGTGGAGCAGCAGCTGAGCGCGCACCCGCTTCGCAGCCTGCGTGCAGTGCTCTCGCTCGCCGAGGTGCAGTCGCTGCGTGGCGCAGTGGAGGCCGTCTACATCGACCCGGTCATCCGGCGCTGGGTCATCCAGCTCGTGCGGGCGACGCGAGCGGCGGAGGGCGTCGCGATCGGCGCATCCGTGCGCGGGAGCCTGGCCCTCGAGCGGGCGACGCGGGCGTGGGCGCTCCTCTCCGGCCGCGACTACGTGACCCCGGTCGACGTCGAGGACCTCTTCCTGTCGGTGGTGATGCACCGCATCGTCTTCACGCCGAGCTTCGTGGCTGCTGCACGCGAGATCGGCTGGGAGGCTGCAGCAGACCGCTTTCGGGAGCGCTGCCTCGAGATCGCGCCGCGACCGGGAGCCGAGCTCGAAGCCGAAGACGAGCCGGCCGCTGCGGATGCGAGCCTCGCCGTCGCGCAGTGACGGCGACGTTCCCGCTCATCCCGCGCCGCCGGGTGCTGGGGCTGCCGTTCGGCGGCTTGCACAGCATGCGCCGCGGGCTCGGCTCCGACGTGGCGGGATCTCGGCCGTACCAGCCCGGCGACGACGTCGACAAGATCGACTGGTACGCGTCCGCGCGACTCTCGCTCGCGCGCGGCTCGGAGGAGTTCGTCGTGCGCGAGCACTACGCCGACGAGGCACCGCGCGTCGTCGTGCTTTGCGACCGACGGCCGTCGATGTCGGTCTTCCCGGAGGGATGGCCGTGGCTCTCCAAGCCGGACGCGATCCGGAACGCCGTCACGCTCATCGGCGCGAGCGCGACGGCCGCACGCGGCCTCCTCGGATACTTCGACGAGGCCGACGGGGACGCCTACTGGCACCCGCCGCGCAGCTCGCATGCGTACGGCGCCCCCGAGCTCGAGCGCGGCTTCGGTGCGCCCGAGGAGACGCTCCGTCGCGGCCTTCGGCACCTCGCGGAGCACAAGCGCGACCTTCCCGCGGGAACCTTCGTCTTCATCGTCTCCGACTTCCTCGCCCCGCCGACACGCGACGAGTGGCTGGACGCGCTCGAGCGCAGGTACGAGATCGTGCCCGTGATCGTCCAGGACCCGATCTGGGAGCAGAGCTTTCCGGACGTGAGCGGCATCGTCGTCCCCTTCGTGGCTCCCGGTGACTCGCGAGTCTCGCTCGCCGCCGTTTCGGCGCGCGAAGCCCGACGGCTGCGCGAGACGAACGAGCGCCGCTTCGACGACCTGCTGTACGGCCTGCGAGCGCTCGACCTGGATCCCGTGATCCTCGACTCACACGAGCAACGCGACGTCGTCTCCGCGTTTCTGAACTGGGCGGACCAGCGACTCTTCACCCGGGGGCGCGCGTGAGGCTCCTCGCAGTCGGAGTCATCGTCGCCGCGCTCGCAGCGGGTTGCGGGGGCGACGCCTCCAAGCCGCTGATCGCCGCGAGCAAGACTGCGGTCGTCCGGGGCGAGATCGTCCCGAGCGTCCACCTCTTCGGCGAGCCCGTGGTGGCGCAGATCGACGTGATCCTGGATCGCACCAGGCTCGACCCGGCCGACGTGCGCCTGAAGACGGACTTCGAGCCGTACGAGCCCGTGGGGGAGACGCGCGAAGAACGCAAGGACATCGGCCAGTACACGGTCATCCGCTACACGACGACACTCGACTGCCTGAGCGAGTTCTGTATCCCGCGCACCGCCGAGGGCGAAACGACCGTGAGCCAGATTCCGGGCTCGCCGCCATTTTTGCCGGGCCAGCAGCGCGACGAGAAGATCAAGTTCGAGTTCCCGCCCGCGCTTCTCGTACAAGAGGCGGAGCCGAAGGACAAGACGCTCGGTCGAGTCGTCTGGGCGCCACTTCGTTCGCTGTCGCGCATCAACTGGTACGACTCGAGCGTCGTCGGCCAGGGCTTTCCGTTCGTCGCGACGGTGGCGCCGCTCCCCGAACCGGAGTACCGGATATCGCCGACGGCGCTCGGGATCGCGATGCTCGCGCTCGCGCTGGCTCTGCTGGCCGTGCCCGTGTGGTTCGTCTGGGGCCGAAGGCGCCGGAACGCAACGCCGGCAGCGGACGCAGGCCCTCCTGTGAGCCCCCTCGAGCGCGCCCTGCAGCTGGTGGAGTGGGCGAGTCGCCGGCCGTCCGTCGACGAGCGCCGCGAGGCGCTCGAGGTACTGGCCCTCGAGCTCGGTCACGAGCAAGCCGGAGACTCGGCCGAGCGCGCGCGGCGGCAAGGCTGGTCGCCACCTTCGCCCGAGCCGGACGGCATGACGAGCCTCGTCGAAGCGATCAGGGAGGAGAGCGATGCGCCTTCGTCCTGAGTCGCGGGCGATACCGTCGAGCGAGCCCGCGCGCCTGTCGCAGGTGCATCGACGCACGACCTACCTTCGTGCGGGTCTCGCCGCCGCGCTCGCGGTGCTCTTCGCGGCCGTCGTCCTCGTCGCACGCCAGTACGACGTCCGCCACGCACCGCTCGTCGCGTCGGGCTCGAGCGGGATCGTGGTGCTCGATCTCTCCGCGAGCGTGTTCGAGGGCGGCTTCGAGGCGACCGTGCGGAAGCTCGTCGAGACCGACGAGCGCGCAGGTCTCGTCGTCTTCTCGGACGCCGCGTACGAGCTCCTGCCGCCAGGCTCCTCCGGCCGTGAGTTCCAGCCCCTTCTCCGCTTCTTCCGCTCGACCGAGACCGGGATCCTGCCGCCGAACCCGTGGGACCGGTTCCGGGCCGGCACGCGGATCTCCGAAGGCCTGAAGGCTGCCCGCGAGGCACTGGTGAGGGAGGGCGGACCGGGGAAGATCATCCTGCTCTCGGATCTCGAGGTGCTTCCCGACGAGGTGCAGCGCCTCGTGATTGTGTTCTCCGAGCTGCGGCGTGACGGCTTCGACGTCGAGATCGTCCCGCTCGGACCGCGCGAGGAGCAGCGTCGCCTCATCGAGCTCTTCGTCGGGGGTGACGCGTTCCTGCCGGAGCCGGTGAGCGGCGAGGAGGCCGTGCAGGCGCGGGGCGAGGGACGCCTCACCACCGGACTACCGTGGCTCTTCTTGCTGTTGGGTCTCGGACTCGTCCTCGTCCTCGCGACCAACGAGAGGATGCTCGCGCGACTGGAGGCGACCACGTGACGCGGCGCGACAAGATCATGCTCGCCGTCTCCGTCGTCGCCGTTCCGATCGCGCTCGTGCTCGTCGTGCTCGCGATCGACGTGCTGCGCACGCCGGGCTGGATCTCCGAGGACGACAGCCGGTTCGCGAGCGCCCCCCTCCGCGGCTCCGGCCTCTGGAACGAGCCGGGCCTGCTCGCGACCAGGGCGCGCTTGACCGCCGTGGGAGCCGAGGACGACCTCGCCTACCGACGTGTCGTCGCCCTCTTCAAGCGACTGCGACCCGGCGAAGAGGAGCAGGGCCTCAACGCCGAGAAGGAGTCGCGCTGGGCGAAGCTGCAGTTCGACCTGACGAACGAGAGCCGGGACCACCCCGAGCCGAAGCGACGGTCCGGGCTCCAGAACCTCCTCGGCGTGACGCTGCTCGCGCGCTATCTCTACGCATCTCCCGACCAGCGCAGCATGCTGCTCTCGAACGCCGTGGGTGCCTTCCGGACTGCCGTCGAGCTCGATCCCGCGAACGACGACGCGAAGCTCAATCTCGAGCTCTCGATGCGCGCATACAGCCCGATCCTCTTCCCGTCGAACGCTCCCGATGCGGGCGGCGCGCGTGGGCAGGAGTCGGGCCAGGGTCGGTCCGGCAGCGGGTACTGAGCGGTGGGCGTGAGCTTCCTGACGCCGGTCGCGGTGCTGTTCGGTCTTCTCGCGGCTGTACCGCTTGCCGTGTTCGTCGGCCGCCGGCGCCGCGCCGCCCGCGTGCGTGCCGCGCTCGGCTTGACGTCGAGCCCCGGCCGCTCCTGGATCGCTCTCGCGATCTGCCTCGCGGCGGTGCCCATCCTGGTCGGCGTCGCGGCCGCTCAACCCGTGGTCACGAGCACGCGCACCGTCCCTCAGCGCAGCGACTCCGAGGTCTGGATCGTCGTCGACACGTCACGCTCGATGCTCGCGTCGACCGGAGCGGACGACGCGACCCGATTCCGACGAGCACAGAACGATGTGATCGCGCTCCAGGAGGAGCTCCCTGACGTTCCCCTGGGGATCGCGTCGTTCACCGACCGCGTCCTTCCGCATCTCTTCCCGACGGTCGACCGGCGGGTCTTCACCGAGACAACGCGTGAGGCGCTCGGGGTCGAGCGGCCCCCGCCGTCGACGTCGTTCGGTACGAACGTGACCGCTCTCGACGCGCTCGGCGCCGTTCCGACGCTGGCGTTCTACACGCCGGCAGTCGAGAAGCGCGCGCTCGTCGTGTTCACGGACGGCGAGAGCCAGCCCGTCTCGACGCTCGCGACCGACTTCGCCCAGGAGCCGAAAGTCGATGTGACGTTCGTGAAGATGGGAGACGGGAGCGAGCGCATCTGGGAGAGCGGCGTCTCCGAGGCCGCCTACACGCCGGATCCGGCTGCCGCAGAGACCCTCGCAGCGGCCGCGACCGCGGTGGAGGGCCGGGTCGTCGAAGAGGGGCAGACGGCCGAGGTGGCCGCGGCTGTCCGTGCCGCCCTCGGCACAGGCCCGACGACACCTCGGCGAATCGAGGGAAACCGGCAGGCACTGATGCCGTACGTCGCGTTCCTCGCGATCTTCCCGCTCGCGTTCGTGCTCTACCGACGCAACGCCTGAGAGCGGCTAAGGTGCCTGGCCACGGGGCGTAGCGCAGCCTGGTTAGCGCGTCCGGCTGGGGGCCGGGAGGTCGCAGGTTCGAATCCTGCCGCCCCGACCTTCCGCAGTTCTGGAATCCGCTCGCGCGGACTCCAGAACGCGACGATCCCTAAAGGCGTCGGCTTCGCCGCCGCAAGAGCCTTTTCTTACTCGTGCCGTATCAGGCGTGCGCTGGCATAGCGGGCGCGTCGGCGGAGATCGCGCGATAGATCGCTCCGCGCCAGCAGACCCCGTCGACGCCGTAGTAGATGATCTCGTCGCGGTGACAGCCCATCGAGCGCACGTAGTCGAGGGCGACCTCGCGCGCGCACGGGCCTGTCCGCTTGGCGACGATTCGCCGTCCCGACAGGACGTGGTACTCGCTGTTCATGCCGCAACCTCCGCTCGACGCCGTTGGAGCCCTCGACCCCCTCCGACTCCGCAGTGGAGAGGGATGAGAAGCCGGAGGGGGCGACCACCGAAGCTGCCGCCACGTGCGTCACCCCGCATCCGGTTATCAGTACTAGATGCTTCGTCGGCCGATTCCTTGCGTTTGCGCGGCCGAATCACTCGATCGGGCTAACTCCGACGGCACGGGCGCGAGCGTCAGGACATGAGCGCACGCAGATCGTCCGGCTCGACGACCGTGTGCGCGGCGATCAGCTCGGTCGCGGCGTCCACCTTGTCCCAGACGTCCCAGAGCAGGAAGCCCTGCGCGCGGCCGGCAGCGTCCACGTAGGCGACAACGCCCTTCCGATTCGGCTCGCTCCACTCCTCGACCGTGTCGACTCGCGAATCGACGTCGCCGACCGCTTCGTAGCCGAGGTCGAAGAGATCGGAGTAGAAGAACGGCAAGTGGTCGTACGGCTTGTCCGCGCCCGCCATGTTCTCGCCGACGAGCTTCCCGTGCGAGTTGGCGTGATCCTCGTGCTCGACGCGGCGTGTTCCACCCAGCACAGGGACGGGGAACCGCGCCACGTCGCCGGCGGCGAAGACGTCGGCGCGGCCATCGACTCGCCCGCGATCGTCGACGAGGATGCCGTCGTCGACGGTGAGCCCTGCCGCCTGGGCGAGCTCGGTGTTCGGCTCGATGCCGAGGCCGGCGACGATCACGTCCGCCTCGACCTTCGTGCCGCTTTCGGTCTGCAGCGATCCGTTCGAGACCGTCTCGACGATCTCCCCGGCGAGGACCGTCACGCCGTGACCACGGTAGTAGTCGTTGAGGAAGGACGAGAGGTGCGGAGGAAAGAGCTTCGAGCCGATTCCTGCGCCGGGGAAGAGGATCGTGACCTCGCAGCCGTTGAGCGAGAGGGCGGCGGCGATCTCGGAGCCGATGAAGCCACCCCCGACGACCGCTGCCCGCACCCCATCGGCCGCGAGCTCGCGGAGCTCACGATAGGTGTCGAGCGTGCGGTAGTACACGACGCCGTCTCCGCCGCCGGGCAGCTCGCGCGGCGTACCTCCCGTCGCGAGCAGGACCTTCTCGTACGAGTGCACCTCGGCGGCGTCGTCCGTCGCCGTCTTCAGCTCGAGGTCGAGCGCGACGATCCGGCGCCCCACGTGAATGTCGACGCCGAGATCGGGCGTCCCCCGGAAGATCGAGCTCTCCTCCTTGCCCTTCCACAGCCCCTTGGAGAGTGGGGGACGCGCATACGGCTCGTGCGACTCGACGCCGAACATGCCGATCGAGCCGCCGGCGTCGTGCGCCCGGAGGCCGCGGCACGCGGAATCCCCGGTCATCCCGCCCCCGACGACCAGGTACCGATACGAAGCCACGCATCGATCCTAGATGCCGTGCGCCGAGCCGCGCTGTAGAGTGCCGCGCGGCGTTGACGCGTCTGCGGATACGGGTGTTCCTGGCAGCGGCGATAGGGGCGGCCTGTCTCGCGATTCCGGCTGTCGGCGCCGAGGCTCCGAAGCTCACCACCCGGGCGGCGATCTTCTATTACCCCTGGTACTCGACGCCGACGAAGGACGGGCGCTGGGCGCACTGGTACGTCGAGCACGAGGGCGCGCCGGTTCTCTCGACGCCGTACATCCCGACGCGCGGCCTCTATTCGTCGTCGAACGCGCGGATCGTCCTCGCCCAGATGCGCGAGATCGCCGCGGCGGGTGTCGGAACTCTCGTCGTCTCGTGGTGGGGCTTCGACTCCCCGGAGCACGACCGCCTGCTCATGGTCGAAGAGGCGGCGACCCGGTACGGGATCGACGTCGCGATCCACGTCGAGCCGTATCGCGCCCGGGCTCCGGCGCGAGCAGCCGAAGACATCGCGCGCCTGCACGAGGAAGGTGGCTACACGGACTTCTATCTCTACGACGCCGAGCGCATTCCGGCCGCGGACTGGGCGGAGGCACTCGCGCCCCTGTCGGGGGTCAGGGTCTTCGGTCACACGACCCTCGTCGGTCGCGCGAAGGCGTCAGGGTTCGACGGCCTCTACACGTACGACGTCGTGACGTGGAACGGCGCGCTCTTCCGGCGACTGTGCGCTCAGGCGCACGCAGCAGGCCTGCTGTGCGCGCCGTCCGTCGGCCCGGGCTACGACGCGCGCCTCGCGACGCGCCACGATGTCGTCCGGCAGCGAAACGACGGCAGGACGTACGACCGCATGTGGAAGACGGCCATCCGGGCCGAGGCCGACATCGTGACGATCACGAGCTACAACGAGTGGCAGGAAGGCACCCAGATCGAGCCCGCGCGCGTGGCTGTCGGCAAGCCGAGCTACGAGGGCGCGTGGGGCAAGGTCGGCGTCCAGGCGCAGCGTGCGTACCTGGCCGCGACCGCCGAGTGGACGGCGCGTCTCGGCGCGCAGCGCTGACGTCCGTCAATAGAGAGCCGTAGCGAGTTTCCTGCGGTAGGCGATCGTCACTGGGTCGTCGTGGCCCAGATCGTGGAACACCGCCAGCGCGAACTCGCGCAGCCGCTCGCGCTCCTCCGGCGATGCGGTCGCGATCGCCTGGAGGACGAGATCGAGCGCGCGCTCTGGCTCGGCCGCCTCGAACGCGGCGAGCACGTCCGGCAACTCCCCGCTGGCGCGAAGCTCCTCCACGACGCCGGTGACGCGCGGTGGAGCGAGGAGCTCGTCGAGGAACGACGAGACCGCCACGGGCGAGCGAGCGCCGACGAACTCGGAGACGACTCGTCCGTCGCGGAATGCCTTGACCGCAGGGATCCCCTGCACGTGGTACGTCGCCGACAGCCCGGGGTTGGCGTCGACGTCCACCTTCGCGAGCACCACATCGCCCTCGCGTGCGCTGATCTGCTCCTCGAGCACCGGCGTCAGCGCCCGGCACGGACCGCACCACGCCGCCCAGAAGTCCACGATCACGGGCACATCGCGTGAGCGCTCGACGACCTCCGCCTCGAACGTCGCCTCGGTGACGTCCATCGGTCGACTGTAGCTACGAGGCGACGACATCGGCCGCGCAGCCCGCGATGAGCGCCGCGCGCACATGGGCCGGCTCGACGTCCCGCAACGAGCGGTGCCCCAGGTCGATCTCGATCTCCGGCCAGCTCTCGATTCCAAGCGAGCGAGCACCGATGTCGACGCCGACCGCGTGCAGCTCGTCGGTGGAGAACACGCCCCGGCGCCCCGTCTGACGCCGCGCGATGCCCTCGAGTTCCCGGAGCTCCTCGAAGGGATCGATGCGGACGTTCGAGTCGGAGCCGATGCAGATCGGGATCCCGCGGGTGCGCACACGCTCGGCAGGAAGAAATCCGTCGCCGAGGTCGGCCTCGGTCGTCGGGCACGCGCAGATCGTCGCACCGTGGGACGCCAGCAGGTCGAGCTCGGCACCGTTCGCGTGCGTCGCGTGGACGACGGTCGTCCGCTCTGTGAGGCAACCGGCGCGGGCGAGCAGCTCGATCGGTCGGCAGCCATGCTCCCCGAGGCACTCTTCGACCTCCTTCGGCTGCTCGTCGACATGGACGTGGAGCGGCAGTTGGTGCGCGACGGCGTACCGGCCGATCTCCTCGAGCCAGTCGATCGGGCACGCGCGCACGGAGTGAGGCGCGAGCACGGTCGGGATCTCGGCGCCCTGGAGCCGCTCTACCTGCGCGAGGTACTCGGCGACCGATTCCTGGCGCATCCGCGGGAGCCCACCGCGCGCGTATGCGACGTGGAGAAGCACGAACACGATTCCCGCAGCCTCGGCAGCCTCGGCCGCGGCGAACGCCTCGTCGACGCCGAGGTAGTGGAATTCGCCGACTGCCGTGAAGCCCGCCGCGAGCATCTCTCGATAGCCATGCTCGTACGTCTCGCGCACCGAAGCCGGTGTCTGGCGCCGTGCCTCCTCGAGCATGCCGTCTCGCCATGCCCAGAAGTCGCCCCCTGCGGCACGTCCTCGCAGTGCACGCTGGAACGTGTGGCTGTGGGCGTTGACGAAGCCCGGAAGTCGCAGCGCGCGCGGCACCTGGGCGACGCTACCAGGGCCGACGTAAGGTCTTTTCCGTGTCCTGGACAGAGGTTCGCCGCAGCATCCCGAACGCGCTCACGCTCGCGCGGTTCGCCGCGATTCCCGTCTTCGTCTGGCTCTACCTCGAGGCAGGCGACGGGCCGGCGTGGGGGGCGGGGATCTTCTTCGCCGCGGCGGCCCTCACCGACCAGCTCGACGGCTATCTCGCGCGGCGCTGGCACGTCGAGTCGGCCTTCGGGAAGGTCGCGGACCCGCTCGCAGACCGGTTGATGATCGGCACGGCAGCCGTCCTCATGCTCGTGACGGGGCGGATCGGGCTGGTTGCAGCGCTCGTCATTCTCGGCCGCGACGTGCTCCTCGTGCTCGGCTACAGGCTTCTCTCTCCCGGCGACTACGACCTCGAGGTGACGTTCCTGGGCAAGACCGCGACGTGGGTGCTGTACGCGGCGCTCGGCTTCGTCCTCGTGACCGCAGAGGGGACGACGTGGCCGCAAATCGTGCTCTGGATCGGTATCGCGCTCTCACTGTGCGCCGGAGCCCAGTATGCGCTCCGCGCCTGGCGCGAGCGACCCGGCGGAAGGGACTCTCGAGTCGAGCACGAACCTTGAGGGGACTCAAGTCTCAACCTGAGGTTGACCCCTGAGCGTGACGACTGCTTTACTCAGGCGACCCACGAGGAAAGGCTGCCGGTGGAACCACTCCCTGATCTCTCGACTCTGTCCGACGACGATCTTCGCGGCATGATCCGCGAGCTCGAGGCCGAGGAGGACGAGGTCTCGTTTCGGCGGCGCGTGCTGCACGGCCGCATCGACATCCTGCGCGCCGAGCTCGTAGCGCGCCTCCGCGAGCAGGTCAGCGCGGGGGAGGCACAACTTGCCGACGTCGGGCGCCTGAGCGAGATCCTGACCGCGAAGGCCGCACCCACGGATCCAGAGTGAGCCACACGTACTGCCCAGAGTGCGGCTTCCAGAACCCGGAGGCGTCGAAGTACTGCTCCCGCTGCGGGGCAGCGCTGCTCGTTGCCGAAACGGGCTCGGAGACGACCATGACGTTCGACATCGCCGACGACGGCGAGGAAGTCGACCTCCTCGAAGCGCTCGGGATCACCGGCCCGGCGCTCGTCGTACGCTCGGGCGGCGGCATGGCGGGCCAGTCGTTCTCGCCGGACGAGGGGCAAACGCTCATCGGCCGTTCCCCGGAATGCCACGTATTCCTCGACGACGTCACCGTGTCGCGGCGCCACGCCGAGCTGACACGCGACGGCGACACCTTCTCCATCAAAGACCTCGGCAGCCTGAACGGCACCTACGTCAACCGCCGACGCATCGAGACCGCCGTCCTCGAGAACGACGACGAGGTGCAGATCGGCAAGTACAGGCTGACGTTCCTGCAGCGATGAGCACCGTCGCGACACGCCGGGAGCGAGGAGGCGCCGAGCCGCGCCTTCGCACGATCGGCTCGGTCTGCGAGGAGCTGCGCGAGCAGTTCCCGGACGTCTCGGTGTCGAAGATCCGCTATCTCGAAGACCAGGGGCTCATCTCGCCGAGAAGGACGCGCGGCGGGTACCGCCTGTTCGCGCCGGCCGACATCGAGCGCCTGACGACGATCCTGCGACTGCAGCGAGACGAGTTCCTGCCGCTCCGCGTCATCCGCGAGGAGCTCGACGGCCCGGGGGCGTCCGCCGACCGCCGCCGCCGCAGTGCCGGCGTGCTCGGGCACGAGGACGAGATCGACGAGGCGGAGCTCTGCGATCGCGCTTCGGTGTCGCCTGATCTCGTCAGGCAGCTCGAGGAGTTCGGATTGCTCGTCTCACGCACACAGGGCGGGGAGCGGCTCTATGCCGAGAGTGAGGCGGACATCGCCGCGGCGAGCGCGCGACTCGCGCGCTACGGGATCGACGCCCGGCACCTGCGCACGTTCCTGACCGGTGCCGGACGACAGGCCGCGCTCGTCGAGCAGCTCGTCGCTGCCGGGCTTCGCGCACGAAATCCCCAGAGGCGCAAGGACGCGCTCGAGGATCTCGAGGCGTTGTCGCGTGTTGCGCAGGAGCTCTCCCACCTGCTGCTCGTCCGCGAGCTGCGCGCAACCGCCGAGCGGACGGGCTGACATGGATCTTCGCGACCGCATCCGCGACGTCCCCGACTTCCCGACCGAGGGGGTCGTCTTCAAGGATCTGATGCCGCTCATCGCGGACTCGGCCTACTTCGCGGAGACGATCCGCCAGCTCGCCGACTGGGCCAGGCCCCGCGAGCCAGCGCTCATCCTCGGCGCCGAGGCGCGCGGTTTCATCTTCGGAGCCGCGCTCGCGTACGCGCTCGGTGCCGGTTTCATCGCAGCCCGCAAGCCGGGCAAGCTCCCGCGCGAGACGGTCGAGGCGACGTATGGCCTCGAGTACGGCACCGACAGCCTGCACGTGCACCGCGACGCCGTTCAGACCGGGTCCCGGGTGATCGTGCTCGACGACGTCCTGGCGACGGGCGGGACCGCTGCAGCCACGGTGCAGCTGGTCGAGGAGCTCGGAGGGCTCGTCGTAGGCGTGCTCTTCGTCATCGAGCTCGACTTCCTGCACGGACGCGACCGCCTCGACGACTACGACGTCCACTCGCTCATTCGCTACTGAGGAGCACTGTCCGATCGGGCTCGTAGAACGAGTCCATGGCCGGAAACAGCGAGCGGCGCCGTTCACTCCCGCCAGGGATCGCTACCAAAGGGCCGGTGGCCGATGCCCGTTCCATGAGTGCCGCCGTACTCATACAGGTCGCTCCCGCGGCCTCGACACGGATCCTCGCGGACGTCTCGGCCCTCGCGGCCCCGGAACGCGCTCCCAAAGAGCCCGCTCTGGAGCGCCTCGAGCAGGCCATCGGCAGGGACTTCGCGGACCGTCTCGTCGCAGCGCTGAGCGAGCAGTCGGGCGAACCCCGAACCTGAGTCCTCGTTCCCGAGGGGGCCGGGCGCGAGCAGCGCCGGCCGTCAGGCTGCGGTTCTAGTGCGAGGTCGGAGCCGCGCCGCCGCGAATCCGGACGAACAGGAAGATCACAGCGGCCGCGACGAGCGACAGCACGAACGCGATCCCTCCGGGCACGTCGAGCATGATCGAGCCGAGCCAGAGGAAGAGGAAGAACACCACCGACCACACGAACGCCTGCACGCCCTGGTCGATGCTCGGGACGCGAAGATGCATCGCGGCGATCCTACATGCGTGCCGGACCAAAAAAATTCACCGAGCCGGTGGCGCTTTCGTCCACTCGACCCGCTGACCGTCCGCTTCCGCGTAGAGCCTGCGAGCTGAGCTTCGACCTAATCGCGCTCCGTGCTCGGTGCAAGCAGGAACCTATGGGAGGCGGGGGGCAGGGTCAAGCAGAGCGTCCACCGGATTGCCGCAATTTGCGTGTGATTTCTTTCCGGGTCTCCGGGCGGGTGCGCGCGTAGGATCTCGCCGTGCGCCGCACCGTCGTGTTCAGCGTCGCGGGGGCGGCGCTCGGCCTTGCCATCGTGCTCACGCTCGTGGGAGTGGGGGACGACGCGGACGCGGTGACGAACGGCCAGGCGCTCGTGCTCGGTCTGGTGCAGGGGCTGACGGAGCTCCTCCCGATCTCATCGTCGGGCCACCTGATCCTCGTCCCCTGGGCGGCCGAGTGGACCTACCTCGAGGAGAACGACCGGTTCAACCAGACCTTCGACGTGGCGCTCCACCTCGGCACCCTGGTCGCGGTCGCCGCGTACTTCTGGGGCGACTTCGTCCGCCTCGTTCGGGCGTTGCTCGCGTCCCTCGGACGACGGCGTGTCGAGACGCCCGATGAGCGGATCGCGTGGTTCGTCGTCGTTGCGACGATTCCCGCCGGCCTCGTGGGGCTCCTCGGCGAGGACTGGATCGCAGACAATCTCGGCGAGCCGTGGCAGATCCTCGTTCTGCTGGGCGCCGGTGCATTGCTCCTGCTGTGGGCCGATCGCTCGCCGCAGACGCGGGCGATGGGCGATCTCGGCACGCGTCACGCGATCGTCATGGGGCTGGCACAGGCACTCGCGCTCGCGCCGGGGGTCTCACGCTCGGGTATCACGATCACGGCCGGCCGCTTCATGAACCTCGATCGCAACAGCGCT
>DASQLF010000026.1:0-2604 GCA_035630135.1 Gaiellaceae bacterium
ACGCGCTCCGCGGCGGGCAACGCCTCGTCGAGCGTGTCGACGCGGCTGAGGAGCCCGCGGAACTCGAACCGGCGGAAGATCTCCTTCAGCTCCGAGCGGTCCGGCGGCTGCAGGACGAAGCTCGCCGAGTCGACGCCGAGGTCGAGGTCACGGCGCATCGTGGCCAGGAGCTTCGACGCGACGGCCTGCTCCGCGTTCTCGGCGATCGCCTTCGAGCGGGCGGGCGAGAGGTCGCCGGCGTGCGCGACGACCTCCTCGAGCGACCCGTACTGCGCGACGAGCTGGCCCGCGGTCTTGTCCCCGATGCCCGGGATGCCCGGGATGTTGTCGCTCGTGTCGCCCTTCAGGCCGATGAAGTCAGGGATCTGCGAGGGCTGGATCCCGTAGCGTGCCTCGACGCGCTCGGGCGTGTAGACCTGCACGTCCGCGACGCCACGCGGGGTCATCATCAGGCAGACGTTCTCCGAGACGAGCTGGAAGGCGTCGCGATCGGTCGAGACGACGCACGTCTTCACGCCGGCCTCGTCCGCCTGTGTCGCGAGCGTGGCAATCACGTCGTCCGCCTCCCAGCCCTCGAACTCGAGATTCCGGTAGCCGAACGCCTCCACGATCGGGCGAAAGTGCGGGAACTGCTCCCGCAGGAGATCCGGCATCGAGCGGCGATCCGCCTTGTACTCCTCGGAGATCTCCTTTCGGTGCACCGGCCGCGTGTCCCAGGCGACGGCGACCCCGCGCGGCCTGTAGTCGGAGAGCAGCTTGAAGAGCATGTTCGTGAAGCCGAGGAGCGCGTTCGTCGGCTGGCCGTCGGTCGTCTGCAGCTCCTCGGGAAGCGCGAAGAACGCGCGGTAGGCCAGGTTGTTGCCGTCCACGAGGAATAGCTCGGACTCGTGCGCCGGGCCGTCGTCGAGGACGAGCTCCTCTCCGGTCAGCGTCTTGGGACTCACACGAGCAACCGTATCTACCCTGCCCCGATGAAACGCGTGCCGCTCCTCTCGGGATCGCGCATCGTGGGCGTGCCCGTCGGCGACGACGACGTGATCCTGCGGCCGCCGCCTCCCCCGACGCGCACTGTGGACGTCGCGGCGGCCGTGCGTGACGCCCTGGCCTTCCCGCTGGCGGGACAGCCGCTCGTCGATCTCCTGTCGCGCGGTGCTCGCGTCACCGTCGTCGTCGAGCCGCCCTCGCTTCCCGTTCCCGGCGCGCACCTCGACCCCCGGCCGACGGCGCTCGCCACGGTACTCGACGAGCTCGAGCGCTCGGGCGTCGCCGCGGAGGCCGTCACGCTCCTCGTCGCCGGCGGGCTCGCACGCCGCTCGGGCCGGCGAGAGCTCGAGCGGCTGCTCCCGCCGCCCGTCGCCCGCGGCTTTCGCGGGCGCGTCTTGGTGCACGACGCCGCCGCGCCGGATCTCGTCTCGCTCGTCGGCGAGACGCTCGCCAACCCCGCGCTCGTGCACGCCGACCTCGTGCTCGTCGTCTCGTCGGCCGAGACGGTGATCCACGGCGGGCCAGGAGCGTTGCTCGGCGCCTGCGACGCGCGGACGGTGCGCAGCGCAGCGACCGCGCGGTCGCTCGTGCAGGCCTCGGGAGAGCCAGCCTGGCAGCTCGGGCTAGCCGTGGAGGCCGCCGTCGCAGCGCGCTGCGTACTCCTCGGCGTCTCTCTCGTCCTCGATCACCCGCGCATCACGGGCCGGTTCCGCGGCTATCCCCACGAGCCTGGGTCTCTCGCGCACGTCGCGTCCTCGCCGTTTCGCAGGCTGTACTCGCTGCTGCCCGGCGCGGTGCGCCGTGGAGTCCTGAGCGACCAGAACCGGACGCTCGCCGCGACGGCCGCGTTCGCCGGCCCGCCGTCGATCGCGCACGTCGAGGCGCTCGTGCGGACGATCGACCTCCGCGGCATCCGACTGGACGAGCCGCTGGACGCGATCGTGGTCGGTGTGCCGTGGATCGGACCGCACGTCCCGCGCGAGCCGCTGAACCCGATCACCTCGGCCGGGATTGCGCTCGGGCATGCGCTGCGGCAGTGGCGCGACGCGTTTCCGGTTCGCGAAGGGGGCACGCTCGTGCTCGTGCACTCGCTCACGCGTTCGTTCGCGCACGGCACGCAGGCTCCGTACCGCGCGCTGTTCGAGGAGCTCCGTGCCGGCGCCCACCTCGGTGACACCGAGGCCGTCGCAGCCGAGGACGTTCCCGCACTCGACGCCTACCGAGCGGGGCGAGCGTGCCACCCGCTGCTGCCGTACGCCGACTGGGCGGGCTGCACGCCCGCCCTCTCGCGGCTCGGTCGCGTGATCGTGGCCGGAAGCCGGGACGCCGTCGCGGCCCGCGCGCTCGGATTCGTGCCGAGCCACTCGATCTCGAGCGCACTCGATATGGCGCACGGGGTCGCGGGAGGAGGCGCACGCGTCGGTATCCTCCTCGCCCCGCCGTACTCACCGCTCATGGCGCAGGGTCCCTTGAAATGAGCACTCGAGGGCCGCGGGCGACGACGGCCTTGAGACCGTGCTCACACACGGTTCTAAAAAGCGCCCCGAACGTCGCCGCCGCCCCCTCGCTCCCTGAAGGTCGAGCTGCTTCAGTGCCGCCCGCCGATCGCCGTAGGGCGCG
>DASQLF010000027.1:0-28400 GCA_035630135.1 Gaiellaceae bacterium
GTCCACCGGCGGGCGAGGAACGTCCACCGGCGGGCTTAGGTTTGGTGGATGCCCCCGCGATCTGTCTTCGTTTGCTCCTCCTGCGGTCACCAGGCGCCCAAGTGGCACGGGCGCGGCCCCGGCTGCAGCGAGTGGGAGACGCTCGACGAGGAGACGGCTGAGCCGACCCGCTCCGGCGGGCCTGCAGGACGCTCCGGCGCGCGGGCACAGCCGCTGCGGCCGGTGCCCCTAGCCGACGTGGAGGCACCCGCCGTCGATCGGCTGGTGACCGGGATCGGCGAGCTCGACCGCGTGCTGGGCGGCGGGCTCGTGCCCGCATCCCTCGTGCTCGTCGGAGGCGAGCCGGGCGTGGGCAAGTCGACGCTCCTGCTCACGGCCCTCGGCGCGATCTCGAGAAGTGGACGACGAGCGCTGCTCGTGACCGGCGAGGAGTCGTCCGCGCAGGTCGCCCTGCGCGCGGCCCGGTTGGGTGGTGCCGACAGGGTGGAGATCCTCGCCGAGACCGAGCTCGACACGGTGTGCGCGACGCTCGAGGCCGAACGGCCGGACGTCTGCGTGATCGACTCCGTGCAGACGCTGCATGCCTCGGCGCTCGGCTCCGCGCCGGGCTCGGTGGCGCAGGTGCGCGAGGCGGCGGGCCGACTCCTCCGCGTCGCGAAGGCAGCCGGAGTCGCCACGGTGCTCGTCGGGCACGTGACCAAGGACGGCGCCGTCGCCGGCCCGCGCGTCCTCGAACACCTCGTCGACTGCGTCCTGCAGTTCGAGGGCGACCGCTATCGCGAACATCGGGTGCTGCGCGCCACGAAGAATCGTTTCGGCTCCACCAACGAGCTCGGCGTGTTCGAGATGACCGCAGCCGGCCTCGTCGGCGTCCCGGATCCTTCGGAGCTCTTCGGCAGCACCCATCCCGGCGAGATCGGGGCGGCTGTCGGGTGCGTGCTCGAGGGAACGCGGCCGATTCTGCTCGAGGTGCAGGCCCTCGTCGCGCCGACCGATCTCGCCATGCCGCGTCGCGTCGGGACGGGCGTCGATCCGAAGCGCCTCGCGATGATCGTCGCGGTGCTCGGGCGTCATGCCGGCATTCCACTCGCGAGCGCCGACGTCTTCGTGAACGTCGCCGGTGGCGTGCGGATCGAGGAGCCGGGGGCCGACCTGGCCGTGGCTCTCGCGATCGCGTCCGCCGCGCGAGGCGTGCCGGTACGAGAGGGATGCGCGGTATTCGGCGAGATCGGCCTCACCGGACGTCTGCGGCAGGCGGCGCAGGCCGAGCGGCGACTCGAGGAGTGCGCGAAGATGGGGATCGCGACGGTCGTCGCGCCTGCAGGCACTGCGAGCCGAATCTCGCTCCAGATAGCCGCGGCGGAGTCCCTACGGGCCGCGATCGCGGCCGGGCTCGACGGCTCCGCAGGCGCAGCTGAAGCTGCGGCGTAGGCGTCTTGCGGTCGTTGCGCTCTCGTTAATCGGCTGTGAAGAACGCGCTATGATGTGACCCGGACGCCGGCAGGAACACACTGTCGGCCTTTTTACGTGACGGCGACGAATTCCGAAACCGGGGAGGCCCTCTTGTTCGATATCGGCGACAAGGTCGTCTATCCGCACCATGGCGCGGGAACAGTTGTGCGGAAGGACAAGCGCGAGGTTCTGGGTGAGACGCGGGAGTACCTCACCATCCAGATCCTGCACAACGACATGACCGTGAACGTGCCTTGCGAGAACGCGGAGCGGGTGGGACTGCGGACGGTCATCGACCAGAAGACCGTGACCATGGTCGTCAGGACGCTGTCGGGCGGGTCGACCGAGATGCCCAAGAACTGGAACCGTCGCTTCAAGCACAACCGCGACAAGATGAAGACCGGCAACATCTTCGAGCTCGCGGAGGTCGTGCGGAACCTCGCCGTTCGCAACAACGAGAAGGGCCTCTCGACCGGCGAGAAGCAGATGTTCGTGAAGGCGAAGAAGATCCTCGCCTCCGAGCTCATGTACGCGAAGGACATGGACGAGGAAGAGGCGGCCACGTGGCTCGACGAGGTGCTGTCGCGCGCCGGCCAGCCGAAGCCGAAGTCGCGAGCCAAGCCGAAGGCCGCAACGGCCAACGCGTAGCGGCTTGGTCGGCTCCGGCGACGTCGGGGCGACCTGGGCGCTGATCGCCGCCGCCGGTTCCGGCGAGCGGCTCGGTATGGATCGACCGAAGGCGTTCGCCGCGCTCGGCGGCCGACCGCTCCTGGCCGAGAGCATCGACCGGCTCGACCGCTCCGAGGTCGTCGACGCGATCGTCGTGGCGGCGCCGCCGGGGTGGGAGGAGCCGTCGATCCTCCTCGCCGAGGAGCTCGCGGCGTCGAAGGTGGTCGCGTGCGTGACGGGCGGCGCGACGCGTGCCGAGTCGGTGGCAGCCGCACTGGCGGAGGTGCCCGAGGCGGCGCTCGTCATCATGGTCCACGACGCGGCGCGCCCTCTCCTCGACGAGGCGCACCTCGAGCGGCTCCTCGTTCCGCTCGCTGAGGGCTACGACGGCGCCGTCCCGGTCGTGCCCGTCGCCGACACGCTGAAACGCGTCCGAGACGGCGCGGTCGTGGAGACCGTCGACCGCGAGGGCCTCGTGGCGGCGCAGACGCCGCAGGCGTTCCTCGCGGCGACGCTTCGGCGAGCCTTCGCGGGCGACGTGGATGGGGCGACCGATTGCGCCGGGCTGGTCGAGCGCGCCGGCGGCCGGGTCGCCGTCGTCGAGGGCGACGCGCGGCTGCTCAAGGTGACGACCCCTGCCGACCTCGCGCTCGTCGAGTCGTGGCTCTGAAGGCCGTCGTCTTCGACGTCGGCGAGACGCTCGTCGACGAGGAGCGCTGGTGGCGCCACCTGTCCGACCGCGAGGGGCTCCAGCCGCACGTCGTGTGGGCGGCGCTCGGTGTCACGATCGAGCGCGGGGAGGAGCACGACGCGCTCTGGGCGCATCTCGGGATCGACCAGCCGCCGCGCTGGTGGACGGAGCTGCAGTACTCGCTCGACGACCTCTACCCGGACGCCCTCGACTGCCTGCACCGCGTCCGCGAGCAGGGGCTGCGGGTCGGGATCGTCGGCAATCAGACCGCCGCGCTCGAGGCGTGGGCCCGCGAGTCGAAGCTCCCCGCCGACGTCATCTCGTCGTCGGCCAGCCTCGGCGTGCGCAAGCCCGATCCCGCGTTCTTCGAAGCGGTCGTCGAGCTGATGGAGAGCCGTGCCGACGAGGTCGCGTACGTCGGCGATCGCGTCGACAACGACGTGCTGCCGGCGGCGAGAGCAGGCCTCGTTGCGGTTCACGTGCGTCGAGGACCGTGGGGACGCCTGCAGCGAACACCGCCGGAAGCTGCGCTCGGCCTCGACGACCTTGCGTCGCTGCCGGACGCGTTAGCCTCGCTTCGGTGAGCGACCTGCGAGTCGGAATCGGCGTGGACGCCCATGCGCTCGAAGCGGGCGTACCGCTCGTGCTGGGCGGAGTGCCGTTCGAGCACGGACGCGGTCTGGCGGGTCACTCCGACGGTGACGTCATTGCGCACGCGCTCATCGACGCCATCGTCGGCGCCGCGAACCTCGGCGACATCGGCTCGCTGTTTCCGTCCGGCGACGAGCGCTATCGCGGCGCATCGTCGCTCGACCTCTTGCGCGAGGCCTACGGCCAGGTGCGTGACGCCGGCTGGGAGCTCGTCAACGCGGACTGCGTGCTGGTGGGCGAGGAGCCGCGGATCGGCGATGTGCGCGGAGAGATGTCCGAGCGGCTGGCCGCGGCGCTCGGCGTCCATGCAGAGCTCGTGACCGTGCGGGCCACGACCACGGACGGTCTCGGCTTCACGGGTCGTGGCGAGGGACTCGCGGCACAGGCGGTCGCGCTCCTGCGACGATGAACGTCGTCCGCTACGCCGACCGCGCCGACCTGATGGAGCGGCGCTTCGAGGAGCTCTCCCGCCCCACGTTCCCCGAGTACATGAACCAGAGCGAGGTCGCGGACCTGCACTGGGATCGTCTGTACACCGAGTTCGCGGACTTCCAGGTCGTGCTCGTCGACGGCGACGATCTGCTCGCCGAGGCGCACGCCGTATCGCTGCCGTGGGACGGGACGCTGGATGATCTGCCGTCGGGGTGGGAGGACGGCTTCGGGCGCGGGATGACCTCCGATCGACCGCACACCGCGCTCATGGCGATCGCGATCAGCGTCGCGCCGAGTCAGCAGGGCCGGCAGCTGTCGAGCCGGATGATCGGGACGTTCACCGACAACGCGCGTGCGGCCGGCCTCGAGAACGGCGTGATCGCGCCCGTTCGTCCGACGTGGAAGGAGCGCTACCCGCTCACGCCGATCGAGCGCTATGCCGAGTGGCGACGTTCAGACGGCACGCACTTCGATCCCTGGCTGCGAATCCACGAGCTCGTCGGGGGCGAGATCGTCGCCCCGGCGCTCGCATCGATGACGATCCGCGGGAGCGCGACTCAGTGGGAGAGTTGGACCGGGATGGCCTTCCCCGAGGACGGCACGTATCTCTTCCCCGGCTGCCTCGCGCCGGTCACGTTCGAGGATGGCGTCGGCACCCACGTCGAGCCGAACGTCTGGGTGCACCACGCGGTCTGATCGGGTCTAGCGAGGCCGGTACTCGGACGGGCCGGCGATGACCACGAGATACCCGTCCGGATCGCGCAGCCAGATCTCCTGCTGCTTCGCATTCGGGTTCGTGTGGACGTCCTTCTCGACCGTCGCCCCGAACCCACGTGCGCGTGAGACCGTGGCGTCGAAGTCCGCGACCTCGAACCACACGACGATTCCGTTGCCGAGCGGGACGCTCTCGTCTGCGAGCGGACCGTGATGATCCATGACGTCGAGGCGGTGGATCTGGAGCAGGATCTCGCCCTCCGCGACGACCTGCTCGTACTCGTCCCCGCCGTGACCGCTGTCGGCCCCGAGGAGCTCCGTGTAGAAGCGGCTCGAGGCAACGACATCGCGCGAGACGATCAGCGGCTGCGGCCAGACCCGGCTCATGCGGCAGAAGTCTAGGCGGGCAGGCTTACGGTTCCGCGATCGACGACGACGAGCCCGTCGCCTTCGAGCGAGCGAACGGCTTCGTCGTCGAGCCCAGCGAGCTCGCGCGGCTCGTCCGCGACGAGCCTGAGCGCGTCGGCGCGTCGCTGGCGAAACGAGCCCTCGAACGGCCCCTGCTTGCGCACGGGCTCTTCCCGGATCCCGCGCGACGGGCAGCGCGCCGCTAGGGGGCACACGCCGCAGCGCGGGACGCGCGCGAGGCACACGGTCGCGCCGAGATCCATGAGCGCCTGCGCCGACGAAGCCGAGAACGTCTGGCCGGTCCGCCGCTGCACGCGCTCGACGTTCACATCGATCGGCAGCACGTCCTCGCCGAGCGCGAAGCAGCGCACCGCGGCCGCCGTGTACGGCCCGACGCCGGGGAGCGCAGTGAGGTCGGTCGGCCAGCCCTCCGCCGCGATCAGCCGACAGGCGCGCTGGAGGTTCACCGCGCGCCGGTTGTAGCCGAGGCCCTGCCACTCGCGGATGACGTCGGCGGTCGACGTGGAGGCCAGCGTTTCGACGGTCGGCCAGCGCTCGAGCCAGGCGTGGTAGCGCGGCACGACGCGATCGACCTGCGTCTGCTGCAGCATGACCTCGCTGACGAGGATCGCGTACGGGTCCCGCGTGCGCCGCCACGGGAGGTCGCGGCCGTTGGCCGCGTACCACGCCGACAGCAGCCCTTCCGCTTCTCCAGTTCGGTTTGCAAACGTCAAGCGTGCGAGGGTACGCGAGCCACCGATCGGGGAGGATGAGATGACGCTAACGGATTTCCAGGAGCAGCTCTGTACCACGAGCCAGTGGGACTTCTCGGACCTGCGCGCGCTCTACGTGAACTGCACGCTCAAGCCCTCTCCCGAGCTCTCGCACACGGGCGGACTCATGAAGATCTCGATGGAGATCATGCAGCGAAACGGCGTGGCGCTCGACGCCATCCGCGCGGTCGACCACGACCTCGCGCCGGGAGTCTGGCCGGACATGCGCGAGCACGGCGCGGCGAGCGACGAATGGCCGGAGCTGTACGAGCGCGTGCAGGCCGCCGACATCCTCGTGCTCGGCTCGCCGATCTGGCTCGGTGAGAAGTCATCGGTCTGCACGCGCGTGATCGAGCGGCTCTACGCGTGCTCGAGCGTGCTGAACGGCGACGGCCAGTACGCGTACTACGGCAAGGTCGGCGGCTGCCTCATCACCGGCAACGAGGACGGGATCAAGCACTGCTCGATGAACATCCTCTACTCGCTCCAGCACCTCGGCTACACGATCCCGCCGCAGGCGGACGCGGGCTGGATCGGCGAGGCCGGACCAGGCCCCTCGTATCTCGACGAGGACTCGGGCGGGCCGCAGAACGACTTCACGAATCGGAACACGACGTTCATGACGTGGAACCTCCTCCACCTCGCGCGGATGCTCAAGGGCGCTGGTGGAGTGCCCGCACATGGCAACCAGCGGTCGGCCTGGGACGCGGGTTGCCGCTTCGACTTCCCGAACCCGGACTACCGCTAGGCGGTCGCTCCTGCGCGGAGCTGCTTCGAGAAGTAGGTGAGCGCGGCCTTCGTCTTCGTCTCCTGTCGCCCGTTCATGCTCACGCCCTTGTCGGCGAGAAACGCTCGAGCCTCGGCTGCGACCTGGAAGGCATTCGTGGCGGTGCACTTCGTCGACAGTTCGAGGATCCGGGAGCCGTCGGGGTAGAACCAGAGCTCTGCGACCATCCTCCGCCCGAGCTGCTTCGGCTCGAAGTTCTGCTTCAGGACGAAGATCGGGCCGAGGACGGACAGCTCGTTCAGGGCGAGCTCGCCCGGTGCATGGGCGGAGTAGAAGGAGCGCTGCTCCTTCGAGAAGAGCTTGCGGATCGGCAGCTCCCCGAGCGCGGCCTCGCGAACCGAGGGCGCGCTCGCCTTGGCCTTGAGGGTAGCCGAGCACACATAGCCGCCCGGCATCGCGTCGACCTCGACGACCACGTTCGGAGACAGGCGCAGCTCTGCCGGGAGACCGTCCGGCTCGACCGGCCTGAGCTTGACGACGGTGTCACCGGAACGTCCCTGGATCCTCCGCGCACGGGCGACCACGCCGACGGCGTTCAGGTCGAGGTCGGGCGTGTCGAAGAAGAAGACCTGCCGGATCTGCGCCTCCAGCGGATCGAGGCCGAGGCCCGAGATCGCGGTGCGGTGGTCGGCTGCGGGGACGGTGAGCTTCAGCTCGACGCTGTCCGCCTTCTTCGCGAGCTCGAGGAGGCTGACGAGCTGCTCGTCGGTGAGTCGCTTCTCGGCCACCGCCTGAGCGTACTGATGGCGGCCTACGCTGTCGACGTGCGGTCCGGGAGGTAGGATCAGGACCACCCCGGACTCGAACTGCTTCACGTCGGCGAGCTTCATGCGGACGGTTCTCCTGTCGCCGAGGACGTGGACGTTTCCCTTCCCCCAGACGAGCGGGTTCAGATAGATCTCGTACTCGTCGATCAGACCCTTCTCCGCGAGGGCGTACGCGAAATCGCCGCTTCCGTGCATGAACAGGTCGCCGTCGACGTCGGCCGTCAGCTTCGGGATCGAGTGCTCGAGGTCACCCTCGAGCAGCGTCGCATTCCATGTGAGATCGCCGGACAGAGTTGTGGACCCGACGTACTTCGGCAGCGCGTTGACCATGTCCGCCCACTTGCCCGACTGGCTCGGCCAATAGCCGGCCAGCCCCTCGTACGTCTTGCGCCCGAGCACCAGCCCGCTCGAGCTCGCCTGCCGCTCGAACGAGTACTCGCCGTGGTCTCCGTCCGCGTCCACCCACTCGCCGACCGGGTCGATGACGCCGTCGATTGTGGCCTGCGTCGTCGCGATCAGCTTTCCCATCTCGATCCTCCTCCCGTCGTTCCTGAGCACGCACTGCGGGCCGGTAGCGTTTCCACGATGCTTCTCTACAACTCCGCGGTCTCGGGCAACTGTTACAAGGTTCGCCTCCTGCTGGCGCAGCTCGGGATCGCCTACGAGATCCAGGAGCTGTCGGTCGTCGACCGCTCGAACCGCCCGGACGTGCTCGGCGAGCTGAACCCGGCACTCCGCGTGCCGACTCTCGTGCTCGACGACGGGCGGCCGCTGGCGGAGTCGAACGCGATCATCTGGTACTTCGGCGGCGGGACGCAGTACGTCCCCGAGGATCCCTATGCGCGCGCCCAGGTCCTGCAGTGGCAGTTCTTCGAGCAGTATCAGCACGAGCCGCACATCGCGGTCGCGCGGTTCTGGAAGACGTACTCGAACGAGCCTGAACGCTTCGAGCGCCAGAAGGAGCGTCTGCTCGCGGGCGGCTACACGGCGCTCGATGCGATGGAACGTGGGCTGGACGGCCGGACGTTCTTCGTCGACGAGCGCTACTCGCTCGCGGACATCTCGCTGTACGCGTACACGCACGTGGCGCACGAGGGCGGGTTCGAGCTCGAGGCGTACCCGGCGATTCGCGCGTGGCTCGAGCGCGTCGCCTCACAGCGCGGGCACGTCCCGATCGACTCGTAGCACGGTGTCGGTCCGCGTCCGCTTCGCGCCGAGTCCGACGGGGTCGCTGCACGTCGGAAACGCGCTGACGGCTGTCGCAAACCGGCGCTTCGCGGACGAGCGCGGCGGCGTGCTGATCCTGCGGATCGACGACACCGATCCTGCACGCAGCGTCGAGGGCGGAGAGGTGGCGATCGCCGCAGACCTCGCCTGGCTCGGCGTCGGCATCGACGAGGGGCCGCTTCGGCAGAGCGACCGCGTTCCTCTGCACACCGAGGCCGCCGAGCGGGCGCTCGCGTCCGGGAGTGCCGAGCGCGATGACGACGGTGCGGTGCGACTCACGCGAGGCGGCACGACGCTCCTGCGCTCCGACGGGTCGCCCACGTACCAGCTGGCCTCGGTCGTGGACGACCTCGACCTCGGAATCACGCACATCGTCCGCGGATCCGACCACCGCCCGAACCTGGCGGTTCAGCAGGCGATCGCGAGAGCGCTCGGCGGTGAGCTTCCCGAGGTCGTCCACCACGGGCTCGTGCTGGGCCCGGACGGCAAGAAGCTCTCGAAGCGGCACGGCCACTCTTCGATCGAGGAGCTTCGCGACGAGGGCTTTCCGGCCGCAGCCGTGCGCTCGTACCTGGAGGAGCTCGACCGGCCCGAACACGACGTCAACCTCGACCTCGCTCGGCTCGGGCGGCTCGCCGTGGATGCGATCGCAGCGATGCCGGACGACGAGCTCGCCGCGGCCGCGGACGCGCCACTCGAGGTCGTCCCGGCGCTGCGTGGTGCGCGTTCGCTCGTCGAGGCGCGCGAGTACGCACGGCTCGTCGTCACACCCGCTCGGGTCGAGCTCGACGCTGCTGCGCAGACCACGTTGGAACGGTTCCGCGAGCTGCGCGAGCCAAAGCCCGACAGGCTCTCGGTGGATGAAGCTCGCGCAATCGTGCGCGAGTTGAAGGCGGTCGGGGGCGACCTCAAGTCTCTGCGCCTCGCGCTGACCGGGGCGAAGCGAGGGCCCGAGCTCGCCGCCGTGCTCGCCGCGATCTCCCGCGCAGAGGCGCTCGAGCGCAGCTCCTGACTACGATCGGCGCGATGCGCCTCTACGACACGCTCACGCGCTCGCCCGTCGAGCTCCCACCTCCGCCTGGCCCGATCGGGATCTACTGGTGCGGCCCGACGGTGTACCAGCGGATCCACGTCGGGAACGCCTACGCGGTGACGGTGCTTCCGCTCTGGCTGAAGCGCTGGCTGGAAGCGAGCGGTTACGAGACGAAGCTCGTGGTCAACGTCACGGACATCAACGACAAGATCTACGACGCTGCGCCCGGTGCCAGCGCCGAGCTCGCGGCCGAGGCGACGCGCTGGTACGTCGAGGACACCGATCGCCTCGGCCTCGGTCGGCCCGACGTCGAGCCGACCGCGGTCGAGACCGTGACAGAGCAGATCGCGACCATCGGGGAGCTCGTGGATCGCGGGTTCGCGTACGAGTCCGACGGCGACGTGTACTTCCGGGTGGCGCGGTTTGCGGACTACGGGCGCCTGAGTGGCCAGCGGCCCGACGCGGTCGAGGAGCAGGAGCCGAACCCGAGGAAGGAGGACCCGCGCGACTTCGCACTCTGGAAGGCCAACAAGCCCGGCGAGGACACCTCGTGGCCATCCCCGTGGGGCCTCGGGCGGCCGGGGTGGCACATCGAGTGCTCCGTGATGGCGCACAAGCACCTGGGCGACGACTTCGAGATCCATGGCGGCGGGCTCGATCTCGTCTTCCCGCACCACGAGAACGAGATCGCACAGTCGAGGTCGCTCGGGCGTGGTTTCGCCCGCATCTGGATGCACAACGGGATGCTGCAGTTCGCGGGCGAGGAGATGCACAAGTCCGTCGGCAACGACGTGACGTTGCAGCAGGCGCTCGACCGCTGGGGCCGGGAGACGCTCCTCGTGTTCTTCCTCACCGGGCACTGGCGAAAGCCACTCGACTACTCCGACGTGACCCTCGAGGCGGCAGCCGCGCGGGCAGAGCGGTTTCGTGACGTCTTCCGCGGCGCGAGTGAGCCCGCGGCCGACGACGCCTGGGAGCGCTTCTCGACGGCGCTCGACGACGACTTCAACACGCCGGCCGCGCTGGCCATCATGCACGAATGGCGGGATCACGAGCTTCTCCTGCGAGCGCTCGCAATTTTCGGTCTCGAGGCGCTCGCCGAGGACGAGGAAGCGCCTGCGGAGCTCGTGGAGCTCGCTGAGCGACGCATCGAGGCGCGCTCGACGCGCGACTTCGACGAAGCTGATCGTCTGCGCGCACGGATCGAGGGCGCCGGCTGGGACGTCCGGGACGAGGCGGGCGGCTACCGGCTCGTCCGCCGCCGATGACCCTGACGCGCGAGCTCGTCTACGGACGCAACGCTGCGCGCGAGCTCTACCGGGGTCCGAGGCGCGTGCTCGAGACCTGGGTCACCGAGCGCGCGGCGACTCAGATTCCGTGGCTCGACTCCGGTCCGAAGCCGCAGGTGAAGCCCGAGCGACTGCTGTCCGAGGAGGCCGGCACGCGCGACCACCAGGGCGTGGTCGCGTGGTGTGAGCCCTTCCGCTACGCGGACGCATACGAGCTCGCGAAGCGCGAGTCGCCGCTCCTCGTCTGCCTCGACCAGGTGACCGATCCGCGCAATCTCGGCGCGGTCGTGCGCAGCGTGGACGGCGTCGGAGGGACCGGCGTGGTCATCCCCGCACACGGCTCCGTCCGTGTAACGCCCGCGGTGTGCCGGGCCTCGGCAGGTGCGGTCGAGCACGTTCCGATCGCGGTCGTGCCCAACCTCGCGCGGTTCCTCGGAGACGTGAAGAGCAACGATCTCTGGGCCTACGCGGCCGATTCCGAGGGCACGCTCTCGATGTGGGATGCCGACCTGACGGGCGGCGTCGCGCTCGTCCTCGGGGCGGAGGGGAAGGGCGTGCGGCCGCTCGTGCGGCGCACCTGCGACGCCACCGTCTCCATCCCGCTCGGGGGCAAGGTCGCGTCGCTCAACGTCTCGGTCGCCGCCGCGGTTCTGCTGTTCGAGGCGCGCCGCCAGCGTGGGAGCCGCGATGCCTGAGCCGACGCTGTATCTGTTCGATGGCTACAACCTCCTGAACGCGGGAACCCTGCAGCGTGAGGAGCTCGTGGACACGCTCGCGAGCTTCGTCGCCGGGAAGGGCGCCCGCGGTGTCGTCGTCTTCGACGGAGTGGGCGAGGAGCGCGCGATCGGGCCGCTGCAGGTGCGCTACACGGCGCACGCCGACGACCTGCTCGAGCGCCTCGCAGCCGAGAACCGCAAGGCCGAGCGCGTGTGCGTGGTCTCCTCCGACCACGCGGTGCGGTGGACGTCGGGGCAAGAGGTGCGGAAGATCGCGTCGCGCGCCTTCCTCGACGAGCTCGCCCCCGTGCAGCACGTCGAGCGCGAGCAGCGCGGCGCAGGCGGGCGCGTCGGAGACAGACTCGACGAGGAGACGCGCGAACGGCTCGAGCGCCTGCGACGCGGCGAGTAGGCCTCAGCCGCGGAGGAACGCGCGCACGGCCAGCACCCGCCGGTGATCCTCGGTGGTCGCCGGCAGGTCGAACTTCGTGAAGATGCTCGTGACGTGCTTCTCGACTGCGCGCGGCGTCACGAACATGCGGTCGGCGATCGCCTGGTTCGAGCGGCCCTCGGCCATGAGCTCGAGCACCTCGCGCTCCCGTGGCGTGAGGAGCGCCAATGGATCGTCCTTGCGTGCGCGCCCCACGAGCTCGGCCACGACGGCCGGATCGAGGACGGAGCCGCCTTCCGCGATGCGCCGCACCGCCGACGCGAAGTCGTCGAAGTCGGCGACGCGATCCTTCAGGAGATAGCCGAGCCCACGCGTCGTCGTGGCGAAGAGATCCATCGCGTACGCCGCCTCGACGTACTGCGAGAGCACGAGCACGCCCGTCGCCGGGAAGCGGTCGCGGATCTCCGCGGCGGCGCGGAGTCCCTCGTCCGTGTGTGTCGGCGGCATGCGGATGTCGACGATGGCCACGCTCGGCATGTGCATCGCGACGTGCCGGATGAGGTCTTCGGGGCCGCCCGACTGCGCCACGACGTCGAACCCGGCGTCGGCCAGCAGCCGCGCGATCCCCTGCCGCAGAAGCACGGTGTCGTCGGCGAGCACGACACTGATCCCCGCGCCGAGCATCGAGATCGTGTTTCGTAGCGGTGGGAAGTCGCGCGGGAGGTCGTCTGCGAGCAACTGGTGGATCCGCTCCGGCCTTGTCAGGCCCTCGAGCCGGTGCTCGCCGAGGTCGCGGCTGTGAATGCCGTCGAGCGCGGCCAGCGTCTCGCTGGAGACGACGATCTGCGCGCCGTGGCCCGCGTTCGCGATGCGCGAGGCGCGGACGACGTCGACGCCCGTATAGCCCTCGTCGCCGAGTGAGGGCGACCCCGAGTGCAGGCCGATGCGCACGCGTACGGCGGCGCCTCCCGGCCACTCGGCGTCCCGCAGCGCGCGTTGCACCGCGAATGCGGCCTCAGCGGCCGCGCCCGGGTCGGCGAACGCGCCCACGTACTCGTCACCCACGGCGTCGGCCTCGGCGCCGCCGTGGGCAGCGATCTCCTCGCGGATCAGGCGGCGGAGCAGCACGACCGCAGCCGCGTAATCCACGCCCGACCTCTGCTGCAGGGCGGTCGAGCCCTCGACGTCCGCGAAGAAGAACGTGACCGTCCCGGTCGGCAGCGCGCGCATGCTCATCGTTGTATCCGTTCAGCCAGGGAGAGGGATGTCCGCACGGATTATCGTGCCGCCGCGCGCCGAGCTCGTGACCGACAGCGTGCCGTCGAGCACGGCGACGCGGTCCGAGAGCCCGCGCAGCCCCGATCCCTTCGACGGATTCGCTCCGCCCACACCGTCGTCGGAGACGCTTACAACGAGCGTGCCGTCTTCTTGCCGCACGTCGACGTCAGCGGACGTCGCGTTCGCGTACTTGGCGACGTTCGTCAGCGCCTCGGCGACCACGTAGTACGCGGCGGCCTCGACGTCGGTGGAGAGGCGCTCCTCGGGCGCGACCAGCTCGACCGGGAACGGCGCGCGCGCGATGAGCGTCTCCAGCGCCGGCCGCAACCCTCGATCCGTGAGCACAGCGGGATGGATCCCGCGCGCGAGCTCGCGCAGCTCCTCGAGTGCCTGGGCGAGCTCGACCTGGGCGCTCGCCAGGAGCTGGCCCGCGGCGTCGGGATCGCTCCCGAGGCGGGACTCGACGAGGCGCAGCGCGACGGACAGCGCGACGAGCCGCTGCTGCGCACCGTCGTGGAGGTTGCGCTCGAGCCCTCGCCGCGCGGACTCCTCGGCACGAACGAGTCGGGTTCGCGACGCGCGCAGCTCGTCGTCGACGCGCTTGCGCTCGGTGATGTCGATCGCCGTGATCAGGAACAGCGTGCGCTCGTCGATCTGCGGTAGCGGGGTGCAGGTCCAGGCCATGGACAGCTCTCGTCCGTTCTTCGTCACCCAGGTGCTGTCGCGCTCGGCAGGCGGTTCGCCCGCGGCGATGCCCGCGATCGCGTCGCGAACGTCTTCCTGCTCGGAGGGTTCGACGAACGCATCCGCGAAGACCTGGCCGCCGATCTCCGCCGGGTCGTACTCGAGGGCGTGCTCGAACGCGATGTTCGCGCCCCGGTCGGTCACGACTCCGTCTGCGTCGATCAGGCAGAGCAGGCTCGGGGCGTTGTTCGCGATGGCGTTGAGGAAGGCTCGCTCGAGCTCGTTCTCGAGTTCCAGCTGCTTGCGCTCCGTGATGTCGGCGCCGCAGACGAGGACGAGGTGCTCCATGCGGCTCGTCACGTCGGCGATCGGGATCGCCGACCAGACGAAGACGCGCGAGCTGCCGTCGGCCGAGAGGATCTCGGACTCCACCTCCTGGGACGTCTCGCCTGTAGCTGCCGTCGCGATGGCGCGCGCCGCACGCCCGTCGTCGTCCTCGACGAGGATGTCGACGAACGGGCGGCCGACGAGCTCCTCGTCGGGCCAGCGAACCGCCTGGCGGAACGCGCGGTTGGCTCCGACGCTGGGATTGTCCGCGTCCCGATCGCGAATCGTCCCGTCGGGGCCGAGGGCGACCATGATGCTCGGCATGAACTCGAACACGGTCGTCTGCACGTCGCGCTCGCGCTCGAGCTCGCGCTCCCGCTTGCGCCGCAACGTGATGTCCGCGCCTCCCGAGACGATCGCGATCACCTCGCCGTTCTCGTCGTGAATCGGGGCGGTGCGCCAGTAGACGACGTGATGCTCCCCGCGGGCGTTGACGAACGCGTTCTCGTACTCGCCCGCGGCGAAGTCCGGGGCGAGCGCGGCGAAGCGTGCGACGACGTCGGCGCGTTCCGAGGGGTCGATGAACACGTCCCAGTAGTCGCGGCCGATGACGTCGTCCTTCTCGTCGTACCCGGCCACCTGGAGTGCGCGCGCGTTCACGTTGCGGATCACGCCGTCCTTGTCGATCGTGGCGAGCAGGCTCGGGACCGTGTTGTTCACCGTGTTCCAGAACTCGACCTCGGCGCGCAGCTCGGCGCGGAGGCGGTCGTTACGGAGTGCCAGCCCGGCGGCCGCGGTCACCGCGTCGAGGACCTCACCCTCCTCGTCGAGAGCGGAGTCGTAGTCGATCGCGGCGATGCGCTCGCCCTCGTGCTCCACGAGCTTGACCGAGCGACCGGGAGCCGCCGCCGGGTCGGGTGCCGCGTGCCCGTGTGGGTCGACCCACCCCCCGCGCACCGTGCCCTGGCGCCGATCGATCCAGTAGGCGACCGAGAGCGCGTCGTCTCCCAGCGCGCCCGCAAGCGCGTCGCGCAGCGGCGTGCCCTCCTCGAGCGCGACGACGAGCTGGGGGATGGAGACGCGGCTCACCGAAGCAGCGCGGCGATCGTCTCCCCCGAGAGCTCGCCCTTGGGCACGAAGCCGCAGGCGCACGAGATCTCGACGAGGTCGCCGTAGTCGGACGCGTCACGGCTCGAGACGAGGATGACCTTTCCCGACCGACCGTTGCAGGCGTCGAGTGCCGCGCAGACGTCGAAGCCGGACATGTCCGGCAGCTGGATGTCCAGGAGAACCACGTCCGGGTCGAGCGCGATGACCGTCTCGACGACGGACGCGCCCTCGGCCAGCTCGCCCACGACCTCGAATCCCTCGGCCTCGAGAACGGCGCGCGCAGAGGCGCGAAAGCTCGGATGGTCGTCGACGATCAACGCAGTGAGGCTCATCTGCACGGATCGTGGCAGAACCCTGGTGTCTGCGTGGTGGGGCTAGCCACACCCTTGGAGGCGAACATATGTTCTTAGCATCCTGCAATTGTCGCAAAGGGGTTGTAACGCCCAGAAGATGGTGCTAGGTTCTCCCTCAACTTCAAGGTGAGACTTGCACTGCGGCCAGGGTGATCGGCTCCGAGCGAGGCTCACGCCGTCGACCACGGGGGTACTCGCAATGGCCGTTCGCACCGCCGCCGCACCGAAAACGCCGCAGAAGGTTCAGCGCGAGCTGGAGGACCTGCAGCTCGTGCTCAAGGCTCGAAATGGGAGCCAGCACGCCCTGGACGACCTCATGCGCCGCTACACGGGCTTCGTGCGCCTCAAGGCCAGCTCGTATTTCCTCGCGGGTGGCGACGGCGACGACCTGATCCAGGAAGGGATGATCGGCCTGTACAAGGCCGTCCGCGACTTCCGGCCTGACAAGGAGACGTCGTTCCGGAGCTTCGCGGAGCTCTGCGTGACGCGCCAGATCATCACCGCGATCAAGACGGCGACCCGCTTCAAGCACTCCCCGCTCAATACCTACGTCTCGTTCAGCCACACCCCGGCAGGCCAGGAGTCGGAGGGCGACTGCACGCTCGGCGACGCGCTACCCGGGCCGAGCGTCAACGACCCGTCTGTCTGCGTCATCTCCACCGAGGAGCTGCAGAGCCTCGTGTTCTGTCTCGGTACAGGTCTCTCGTCGCTCGAGTCGCAGGCGCTCACGCTCTACCTCGAGGGCAACTCCTACGAGGAGATGGCGGAGGACCTCGAGGTCGACACGAAGACGATCGACAACGCGCTCCAGCGCGTCAAGCGGAAGATTCTCGCGCACCAGAAGACGCGCGAGGTTCTGGCGTAGCGCAAGACCCACGCGTGCGCCTGAAGCCGGAGGCGGGACTCGAACCCACGGCCTGCCGCTTACAAGGCGGCTGCTCTACCAGCTGAGCTACTCCGGCGCGCTCAAGAGAGTACGCGCTCGCTAGGCTCGCCTCGTGCCAGAGGCGCCGCTCGAGGACTCGGGTTCGGGGCTCGCACCGGCCGGCGACGGGTGGTTCGTCCTGAATGTTCGGGATGCCGCGTGGATGACGGCGGAGAACAGCGAGAACAAGCCGCCCGGATCCGACTGCCGGTTCGAGAGCAGGGAGTTCCCGTTCTCGCAGCTCGGACTCAAGATCCGCGTTCTCGACCCCGGACAGCCGAACGGGCTCTACCACTCCGAGAACCAGCAGGAGGCGTTCCTCGTCCTCTTCGGTGAATGCAGGCTGCTCGTCGAGGGCGAGGAGCGGATGCTGAAGCCGTGGGACTTCTTCAACTGCCCGCCCGGCACGGAGCACATCTTCGTCGGAGCCGGCGCGGGGCCGTGCGCGATCCTGATGGTGGGTGCGCGGCTCGCGGAGGAACTCCTCCACTACCCCGTGTCGGGACTCGCGGCACGGTACGGCGCGAGCGTCGAGGAGGAGACGTCCGACTTCGAGCATGTGTTCCCACGGTTCGAGCCGTCACGCCGCGAGCGTCCGTCGTATTGGGACGCGCTGCCCTGGTCGTAGACGAGTCGCCGGATCTGCTGCGCATGGAGTGAGATACTGCGCCGATGCAGCCGACTGACACGACAGCGGCCGAACGCATTCAGGCGGATAGAGCGCGGTACGTCGCCCCGGGGATGGCGACGCCGCGGCTCGTCGTCGCGCACGCCGAAGGCGCCAGGGTGACCGATCCCGACGGCCGGACGTATATCGACTTCGCGGGCGGTATCGGTTGTCAGAACACTGGCCACCGGCACGCCGCGATCGTCGACGCGATCAAGGATCAGGCCGACCGCTACCTGCACCAGTGCTTCATGATCGGAACGTACGAGCCGTACGTGGAGGTCTGCCGCCGGCTCGCCGAGCTGTCGCCGTGTGGCGGGGGCGAGCAGCGCTCGATTCTCGTGAACTCCGGCGCCGAGGCGGTCGAGAACGCGGTCAAGATCGCGCGCTGGGCGACCGGGCGCCAGGCCGTCGTGG
This sequence comes from Gaiellaceae bacterium, assembly GCA_035630135.1. Classification (GTDB taxonomy): domain Bacteria; phylum Actinomycetota; class Thermoleophilia; order Gaiellales; family Gaiellaceae; genus GMQP-bins7. The sequence continues at coordinate 17,762 of DASQLF010000027.1, forward strand.
CCTTCGACAACGCCTTCCACGGCAGGACGCTGCTCGCGATGACGATGACGAGCAAGGTGAAGCCGTACAAGGCCGGCTTCGGGCCGTTCGCGCCGGAGGTCTATCGCGCCCAGGCGCCGTATCCGTACCACGGCATCTCGTCCGACGACTCGATCGCGGCGCTCGAGCACCTCTTCAAGGCCGATGTCGATCCGTCCACGGTTGCCTGTCTCGTGCTCGAGCCGGTGCAGGGCGAAGGCGGTTTCCTTGCGATGCCGCCGGACTATCCGGCGAAGCTCCAGGAGCTCTGTCGGCGCCACGGGATCCTGTGGGTCAGCGACGAGGTGCAGTCCGGCGTCGGTCGCACGGGAACGATGTGGGCGATCGAGCAGTACGACGGCGTCGAGCCGGACATGACCGTCTTCGGCAAGTCGATAGGCGGCGGGCTCCCGCTGGCGGGGGTGACGGGCGGCGCCGACGTCATGGACGCCGTTCCGGCCGGGGGGCTCGGTGGCACGTTCGGCGGCAACCCGCTCGCCTGCGCCGCCGCGCTGGCGACGCTCGACGTCGTCACCGAGCCTGGGTTCCTCGAGGAAGCACGGAACCTGGGCGAGACCCTCAGAGCCCGTCTCGACGACCTCGCCACACGACGAACCGAGATCGGCGAGGTGCGTGGGCTCGGGTCGATGCTCGCCTTCGAGTTCGCCGAGCGCACGCCGGATCGTGCGAAGGCCGTCGTCGAGGCGGCGTTCGACCGCGGGCTGATCCTCCTCTCGTGCGGGCTGTACGGGAACGTGATCCGGCTCCTGCCTCCGCTCAACATCTCGACCGAGGAGCTGGACGAGGGGCTCGCGATCCTGGAGGAGTCGCTTGGCGCCGCCTGATGCGGTCGCCCCCGACATCGGCGTCAGAGGGCTGACCAAGCGCTACGGCGACGTGCTCGCGGTCGACTCGGTCGATCTCGACATCCCCGCCGGAGAGTTCTTCACCATGCTCGGCCCGTCGGGCTCTGGAAAGACGACGACGCTGCGGATGATCGCCGGCTTCGAGATCCCCGATCAGGGCACGATCGAGCTCGCGGGCAAGGACGTCTCGCGCCTGCCGCCGTACGACCGACCGGTCAACACGGTCTTCCAGGACTACGCGCTCTTCCCGCACATGACGGTGCAGCAGAACGTCGAGTACGGGCTGATGGTGAAGAAGGTCAAGAAGGGCGAGCGGCGCGACCGGGCAGGACGCGCGCTCGAGATGGTGCGCCTGTCTGCCTTCGGCGCGCGCAAGCCGTCGCAGCTCTCGGGCGGACAGCGGCAGCGCGTTGCGCTCGCGCGCGCGATTGTCAACCGCCCGAAGGTGCTTCTCCTCGACGAGCCGCTCGGTGCGCTCGACCTCAAGCTCCGTCACGAGATGCAGATCGAGCTGAAGTCGATCCAACGCGAGGTGGGAATCACGTTCGTCTACGTGACGCACGACCAGGAGGAGGCGCTGACGATGTCGGATCGCGTCGCCGTCTTCAACAGCGGGCGGATCGAGCAGGTCGGCCCGCCGGCCGAGGTCTACGAGCACCCTGCGAGCGAGTTCGTCGCAGGTTTCGTCGGCGTCTCGAACGTGATCGAGCGCGACGGGCGCCGCTACACCGTGCGCCCCGAAAAGCTCAACCTTCTCGAGAACGGCGCCGAGCCCGCGGCCGGAGCGCACGTGGAAGCGGGGGTCGTGAGAGACGTGCAGTACGTCGGACCCGTCACTCGGTACCACGTTACGCTCGACCGCGGTGGCGAGCTCCAGGTGCTCGCGCAGAACCTCGACGAAAGCTCGAGCGAGGTGCTCGAGGTGAAAGGACGACGGGTGCGCGTCGAGTGGCGCCCCGGGCAGGAGTCGGTCATCGACGATCCGGAGGGAGGATCGAAATGAAGGAACGCAAGACAGGCGTCGCGCGCTGGGCCGCCTTTTGCCTGCTCGTCGTGGCGCTGTGCGTCGTCGCCGCGGGGTGTGGAGGCGACGACGACGGGGACAGCGGATCCTCGACCGCGGTGGAGGGGCTTGGGACATCTCTCGAGGAGATCCAGTCGCTGGCCCGTGAGGAGGGAGAGGTCAACGTCGTCCAGTGGCCAGGCTACGCGCAGCTCACCAAGGAGTTCGCCGAGGCGACCGGCTGCACGGTGAACACGAAGGACGGCGCGTCCTCGGACGACATGATCAGCCTTCTCCAGACGGGTGCCTACGACGGGGTTTCCGCGTCGGGTAACGCGAGCGTGCGCCTGATGACCACAGGCGAGGTCGCGCCGATCGACACCGAGCTCGTCCCGAACTACGCGGACGTGCAGGAAGGCATCAAAGATCAGGACTACAACTCGTTCGACGGGCAGGCGTACGGTGTTCCACACGGCCGCGGCCCGAACTACCTGATGTTCCGCAACGACATCGTCCCCGAGGACACGAACAGCTGGAGCGTCATCTGGGAGGACGAGGGCCTGCAGGAGTGGGGCGGGAAGATCTCGATCTACGACGACTCGATCTTCATCGCCGACGCGGCGGTCTACCTGAAGGCGACCCAGCCGGATCTCGGGATCGACAGCCCGTACCAGCTCAACGAGGAGCAGTTCAACGCGGCGGTGGACCTGCTGAAGAAGCAGGCTGCGGCCGGCCTCAACTACTGGCCGGGCGACGTCGCCAAGCAGATCGGCGAGTACACCAACGGCGACAGCGTCGTCGGCACGACGTGGCCTTACCAGTACGTGCAGCTCACGGCGGCGGATCCGGCTGTTGCCGTCACCGCGATCAAGCCGAGCGAAGGCACGACGGGCTGGTCGGACACGTGGATGCTCTACTCGAAGGCCCAGAACCCGAACTGCATGTACCTCTGGATGAACCACATGATCTCGCCGGAGGCGCAGGCGTTGGTGGCCGAGGGCTTCGGCGAGGCGCCCGTCAACCTGAAGGCGTGCGAGCTCACGAAGGACCAGAACCACTGCGACACCTTCCACGCCGACGACGAGGCCTGGTGGGAGGACGTCTACTACTGGACGACGCCCGTCGAGGACTGCGCGGACGACGACGACTCGACGACCTGCAAGACCCAGGAGGACTGGGAAGCGGCCTGGACGGAGATCAAGGGCTAACGAGCCCCTGAACCTCCGGGACGCATGACGTCAGTCCCACTGTCGGAGTCGCCGCCCCGGGAAGGCCTGGGGCGGCGACTCTCGACCTTCTTCTATCGCCACCCGCGCATCAGGCTGTCGGCGCTTCTGGCCCTGCCGCTCGGGTGGCTCGTGCTCGTCTACTTCGGATCACTGTTCGTCCTGCTCCTGTCGTCCTTCTGGGAAACGGATTCGTTCACCCGAGAGGTCGTCCACGAGTTCACCCTCGACAACTTCCGGCAGATCTTCGAGCAGGACGTGTTCCGGAACGTCGCCTGGCGGACGATCCAGATGGCGATCCTCGTGACGATCGCAGACGTAATTCTCGCGTTTCCGATCGCGTACTACATGGCCCGGGTCGCCTCGCCTCGGACGCGCGACCTGCTCGTCGTCCTCGTGCTCGTGCCCCTGTGGGCGAACTACCTCGTGAAGGCGTACGCCTGGCGGACGATCCTGTCGGACGGCGGGGTCGTGAACTGGGCACTCGAGCCGCTCGGACTGCAGGTCGACGGGCTCTCGACGGTGGGTCTCTGGCTGGTGTTCACCTACCTCTGGCTGCCGTTCATGGTCCTGCCGATCTACGCGGGCCTCGAGCGGATTCCGAGCTCGTTCCTCGAGGCATCTGCCGATCTCGGCGGGCGGTCGCTGACGACGTTCGCGCGCGTGATCCTCCCGCTCGCGTTCCCGGCGATCGTCGCCGGCTCGATCTTCACGTTCTGCCTCACGCTCGGCGACTACATCGCGCCTGGGCTGATCACGAGCGAGCAGTTCATCGGGACGGTCATCTACTCGATCCGCGGCGAGGCGCTCCCGACGGCCGCGGCGTTCTCGTTCGTGCCGCTGGTCGTCGTGGTCGCGTACCTGCTCGTCGCGCGTCGGCTCGGAGCGTTCGAAAGCCTCTGATGGTCGAGTCGCGCCTCGCCCGGATCTTTCTCCGCCTCGGGGCGTTCGCGACGCTCGCGTTCATCTACCTGCCGCTCGTGATCATCGGTCTCTACGCGTTCAACAAGAACGTCACGCAGGCGTGGCCGATCGAGAAGTACTCGACGCGCTGGTTCTCCGTGGCCTTCGAGGACCCGGCCGTGCGTGACGCGCTCAAGAACTCGCTTCTCGCCGCGTTCGGCGCGACCGCGATCGCGCTCGTTCTCGGGACTCTCGCCTCCATGGCCGTCGCGCGCTACAGCTTCTTCGGGCGTGAGATCGTGACCTTCGCCGTGATCCTGCCGATCGCCCTGCCCGGAATCGTCACGGGACTGGCTTTGCAGGCGACCATCATCGACGTCCTCGGCCCACTCGGAATCACGTTCGGTCTGACGACGATCATCATCGGGCACGCCACCTTCTGCGTCGTCGTCATCTACAACAACGCGATCGCGCGTATGCGGCGGACGGCGGGCTCGCTGGACGAGGCGTCGGCCGACCTCGGCGCCGACAACTGGCAGACGTTCCGCTACGTGATGCTGCCGCAGCTGCGGACGGCGCTTCTCGCCGGAGCACTGCTCGCGTTCGCGCTCTCCTTCGACGAGGTGATCGTGACGGTCTTCACGTCGGGCGCCGAGCAGACACTGCCGATCTGGATCTTCGCGACCCTGGCGCGGCCCGACGACCAGCCGATCGTGAACGTCGTCGCGCTGTTCGTGATTCTCGTGTCGATCGTTCCGGTGTACATCGCGACGCGTCTCGCCGGCTCGAGCGGAATCACCTCCGAGCGGCCGAAGCAGAGCACCGTTGCAGCCGCCGATCCGGCGCCGTAGACGTCAGCCCGACGCGCTGACGCCGGTGCCGATCGGGCACGAGACGCCGGTTCCGCCGAGCCCGCAGTAGCCGTTCGGGTTCGCCTCGAGGTACTGCTGGTGGTAGTCCTCGGCGTAGTAGAACGGGCCGGCCTCGACGATCTCGGTCGTGATCTGGCCGTAGCCGGAGCGCGACAGCTCTTCCTGAAACGCGTCGCGGGACGCGAGCGCAGCATCACGCTGCGCGTCGGTCGTCCAGTAGATCCCAGAGCGGTACTGGGTCCCAACGTCGTTGCCTTGCCGCATGCCCTGGGTCGGGTCGTGCCCTTCCCAGAAGACGCGGAGCAGGTCCTCGTAGCTCGTCTTGTCCGTCTCGAACACCGCGAGCACGACCTCGTTCTGCCCCGTGCGACCGCTGCAGACCTCCTGGTACGTGGGATTCGGCGTGTGTCCGGCCGAGTACCCGGCCGCTGTCGTGTACATCCCGGCAGCGCGCCAGAACAACCGCTCCGCGCCCCAGAAGCAGCCCATGCCGAAGATCGCACGCTCGGTGCCCTCGGGAAATGGAGGGCCGATCGGCGTTCCGAGCACGAGGTGCCGGCCCGGCACGACGATCGGGGTGTCGCGACCCGGCAGCGCGTCCTCGGGAGAGGTCATCGCAGTCGACTTGCGCGTGAACAGCACGCCGTCACAGTAGCCGCTGCCGTCGCGGCGGAGGCCTACCCTACCGGGCGCGACGGACGTTCGACGTGTCGCGGGCGAAGGTCGTAACGACGTGGAGCGCGGCACGGGCGGCGTCGGTCAGCGCGGGCCAGCTCAGGTTCGCGACGGTGTCGCACGCGCGGTGGTAGCAGGGGTCGTGCGGCGCGCCGGCGCGGCCGCCGAAGTCGCGCGCCTCGGCTTCCGACTTCGTCCCGTCGGCGCCGGTGAAGAGCCCGCCGACCGGGATGCCCGCGTTCACGAACGAGAGGTGGTCGGAGCCGCCCATGCCCGTCTCGCGGTGGGGGAGCCCGCGACCGGCGTAATACCTCTCGAACGCGCGCTCGATCGGTGCTGATCCCGGCGGGGCCGGAGTTCGGCCGGACGAGGAGTTGTCGCCGTCGTACACGTAGCGCGCGAAGTTCGGCGAGCCGACCATGTCGAAGTTGAGGTAGAGCGCGATTCGGGCGCGAGCTGTGTGCGACAGCCGCCCCACGTAGTGGCGTGAGCCGAGCAGCCCCTGCTCCTCGGCGCCCCACCAGATGAAGCGCAGGCGATTCCGGGTTCGCTGCTTGGCGAGCCGCTCGGCGACCTCGAGCACGACCGCAGAGCCGCTCGCGTTGTCGTTGATCCCGGGGCCGAACGCGACGCTGTCGAGATGGGCGCCGACGGCGACGACGTTCCTGGCGTCTCCCGTTCTGCCCTCGGCGATGACGTTCGTCGTGCGGCGGCGCTCCGCGACGTTGTCGGCGCTGAGCGTGACCGTGACACCGGTGGGGCCGGACTCGACACCGTTCCGTAGCGAGTCGCCGAGGGCGAAGCTCGCCGCCAGCGCCGGGATCCGCGCCTGCGGCGCTCCGAGCGTGCCGTGAAAGAGATCGGTCTGGCCGGCGCCCTCGTTGAAGACGACCACGGCGCGGGCGCCGGCTGCGATCGCATTCTCGACCTTCACGCGGAAGAAGCACGACCCACGCTGCACGAGCGCGACGGCGCCCCGCGGAAAGCCGGCGAAGTCGGTGGCCTCGCACGCGCTCGTCGACGTGTTCGTGCGAGGGCTCGGCACGACGAGGTCGACTGCGACGACGCGCGCCTCGACCCGGCCGCTACCCGAGTACGCGAGCGTCGCGTAGTCACGATCGCTGCGGAAGGTCCAGGTGCGGGCGTCGACGTCGCGGAGCGTCGGCGGCGCGCGGTCGACGACGAGCGGGAATGTGAACTCCTGCAGCTGCACGCGGTATCCGGCTGCGCGCATGCGTCGGGCGACGTAGCGAGCCGAGGCGTCGTAGCCGGTCGTTCCGGCAAGGCGCGTGCCGTCGTTTCGGTTCGCGATCCGCTGCAGCTCTCGCACGTGCTCGCGCACGCCTGCCTCGAGCGTCTGTCCGGCGCGTTGGCCGGGAGCCGCCGCCGTCGAGGCCGCCACTGCGAGGAGAAGCACGAGAGTGAGCGTTCCCGGGGCGATGGAGCGCATCTCCGAAAGTAGGACGCCGCCGAGATGGTCGGGTTAGGAGCTCTAGGGCTTCGCGGCGGCTTCCCAGCCGTCGTACTCGCCGCCGTGCGCGGACGCGACTTCCTCGAACCACGAGCGAAACGCGGCGACGGTGTCCGGGCCAACGGTGCGATGCCCGTCGGCCTTCACCGACCACTCCGCGGTCGTCTCGCTCGGCGCCTCGACCGTCGCGCTCCACCCTCCGGCCTCGATCGCCTCCCCCGCCGCGCGCGCGCTCGCCTCGTCGGTGCAGAGCACGAAGTGGATGATGTGTCGCGGCTTCGCGAGGTCGGCGCCGCGACCGGCGAGCTGGCGGAGAGCGAGCGAGTCGGCCTCCTGTGGCGTCGTCGGGGCTCCGCCGTAGCGGATGCGGTCGAAGAAACCCATCAGCGATCTCGGCCGAGCGCTTGCTCGAGATCGTCCCACAGGGCGTCCGCCGACTCGAGCCCGACGGAGAGGCGGAGCAGGCCGGGCGGCACGCGGTCGCCCTCCCAGCGCGCCCTCGCCTCGATGCTCGAGCTCACCCCGCCGAGGCTGGTCTTGTTCTCGATCAGCTTCGTCGACGTCTCGACCCGCCGCGCCGACTCTGCGTCCTCGACGTCGAAGGACACGAGGCCGCCGAATCCGGGGTAGCGAACGGTTCGAACCGCGGGCTGAGCGCGGAGGCGTTCGACGATCGTGCTCGCGCTCTCGGTCTGGCGGGTGACTCGAACCTCGAGGGTTTGCAGCCCGCGCAGCAGCAGCCAGGCCGTGTCGGCCGCGGGAACGGGGCCGGTGCGGGAGCGGAACTCGAGTAGCCGCACCGCGTCTTCGCCGTTTCCGCACACGACCGCGCCGAGCAGCGCGTCGTCGTGCCCTGTGAGGTACTTGGTCGCGGAGTGGACGACGACGTCGCAGCCCCGTTCGAGCGGCCGGACGTGGAGCGGAGTCGCTGCGGTCGAGTCGCACACGACCCGAGCCGGATGCGCCGCGGCGGCGGCGAAGTCCGGCATCGTCAGGAACGGGTTCGAAGGCGCCTCGAGCCAGACGAGGTCGGCTCCGGCCGGCGGCGGACCGGTTTGATCGAACTCGACCTTCTCGACTCCCCAGCGCGCGAGCTCGTCGAGCAGCACGCCCGTCCCGTAGTAGCAGCCCTCGGCGAGGGCGACGGTCTGGCCCGGTGATAGGAGCGCGAGCAGGACGGACGTCGAGGCCGCTGCGCCCGAAGAGAAGAGGAGCGCGTCACCGCCGTCGAGCTCACCGAGCCGTCGCTCGGCTTCCGCCATCGTCGGATTGTGGAAGCGCGAGTAGCTGAACCGACCCGGCTCGCCGTCCTCGTACGGCCACGTCGTCGAGCGGTCGACCGGGGTGGTCACCAGACGACTCGGGCAGGGTCGTGGCGAGCAAGACGTCGATCTGCGCTGACGAGCTTCGCGTTTGTGGCGAGCGCGGTCGAGTAGATGATCCGATCGGCGGGGTCGCCCGGAAAGGGTGGGAGCAGGGACGCGGCGATCGCCGCGATGTCCGCAGTGATCTCGCAGGTCGTCACGTTCGGATACGCGAGCGCCCGACGAATCCAGATACGCAGATCTGGCCGTACCGCGAGGCGACCGAGGCGTTCGAGAGTGGCGAGCTCCCAGGCACTGATGGGCGAGACGCCGATCTGCTCACTGCCGTCGATTGCCGCCCGAGCGGCTCTGGAGAGGCGAGGGTCGCCGTCGACCCACCACACCCACGTGTGGGTGTCGAGCACGGTCACTCGCGCTCCGCGTCCCAGGTCTCGCCGGTGGAGAACAGCAGCTCGTCGTCATCGACGAGGTACACGACGCTGCCCTTCAGCGACGGCGGCTCCTCGAGTGGTTCGAGCTTCGCCACCGGCTTGCCCCGTTTGGTGACGACGATCGTCTCGCCCGACTCGGCGACCTCGTCGAGCAGGCGTAGACACTCGGCCTTGAAGCGGCCTGCGGGAATCGTGCGCACGCGGAGACTCTATCGCGATCATGGTCATATGTCTATGGTCATCGCAGCCACGTCCCGCATGGACAGTAGGCTCCTGACCCAATGGCCGAGATCCACGACACGACCGAGGCGAAGCTTCGCTGGCTCGACGAGCTGAGCGAGCAAGCGCTTCATCCTGCGAGCGAGCGACACGTCGCGCGTCAGCGCGAGCGCGGGAAGCTCCTCGCCCGCGAGCGCCTCGAGAAGCTTCTCGACCCGGGCTCCTTCGTCGAGCTCGACCGCTTCGTGCGTCACCGGGAGGTCGAGTTCGACATGCACGAGAGCCGGCCGTGGGGCGACGCCGTCGTCACCGGCTACGGAACCGTCTTCGGCCGTAAGGTCTTCGTCTTCTCGCAGGACTTCACCGTGTTCGGCGGCTCGCTCTCCGAGGTGTTCGCGGAGAAGGTCTGCAAGGTCATGGATCTCGCGGTGAAGTACGGCTGCCCCGTGATCGGCATCAACGACTCGGGCGGAGCGCGGATCCAGGAGGGCGTCGTGTCGCTCGCGGGGTACGCAGAGATCTTCTGGCGCAACGTCCAGGCGTCCGGAGTCATCCCGCAGGTCTCGCTCGTGATGGGGCCGTGCGCGGGAGGGGCGGTCTACTCGCCCGCCATCACGGACTTCGTGCTCATGGTGGAAGAGACCTCGTACATGTTCATCACCGGCCCCGATGTCGTGAAGACCGTGACCGGAGAGGACGTGACCTTCGAGGAGCTCGGCGGCGCGGCGACGCACGCGACGAAGTCTGGCGTCGCGCACTTCACGACTCCGGACGAGGAGACGTGTCTGGAGGAGGCGCGCTACCTGCTCTCGTTCCTCCCGCCGAACAACCTCGAGTCGCCGCCCTACGCGGCGCCGTCCGATCCGGTCGACCGCGAGGATCCGTCGCTCGACACGATCGTCCCGGACAGCCCCAACAAGCCGTACGACGTCAAGGCCGTGATCGAGCGCGTGGTCGACGACGGCGAGCTACTCGAGGTGCACGCGCACTGGGCGGAGAACATCGTGTGCGCCTTCGCGCGGCTCGGCGGGCACTCGGTCGGGGTCGTGGGCAACCAGCCGGGCGCGCTCGCAGGCGTGCTCGACATCGACGCGTCGGTGAAGGCCGCCCGCTTCGTGCGCACCTGCGACGCGTTCAACATCCCGCTCGTCACGTTCGTCGACGTCCCCGGATTCCTGCCCGGGACGGCGCAGGAGTGGGGCGGGATCATCCGCCACGGCGCGAAGCTCCTGTACGCGTTCGCGGAGGCGACCGTCCCGAAGCTCACCGTGATCACGCGGAAGGCGTACGGCGGCGCGTACGACGTCATGTCGTCGAAGCACATCCGCGCGGACTTCAACGTCGCGTGGCCCACGGCCGAGGTGGCGGTGATGGGACCGGAGGGCGCGGTCAACATCGTCTTCCGCAACGAGCTCGCGGCAGCGGACGACCCCGAGGCTCGCCGCGACGAGCTGATCGCCGACTACAAGGAGCGCTTCGCGAACCCCTACCACGCGGCCGAGCGCGGCTACGTGGACGAGGTGATCGAGCCGCGCACGACGCGGCCCGTGCTGATCTCCGCGCTCGAGGTCGCACTGCCGAAGCGCGAGCCGAGGCCGAAGAGGAAGCACGGGAACATTCCGCTCTGAGT
>DASQLF010000028.1:0-4323 GCA_035630135.1 Gaiellaceae bacterium
GCGAGCAGCACCAGATAGAGAGGTGTCGAGTCGATCGAGCCGTAGTAGCGGGGGAACCAGAACTCGGCGCACCGGCCTCGTCGCGTCTCGTGGACGATCTTCCCGGGCTCGGCGTCGATCGTCGGATCCACCTCCTTGGCCTGCAGCTCGGTGAGAGCGTCGAGCGCGCCGACCGCGATCTCCGGGCCGAGAAGCAGCGTCTGCAGCGAAGTGATCGCCGTGTCGCGGCCGAACACGGTCATGAACCACGGCATGCCCGCGGCGAAGAGCGGCCGCCGCGACTCTCCCGTGCGCATGCGCAGCGCGGCGAGGTCGGCGATCGAGCGGTCGAACGCGCGGCGGAGGCTCTCCCAGCCGCCCCGGGCGCGGGGCACCCTCAGCGTCCAGGCCGAGACAGCGTCGCCGACCGTCTCCCGCTCCTCGTCGAGCTGCTCGACGGTCTCGAGCTCCTCGTCGAGCCACGGCCGGATGTCGACGCGAAGATCCCACGCCTCGTGCGGCTCGAGCGTCAGCGAGTACGACATCGCGTTGCCTTCCAGCCGACCGCCCTTCGAGAAGACGAGCCGCGTGCCGAGGTCGCCGCGCGGGTCGACGATCGAAACGAGCTGCTTGCCCTCGTCGTACGTCGTCGGGGCAGGCGACGGAAGCGGCTGCGCGAGCTCCGGATCGCCGAGCGAGAAGTCGTGCAGCTTCACCGAGATGATGTCCGCGAAGTCGGCCTCGGCCTCGAGCGAGACGGCGATCTCCAGCGGCTCGGGACTCTCGTTCCGGAGCGTGATCCGCTCCTGCATCCCCGTTCCCACGAACCGCTCGCGAGCGATCGAGATCGCGTCTTTGGGCAACCCGTCCGCGGTTCCGTTACGGAGATAGAACGCCGCCTGGAAGTGCTCGACGCGCCCGGACGAGAGGAGCAGCGGCGGCGAGCCGCCGACGCGCAGCACGAGCTTCGAGAGGAAGCGCGTGTCGTGCGAGAAGAACCCGCTCGTGTCCGCGGCGATGTCGCCGCGGTCGTCGCAGATGCAGAAGGTGGAGCCCTCGAGGATCGTGAGCACGCTAGGGCTCGCTGCGCACGATCCGGCCGCCGCTCGATTGCGCGAGGGCCTTGATCACCATCTCGTCGACGTTCACGTGCAGCGGTCGCGTGAGGGTGAAAAGCACGCAATCTGCGACGTCGTCAGCGGTCAGTGGCTGCACGCCTTCGTACGGCGCTGCCGCGAGCTCCTCGTCGCCGCCGAAGCGCACCAGCGAGAACTCGGTCTGCGCGAGGCCGGGATCGACCGTGGTGATGCGGATCGGGCGGCCGAGGAGATCCTCCCGCAGCCCGTAGACGAAGCCTCGCAGCGCAAACTTCGCGGCTACGTACACCGCGGCGTTCTGATACGCCTGCCGTCCGGCGATCGAGCCCGTGAACAGGATGTGCCCCTCGTCGCGGATGTGCGGCAGCGCGAGCCGCGTGACGCGAATCGCTCCGTCGACGTTCGTGTGCAGCACGGTCGCCTCGTCCTCGGGATTCGACTCGCTGAAGGGATAGCGGCCGAGCGCGAGGCCTGCGTTGTTGTAGAGGATGTCGATGCCGCCGAGCGCCTCGACGGCCGCGTCGACGAACGCTGTGCTGCTCTCCTCGTCGGTCACGTCGAGCGCGAGAGCGACGTCGGCGTCGATCCGTTCCACCCTCCTCGCGCCGCCGACGACGCGCACGCCGGCCTCGCGGAGCTTGCGCACCGTTGCCGCACCGAAGCCGCTCGAAGCGCCCGTGACGACGGCTGTCTTGCCCGCGAGCTCCACGGCCGGAGCCTAGGAGATCGACAGCGACTCGATGACGACCGGCTCGAGCGGCCGGTCGCGGCCGTCGCGGGCGACCTCGGAGATGCGGTCGGCGACGTCCTGGCCAGACGTGACCTTTCCGAACACCGTGTGCTTCCCGTCGAGCCACGGTGCGGCAGGCGTCGTCACGATGAAGAACTGCGAACCGTTCGTGTTCGGCCCCGAGTTCGCCATCGCGAGATAGCCCCGCGCGACCGGGTGCTCGTTGAACTCGTCCTCGAAGGAGTAGCCCGGCCCGCCCGTGCCATCGCCCCGCGGACAACCGGCCTGGATCATGAAGTCCGGGATCACGCGGTGAAAGATGAGGCCGTCGTAGAAGCCCTCGCCCGCGAGCTTCGTGAAGTTCTCCACGGTCTTCGGGGCGTCGTCGTCGAACAGCTCGAGATCGATCTTCCCCTCGCTCGTGGTCATGACTGCGCTGGACACGGTCGCGAACCTAGCAGCCCTCGCCAACCTTCCGAGCGGCGAGCCGTCGAACCACTCAAGGTGGCCACCGAAGCGCAGCCGATCGCGGGACTGGGGCAAGCCGAGAGCTCAGCCGAGCTCGCGAGCCAGTGGCGCCGCCTCACGCGCGTCGCGACCGGCGTCGCACTGATCACGGCCCCGGCGTTCGTCGTCTGGTTCAACCAGACCCAGGGGTGGTCGTGGTTCTGGTCGATCCTCGCGGCGCTGGCGCTGGTCATCGCGGCCCGTGGGGCATTCGACCTTCTCTTCCACCGGCTGATTCCGCGGGCCAGCCTGTTCGGCCTCGAGAGCCGGCAGCTCCGCGAAGAGGACGTGGTCGCGCGGAGGCGCGTCTGGTTCTGGCGCTTCTGGCGCAACATGCTGATCTGGACGATCGTCCTGGGCGGGCTCGCGTACCTGATCTTCTGGGTGCTGCTGGATCCGGCCTACCTCATGCAGATCCTGCCGCTCCTGGTGATCTTCCCGTTCTTCATGATCATGAACTTCGCGATCCTCTTCGGGCCGCTGCTGATCATGAACCTCTCGCAGATCCAGTCGTTCGAGCCAGGTGATGCGGAGTGGGGCGTGAAGCTGGCGGACGTCCGTGGCCAGGTCGAGGCGAAGGAGGAGGTGCGGCGGGTCGTCTCCATCTGGCAGTCGGGCGACGCGTTCGAGCGCGCCGGCGGAAAGCGCGAACGCGGCCTGCTCTTCCTCGGTGCCCCCGGCACCGGGAAGACGATGCTCGCAAAGGCGCTCGCCACCGGCTTCAACTCGCCCTTCGTCTCGATCCCCGGCTCGGGTTTCGCGGCGACCTTCATCGGGATCGACGCGATCATCGTTCGGATCCTCGCGCGGCGAGCGAAGCGGCTCGCGCGCAAGTGGGGTGGCCAATGCATCGTCTTCATCGACGAGATCGACGCCGTCGGCATGCGCCGGCAGGCTCTCAATCCCGGCTTCGGTGGCGCGGCCGGAGCATCCCAGCCCGCCGACGTGCACGACCTTCTGTGGTACGGGTCGCACGGCGCGCTCAACCCCTCGGGCGACCTCATCCTCGAGAACCGGCGGTGGCGTGAGCGCCTGTTCGCCGAGCGCGCCCCGCAGTCGCCCGCCTCTTCTTCGGTCACCACGCGCATCAACAGCACGCTGAACTTCATGTTCCCGGGCGGAATGGGTGGTGGCGGCTCGCTGGCGCTCAACCAGCTGCTCGTCGTGATGGACGGAATCGACAACCCGCCTCTCGTGCGGAAGATCCTCAGCAGCAAGACCAACACGCTGCTCGACGCCGTCTACGTCGTCCCGCGCCGCATCGGCCGCATGTCGCTGCGCCTCCCGGCCGCCCGCCCGCGCAAAGAGCAGATCTACTTCATCGGCGCGACCAACGTGCCCGTCGACCGGCTCGATCCCGCGCTCACGCGCCCGGGCCGCATGGGCCGTCACGTCTGGTTCCGCACGCCGACGAAGCAGGATCGCCTCGACATCCTCGACCTGTACCTCGGGAAGGTCTCCCACGACCAGGAGCTCGACCAGCCGCGCCGTCGCGAGGAGATCGCGCGCGTCACGAACGGCTACGCGCCCGCGATGCTCGAGCAGGTCACGTCGATGGCGCTCACGATCGCCCACCACTCGAACCGAGAGGCCCTGACCTGGGACGACTTGGTCGAGGCCATGACGACCCTCGAGGCCGGCACCGCAGTCGGCGTCGAGTACATCCCGGAGGAGAGCCGCGCCGTTGCCATTCACGAGGCTGGCCATGCCGCCGCCGGCCACGCCTACCTGAAGGGCGCGGAGTCAACGCGGCTCTCCATCCGGATGCGAGGCAGCGCGCTCGGCCACCACCAGGCGCTCGAGAAGGAGGAGCGCTTCAGCCGCTTCCGCTCCGAGGAGTTCGCGCGACTCGTGTGGGCACTCGGCGCGATGGCCGCGGAGCGCGTGTTCTACGGCGAGAACTCGAACGGCGTCGGCGGCGACATCCAGAGCGTCACCGCGCAAGCGGCGTTCATGGTCGGCGCCTCGGCGATGGGGCCGGAGCCGTTCGCCGTGAAGCCGCGCGAAGAC
>DASQLF010000029.1:0-4900 GCA_035630135.1 Gaiellaceae bacterium
CGAGCGCGCAATCGTTCTCGGCTCGGACGACGACACGCTCGCGATCGCGGACGAGCTCACCGACGCGGGCATCGAGGTCGCGAAGGTCGTCGACCTCCGTGAGGTGCGGCCGCGAGAGCTCGTGGCGCAGGGCGGCAAGGGGCGCGTGCGACGGCTCGTGATCGACGGCGAGAGCACGGACTGCGACCTTCTCGTCGCCTCGGGTGGTCGCCAGCCCAACTACTCGCTGCTCGCTCAGGCCGGCGGGAAGGTCGAGTTCGACGACGCCCTCGGCGTCTTCGTCCCGACCGAGCTCCCGGACGGCGTTGAGGCCGTCGGCAGCGTCACCGGCGGGGGTCTTCCGCGCAACGCGCCCGAGCCGGCGTACAAGGGCGGCGGCAAGTGCTTCGTCTGCATCTGCGAGGACGTGACCACGAAGGACATGACGCGCGCGATCGGCGAGGGCTTCGATTCGATCGAGCTCGCCAAGCGCTACACGACGGCGACGATGGGCCCCTGCCAGGGCAAGCTCTGCCACCTCGGCTCCATCCGCGTGTACGCGCAGGAGAACCGGATGTACGAGTCCGCGATCGGCACGACGACGGCGCGACCGCCGTGGTCGCCGGTCGAGCTCGGGCTCCTCGCGGGCCGTGAGCTCACGCCCGCCCGGCGCGGCTCGATCCATTGGCGCCACGAGGAAGCGGGCGCGACGATCCAGTGGGCCGGCCCGTGGAAGCGGCCGTATGCGTACGGCGAGCGTCCCGAGGACGAGGTGCGCGCGGTGCACGAGTCGCTCGGCGTGATCGACGTCTCGACGCTCGGGAAGCTCTTCGTCGAGGGGCCGGAGGCGGTCGACCTGCTGGAGCGCCTCTACCCGAACCGCTTCGGCGACATGAAGCCCGGGCGCATCCGCTACGGCGTCCTCACCTCGGACGGCGGCCGGATCATGGACGACGGCACGATCGCGCGGCTCGCCGACGACCTCTTCTACGTCACGACGACCTCGACCGGCGCGGACGCCGTCACCGCGTGGTTCGAGTGGTGGAACGCCGTGTGGGGCTACGACGCCGAGATCGTCAACGTCACGGGCGCGCTCGCCGCGGTGAACCTGGCCGGGCCGCGTTCACGCGAGGCCCTCGCACGCCTCATCGACGACCCCGACGACGCGTCGGCTGAGGACTTCCGCTACCTCGATGCCAGGGAGCTCACGGTCGCCGGCGTTCCGACGCTGGCCATGCGGATCGGCTTCGTCGGCGAGCTCGGGTACGAGCTCCACTTCTGCAGTCCGGCCGGTGAGCACATCTGGGACGCGCTCCTCGCAGAGGGCGCGCAGCCCTTCGGTCTCGAGCCGCAGCGCGTTCTCCGGCTGGAGAAGGGCCACGTCATCGTCGGCCAGGACACGGACTCCGAGTCGAACCTCTACTCCTCGGGGATGTCCTGGCTGCCGAAGCTGGACAAGGACGACTTCGTCGGCAAGCTCGCGCTCGAGCACTTCGCGCAGCGCGAGGAGAAGGAGAAGCTCGTCGGCTTCACGATGGAGGAGGACGTCCTGCCCGCCGAGGGCGCGCAGATCGTGGTCGAGGGATTGCCGGCTGGGCGCGTGACGAGCGCTCGGCGAAGCGAGGCTGTGGGCGCCGTCATCGGCCTGGCCTGGGTTCCCGCGGATCGCGCCGAGACCGGAACCCGCGTCGAGATCCAGGTTGACCGGCTCCGCCGCGGCGCGCGGATCACGGAGGGCGCCTTCTTCGATCCGTCCGGCGTGAGGATGCGCTCGTGAGCCGTGCATTCCTGTCGCCGTCGCGCTGTGTCGAGGGAACGACGACGTCGCCCCTGCGCCGCGCTCTCGAGGACGCGGATCCCGGCGCGGTACGTGACCTCTCGCTCGAGGGCGTCGTCGAGCTTCGCGGGAACGTCGCCGCGGTGAGCCCCGGAGCGGGGGAGGAGCTCGTAACGCTCTCACCGCGCCGCGCCTTTCTCTTCACGGGCGACGATCCGGCAGACGTGGCGGAGCGGGCTCGCACTGCCGGCGCGCTCGCCTACGACGCGACGGGCGCGCTCGCCGGTATCGCGATCGCAAACGAGCAGGTCATGCGACGGCTTACCGACCTCGACCTCGAAGCGATCCCGACGGCCGGGCGGTTCGCGCACGTGACGGCGCTCTTCCGGCGCGGCTCCGACGGCTGGTTCCACGTCTATGTTCAGCAGGAGCTCGGGCACTACGTCGCCGAGGCCGTGCTCGATGCGCTGAAGGGGCTCGAAGCGTGAAGGAGATCTTCTTCCCCGAGCGGATGTGGAGGCCGCGTCCGGAGCTCAAGCGCCGCTACGAGGTCGTCATCGTCGGCGGCGGCTCGCATGGCCTCGCGACGGCGTACTACCTCGCGAAGCGGCACGGGATCACGGATGTCGCGATCCTCGAGAAGTCGTACATCGGCTCGGGCGCCTCGGGCCGGAACACGACGATCATCCGCTCGAACTACCGCACACCCGAGGGCGCGGCGTTCTACGGCGAGAGCGTTCGGCTGTACGAGCGGTTGTCGAAGGAGCTCGACTTCAACCTCATGTTCTCCCAGCACGGGCACTTGACGCTCGCGCACTCGGACCGGGCGATGATCACGATGCAGGAGCGCGCGGAGGTGAACCAGCTCCTCGGGATCAAGTCGAGCGTGATCGCGCCGCCGCGCATCGCCGAGCTGTGCCCAGAGCTAGACCTCTCGCAGCGGCCGGCCTACCCGATCGTCGGCGCGCTCTTCCACCCGCCGGGCGGAATCATCCGCCACGACGCCGTCGTGTGGGGCTTCGCGCGCGCGGCCGACCGTCTCGGCGTCGAGATCCATCCGGGCACGGAGGTCACTGGCTTCGAGCGAGACGGCGACCGCATCACCGCGGTCGAGACGCCGCGCGGCCGCGTGGAGTGCGGTCAGGTCGTGAGCGCGACCGCGGGCTGGTCGTCGCTCGTCGGCCGGCTCGTCGGGCTGCGGCTCCCCATCACGACGCACATCCTCCAGGCCTTCGTGACCGAGCCGGTGAAGCCGTTCCTCGACGTCGTCCTCGTCTCCTCGCAGCTGCACGTCTACGTCTCGCAGACCGACCGCGGCGAGTTCCTCATCGGCGCGGAGATCGAGCCGTACACGACCTACAAGGGAACGGGGACGCTGTCGTTCCTCGAGTACTCGGCGGCCCACGCCATCGAGCTTCTTCCGCAGCTCGAGCGCACGCGCGTGCTGCGTACGTGGACGGGCCTCTGCGACCTCTCGCCCGACTACAGCCCGATCCTCGGCAAGACGGCGATCGACAACTTTCACGTCTCGACCGGGTGGGGCACGTACGGCTTCAAGGCCGCGCCGATCGTCGGGGTCACGCTCGCCGAGCTCGTCGCGAGCGGCCGCACGCCCGACCTGATCGCGCCGTTCGCGATGGAGCGCTTCTACACCGACACCCTCGTCTCCGAGCTCGCCGCGGCAGCGGTGAGCCACTGAAAGGACTGCGATGAGCACGACGATGCCCTCGAGCCTCGAGATCGCCCAGGCCGCGACCCTCCGCCCGATCCTGGACGTCGCCGCCGAGCTCGAGCTGCGCGAGGACGAGTTCGAGCCGTACGGCCGCTACAAGGCCAAGGTCGACCTCTCGGTCATCGACCGGCTCGCCGACCGGCCCGACGCGAAGCTGATCAACGTCACGGCGATCACGCCCACGCCTGCGGGCGAGGGGAAGACGACGACGTCGGTGTCGCTGACGCAGGGGCTCGGCAAGCTCGGCCGTAAGCCTGTGCTGTGCCTGCGCGAGGCCTCGCTCGGCCCGGTCTTCGGCGTGAAGGGCGGCGCGGCGGGCGGCGGGTACGCCCAGGTCGTCCCGATGGAGGACCTCAATTTGCACTTCACCGGCGACCTGCACGCGATCACCGCGGCCAACAACCTGCTCGCGGCGCTGATCGACGCGCACCTGCACCACGGCAACGCGGCGAACCTCGATCCGCTCGCCGTCTCCTGGCGTCGCTGCATGGACATGAACGACCGCAACCTGCGCAACGTCGTCACCGGACTCGGCGGCCGCGCGCACGGCGCGCCGCGGGAGACCGGCTTCGACATCACCGCCGCGAGCGAGATCATGGGGCTCGTCGCCGTCGCCCGCGACCTCGCCGATCTGCGCGAGCGGCTCGGCCGGATCACGGTCGGCCAGACCTACGAGGGTGAGCCCGTCACGGCGGAGGACATCAAGGCGGCGGGTGCGCTGGCCGTCGTCCTCAAGGACGCGATCAAGCCGAACCTCGTGCAGACGCTCGAGGGGCAGCCGGCCTTCGTCCATTGCGGCCCGTTCGCGAACATCGCGCACGGCAACAACTCGCTCGTGGCCGACCGCGTGGGGCTGAAGCTCGGCGAGTTCGTCGTCACCGAGTCCGGCTTCGCCTCGGACATGGGGATGGAGAAGTTCTTCGACATCACGTGCAGGATCGGCGAGCTGCGCCCGAGCGCGGTCGTGCTCGTCGCGACGGTGAAGGCGCTCAAGCACCACGGCGGCGACCTCGAGGGCGGCGCAGCAGAGATCGAGGCGGGCGCCGCGAACATGGCGCGGCACATCGGGATCATCAAGAGCTTCGGGCTACAGGCCGTCGTCGGAGTGAACAAGTTCCCGACGGACACGTCCGAGGAGCTCGAGCTCGTGCGCAGGCTCGCGACGGAGGCCGGTGCGTATGCCGCTGAGATCAACACCGCGTTCGAGAACGGCGGCGACGGCGCGACCGCGCTCGCAGAGGCCGTCGTCGCGGCTGCCGACGAGCCAAACGACTTCGACTACGCCTACACGCTCGAGGCCCCGATCGAGGAGAAGATCCGCCTGATCGCGACGCGCGTGTACGGCGCCGACGGCGTCGACCTGCTCCCGGCGGCGAAGAAGAAGGCTGCGGACTGGGCGGACACGGAGCTCG
>DASQLF010000030.1:0-4317 GCA_035630135.1 Gaiellaceae bacterium
CTGAACGGGCTCGGGCCGGCTTACGGCTTGTCGGGGACGGTTGCACGTCTTAGGATCGACTGCGAATGCGCTTCGCGATCCCACTCCTCCTGGCAGTGACCGCGATGGGCCTTGTCGCCTGCAGCGGCGGTGACGACGAGGCCGCCACTCCTGTCCCGCTCGAGCAGCGGTTCCTCACCGCAGACGAGGCACCCGACTCGAGCCCCGATCCCGTCGAGATGCGAGAGACGACCGCGGACTTCGCCATCTTCATCCCTGCGCTCAGCGACCGCTCGATAAATCCCGACCCGGAGGAGATGAACGAGGTATTCGAGGACGCGGGCTTCGAAGCGGCCGGATGGGAACCTCGCTTCTTCGGAGCGACGCATCTCGACACGTCACCTCACGTTCGAAGCTCGTACGTCGAGCTCGGGTCCGAGGACGCCGCGTCGAG
The DNA here is from genome assembly GCA_035630135.1 of Gaiellaceae bacterium. Taxonomy (GTDB): domain Bacteria; phylum Actinomycetota; class Thermoleophilia; order Gaiellales; family Gaiellaceae; genus GMQP-bins7. The sequence continues at coordinate 434 of DASQLF010000030.1, forward strand.
CGCACTCGACTGGCTCGAGGCGGATCTTCAGAAGCCGTGCCCGACGAGCTGTGCCGGGAAGGTTCGCACCTTCGAGGTGGGCGACATCCCCGAGGCGCGCGGCGTCGAGCGAATCGCAACCGCCGAGGACATCGAGCGGCTCGGAACCGAAGACGAACGGCCCGACGAGCGGTACTGGATCGGCTTCACGGTCGGTCCGGTCGTATACACGGTCGATCTCCAGGGCCCACCCGGGTCAGTCTCGGAGGATCAGGCCCAGGAGATCGCCGCCGCCTACTACGAGCGGCTCACAGGCACGTAGCTCTGGGGGCTAGCGTCGGGCTTGGTCGAGCATCGACGCGGGCCGCCTGCCGGGGCTTCAGGGATTCTCGCGACATGCCGGGGGCGGGACTCGAACCCGCACGCCCCCTGAGGGACACCCGCTTTTAAGGCGGGCGCGTCTCACCCGTTCCGCCACCCCGGCACCGCGGAGTCTAGGAAGAAGGTCTACGTACCGCCCGGAAGCAGCGAGCCGGACGGGAAGCGCTCCGGCCCACGGAACTGGAACGCGCTGAAGAACGAGGAGAACGCCTCCTCGTCGAACGCGGTGCACTTGGCGAGCTGGCCCTTTCCGGCCTCGCTCTCGCTCCCGGTCTCCTCGTCGGTCACCCACGCTCCGAGCGCAATCTTGTCGCCGAGCTTCGGGTAGGGAGCGAGCACGGTGCCGTTCCTGTGGTCGTCGTAGAACGCGCGGAGCTCGTCGACCGTCGCCTCCGGAACGTCGTCGCCGTAGAAGATGTAGACGCCGCCGTGCTCGAGGTTGTGGATGATTCGCCCGAGCTGAACGGGCTGGTCGTAGGAGCCCCAGATCACGGTTCCGACGGTGCCGTTGGGGTTGAAGCCGAAATGCGGCCCGCTCGTCGGCGGATCCGTGTTCCACTTCGACGTGCCGTCGGGGGTGAGGGAGTGCCGGCCGGGTTGGGCCTTGACGGACTGCAGCGTGCATCCCGCCGCGACGAGTTGCGCGCGTACCTCCTCCTCGCTCGGCGCGCCGGCGCCGCGGACGAGCCCGACGAGCGCTCCGACGACCACGAAGCCGAGCACGACGCCCGCGATCGCAGCGCCGATCGTCAGCATTCGACGCCTCGACGCGGCGTCGGTGGATGACGTCTGGCGCTGCTTCGGTGCCTTGACTCGGGGTTTCTCGGCCATGTCCGCGGGCGAGGGTACCAGCGGCCTCCGTTCACGCCCCGTTGCGTAAGGGATGCCGTCCGCCGACGGGACTACCGTGCATGGGCTCTATGGTCATCGCCGCTCTCGTGATCGGTCTGGCGCTCGGCGCCCTTGCGGTGCTGGTCGCGGTACGGCCCGCTCTCGTCGAGCGGCGTCGGCGTGCACAGGAAGTCGTGGCGCTCGAGCGCACGCTTGCTGCGCGCGAAGCCGAGCTCGCGGTCGAGCGCAGCTTGCGTGACGAGCGCCTGGAAGCGGCGATCAAGGCGCTTTCGACGGAGGCGCTGGATGCGAACAGCACGCGCTTCCTCGAGCTCGCCGAGACGCATCTCACCGGGCACGTCCGGCCGCTCAAGGACTCGCTCGCGCGCATGGACGAGCAGCTCCGGAGCGTCGAGCGCGTTCGCCAGGAGTCGTACGGCGCGCTCCGCACGCAGGTCACGACGCTGTCCGAGCGCACGGGAAGCCTCACGAACGCGCTTCGCACACCGCACGTACGGGGGCGCTGGGGCGAGGCGCAGCTGCGCAACGTCGTGGAGTACGCCGGCATGGTCGAGCACTGCGACTACGTCGCGCAGGCGACCGTCACCACGTCGGACGGAGCGCTGCGCCCCGACCTCGTGGTGAACATCCCCGGCGGCAAGCACGTCGTCGTCGACGCGAAGGCCCCGCTCGCCGCGTACCTCGACGCGTTCGAGACGTCCGACGAGGCCGAGCGCGCGCGCCACTTCGCCGATCACGCGCGCCAGGTGCGCGAGCACATCGGGAAGCTCTCGGCAAAGGGGTACTGGCGCCAGTTCGAGTCGTCGCCGGACTTCGTCGTCATGTTCCTGCCAGACGAGTCCTACCTGCGCGTGGCGCACGAGCACGACTCGTCGCTGCAGGAGTACGCGTGGAGCTCGAACGTCATCCTCGCCTCGCCGAGCACGTTGATGATCCTGCTGCGCACCGTGTCGATGACATGGCAGCAGGAGACCGTCGCCGAGAGCGCTGCCGAGATCTCGGAGCTCGGGCGCGAGCTGTACAAGCGCCTGTCGACGATGGGCGCGCACTTCTCGAAGCTCGGCCGCTCGCTGGAGGGCGCCGTCGAGTCGTACAACAAGACGGTCGGATCCCTTGAGCGGCAGGTGCTCGTTCAGGCACGCCGCTTCGAACGCCACGGAATCACCGGCGTCGAGCCGCCCGAGCTGCAGCCGATCGAGCGACAGACACGTCCCCTGGCGGCCGCGGAGCTGGTCGAGCCGGGCCAGCAGCAGCGCTTCGAGGCGATCGTGGCCGGCAACGACGCTGCGTAACGAGGGAACATCGACGAACGTCGATGCGTTTTGGTGTCTGGTGCCCTTGCGAGGGCAGTACCCTCTGCGTGAGGAGACTTCGTGAGCGACGTTCGTGACCTGATCATCATCGGCGGCGGCCCTGCGGGGTACACCGCCGCCCTCTACACCGCCCGCGCGAACCTGCGCCCGCTCGTGCTCGAGGGATTCAACTGGGGCGGCCAGCTGATGATCACGAGCGACGTCGAGAACTACCCGGGCTACGCGGACGGCGTCCTCGGGCCGACGATGATGGCCGACTTCCGACGCCAGGCCGAGCGGTTCGGCGCGGATTTCGTGACCGACGACGTCACGCGCGTCGACTTCTCCGAGCGTCCGTTCCGCGTCTACGTCGGTGGAGACGAGTACCGCGCGGAGTCGGTGATCGTCGCGACCGGCGCGAGCGCACGCCAGCTCGGCTTGCCCTCCGAGCAGATATTGCAGGGCCGAGGGGTCTCGTACTGCGCGACCTGCGACGGCGCCTTCTTCCGCGACAAGGTCGTCGCGGTCGTCGGCGGCGGCGACTCGGCCATGGAGGAGGCGACGTTCCTCACACGCTTCGCCAGCAAGGTCGTGATCATCCACCGCCGCGAGGAGTTCCGCGCCTCTCCGATCATGGTCGACCGTGCGAGAGAGAACGAGAAGGTGGAGTTCGTCCTGAACGCGGTCGTGGAGGAGGTGCTCGGCGAGGGCGGTGGTCACGTCACGGGTCTGCGACTGCGCGACACCGAGACAGGCGAGGCTCGCGACATCGACGCCGACGGGCTCTTCGTCGCGGTCGGGCACGACCCGACCACGGCGCTCTTCCTCGACTGGCTCGATCACGACGACCAGGGCTACCTCGTCACGGAGCCACGCTCGACCAGAACGAACATCCCAGGCGTCTTCGCCGCAGGCGACGTCCAGGATCACACCTACCGGCAAGCCGTCACGGCGGCCGGCTCGGGAACGATGGCGGCACTCGACGCGCAGCGCTGGCTCGAGGAGCAGCGGCATCAACCCGAAGTCGCAGTCGCGACCGCCTAGCGTCTCCGACCGAGCGCGTCACTAACCTCGCGCGCTGTGAGCGCACGCTGGCTCGACCTCATCGACCCCACCCGGGAAGAGCTGTTGCGGGCGCTTCCGACCGGTGTCGACCCGGACGTCGTGGAGTTGCTCCTCGCACCGGCGAGCGAGCGCGTGCGCCCGTCGCTGGAGAGCCACGGCAGCTACGTGCTCGGCATCTTCCTCGAGGCCCTTCCCGAGCCCGAGCACGACCGCATCACCTACCGCGAGATCGACCTGATCGCGACTCCGGAGCTCGTCGTCACGATCCGCAAGACCTCGCCCGGCTCGCAGACGACGAGCCCTCCATTCGAGATG
>DASQLF010000031.1:0-30219 GCA_035630135.1 Gaiellaceae bacterium
CGGAAGCTCTGGAGGCTGTCGCTCGGAAGCGGGCTCTATCTCTACGCGCAGCTTGCCGTTCTCGGGTTTGCCGTCGTGTTCCTGCACGACGAGCACGGGCTGTCGGAGAGTCGGGCGGCGCTCGCGGTCGCCGGCTCGCAAGTGCTCGCGATGGTGCTCCGCGTCGGCGTCGGGCGTTGGTCCGACGTCGTCGGCTCACGAATCGGGCCGCTCCTCCGTGTCGGTGTCGCGATCTCCGCGGTGGTCGCCGTGACCGCCGCTCTGGCCCGTGGGCCGGTCTGGCTGCTGGTGCCTGCGCTCGCGCTCGCCGGAGGCCTCTCGATGGCGTGGAACGGGCTGTCCTTCACGAGCGCCGCGGAGCTCGCCGGGCGCGTGCGCAGCGGCGCGGCCATCGGCCTGCAGCAGACGGTGCTGGGTGGTGCCGGAATCGTCTCTCCCGTGATCTTCGCGGCGCTCGTCTCGGCGACGTCGTGGCAGGCGGCGTTCGCAGTCGCCGCGGTGGTTCCGCTGGCCGGCGTCTGGACGCTACGGCCGCTGCGGCGAGACTAGGCTCCCGCGCGTGCGGGTTCTCGAGCGCCTCGACGAGCTCTACGCGATCGGCGGCGGTCCGGGCGCGAATCGACCGCATCTCTCGCCGTCCGAGGACGAGGCGTTCAGGCTCGCGGCTGCGTGGTTCGCGGAGGCTGGGCTCGAGGTCGAGGTCGACGCGCACGGGAACCTCTTCGGACATGCCTCTGTCGCTCGTTCTGGGGAAAAGGCGTCAGACGCCGCGTCTGACACCGTCTGGGTCGGCTCGCACCTCGACACCGTTCCTCGGGGAGGTCGGTTCGACGGGGCGCTCGGCGTCGTCGCTGCGATCGAGGCCGTCGAGCGGGTCGGAGCCGGCTCCGTTGTCGTCTTTCGTGGCGAGGAGGTCGGTTGCATCGGAAGCCGAGCGCTCGTCGCGTCGGGTGACCCACTGCCGCAGGTCTTCCTCGAGCTCCACGTCGAGCAGGGCCCCGTGCTGGCCGATCGGGACGCGCCCCTCGGGGTCGTGACCGGAATCGTCGGGTACGCGCGCGGCGAGCTCGTGCTCGAGGGGCGCGCCGGACACGCGGGGACAACGCCGATGCTCGGCCGCGACGACGCGCTGGTGGCCGCAGCTTCCGAGATCACGCGCGTGCGGGATGCCGCGCTCGAGATCGAGGGCGCGGTCGCGACGATCGGACAGGTCGACGTGGAGCCCGGCGGCTCCAACGTCATCCCGTCGCGCGTGCGCCTGAGCCTGGACGTGCGTGCCCCCGACGTGGGGCGGCTCGACGCTCTGATCGCAGCGATCGGCTTCGAGCCTGGCTACCGCGTCGAGCCGTCGCGTTTCACGGGGTCGGCGCCGGAGGCTTTTCGCAGTGTGCTCGGTTCGAGAGGGCTACCGGTCATCGACCTGCCCTCCGGTGCTGGCCACGACGCCGGCATCCTCGCGTCGGCCGGTGTGGACGCGGCCATGCTCTTCGTGCGGAGCCTGAACGACGGCGTGAGCCACTCCCCGGACGAGCTCTCCGCCGACGCGGACGTGGCGCTCGCCGTCGACGCGCTCGCGGACGCGCTCGCGGCTACGACTCGCTGAACGAGATGTCCTGGGCGCCGTCCCAGAGCAACCGGCGGCCGAGCTCGCGCAGGTTGTCGTTGCCCGACGTGATCGTCGCGAAGTGGTTTCCCGCGAGCGCGCCCGCCTTGCTCGCGAAGGCGACGTAGCCGTACGCGAGGAGCAGCTCGGTCTCGCTCACGCCGCCGGGGTAGAAGATCAGCTCGCCGGGACTCGGGTAGCTCGTCGCGTTCTCGGGGCCGATGCCGACGTCGAGGTCGCCCATCGGGATCCACCCGCCCTCGCCCGACCAGCGGACGTGGATGATCTTCGATTCGAGCGGCAGCATCTTGCGGAAGGCTGCGACGGTCTCGGGCGCGACGTCCACCTCGAAGCGCGCCGAGAACTCGAACCCTCCCGCGGAGATTCCCAACATCGCCCGAACCTATCGGCTCCCGGCGATCCAGGCAGCGAGGAGCTCTCGCTCGGTGTCGGTCATGCCCGTGGCGTTGCCGGGCGGCATCGCCTCGGTGAGGACGGCCTGCCGCTCGATGTCGTCGATCCGCGACTCGATCTCGGCCTGCGTCTCGAGTCGCACGCCGAGTGGAGCGGATACGCCCGCGTGGCAGCTTGCGCAGCGTTCGGCGATCACGGGCGCGATCTGCGCGAACGCGACCGGTGTCGTCACGTCCGGTGGCTCGGACTCCTCGGGCTGCAGCCAGAACGCGAGCGCGATCACAGCCACGCCGGACACTGCAGGGATCCACCACTCGCGCCGACCCGTGTGCCAGCGGTTGAAGAACAAGCGGATCAGCGCCGTCAGCACCGCGATGAGCACGAACACCAGCCACGCCTCGTCCGCGCCGAAGACGAACGCGAAGTGCCCGGCGAGCATCGTGAAGAGCACGGGCAGCGTGAGGTAGTTGTTGTGCACCGAGCGGTTCTTGGCCTCGAGGAGAGGCGCGGCGTCCGGCTCCTGGCCGGCTTCCATCGCGGCCACGAGCTTGCGATGCGCCGGGATGATCACGAGGAAGACGTTCGCGGCCATGATCGACCCGAGCATCACGCCGACCTGGAGATACGCCGCGCGCGACGCGAAGAGCTCGCTCGCCCCCCAAGCCGCGAGCGCAACGAGGCCCGTTCCGACCACCGCCAGCGCGATCTGGCTGCGGACCGTCCGACAGAGCACGTCGTACACGAGCCACGCGAGGGCGATTCCGCCCACGCTCAGCGCGACCGCCTGCCACTCGTCGAGGTCGGCCACGCCAGGGTCGACGAGTCGCACACCGGCGTCGAAGTAGTAGAGGACGACCATCAGCGCGAAGCCCGAGAGCCAGGTCGTGTAGGCCTCCCACTTGAACCAGTGGAGCGGTTCTGGCATCTCGGCCGGGGCGAGGCGGTACTTCTGGGAGTGGTAGAGACCGCCGCCGTGGACGCCCCAGAACTCGCCCGCGACGCCTGCGTCGGCGTCCTCCTTCCGCTTCGGCGTGCGTAGGGCGAGGTCGAGGCGCACGAAGTAGAAGGACGCGCCGATCCACGCGATCCCCGCGACGACGTGGAGCATCCGCAGCAGGACGTCGAGGACGTCTCTCAGGTACGGATCCAACGATCCCTCGCGATCGCGACGAGCTCGCGGCAGCCGGTGTCGAGTTCCTCCTCCTTCGTGTTCTCGATTCGTCCGCGCAACACCTCGAGGATCTCCGCCTTCGGCCGGCCGTTCACGAACACGACGAAGCGGAACCCGAACCTGTCCTCGTACGCCATGTTGAGACGCTCGAGCTCGTCCAGGACGGCCGCGTCCGCCTCGGCTCCCTGTTCTGCGGCGGAGTGGGCCGAAAGCCCTGCACGCTGGCCGATCGCGGGATGCGCGTTCAGCGCCTCGAGCTTGTCCTTGCAACAGACTGTTGCAAGGAGGTCTTCAGCCCGTCGCAGCGGGTCGTCCGTCGCCGCGAGGAGCTCGACGAAGCGCGTTCGGCCCTCGAAGAGCTCGGCGAGCTCGTCGACGGTCAGCTTCCGCGGTAGCTCGCGCATCCGTACGGCGAGACGAGCAGCGGGATGTGGTGGTGCCCGTCGTCGAGCTCGACTTCCAGCTCGACCTTCGTGAAGAACGGTGACGGCGGCCAGAAGACGAGCTCGTAGCGGCCGGGCTCGAGGTCGGTCGCGAGCGCGGCGATGCGGCCGTCGGCGTCGGTGTCGCCCGAGGCGACGACCTCGCGCTCCCGCGCGAGCTCCACGCGCACGCCCCGGGCCGGGCGCCCGGCGGCGGTGTCCAGCACGTGGGTGGATACGGAGACGCTCACGCTGCGAATCTTCGCGCCTGCACCCGATGGGCTGCGGCGATCTCGGTTTCGTTCGCCTTCACGAGCGCACCCCCGCGAACGACGTCCTCGCCCTCCACGACGAGCCGATCGACGCGATGCGGAGCCGAGAGGACGAGGCCGGCGACGTGATCCTCCGCGCCGCCGAGCTCGAGCACGTCGGTGCGCCAGACCGCGAAGTCCGCGCGCTTGCCGGGCTCGAGCGAGCCGATGTCGTCGCGGCGAAGCACGGACGCGCCGCCGCGCGTCCCGAGCCGGAGCGCCTCGCGTGCGGTCAGCGCCCGGGGCCCGCCGCGGCCGCGCGCGACCAGCAGCGCCTGTTTCACCTCGAACAGCAGGTCGCTGCGCTCGTTCGACGCCGATCCGTCCACCCCGAGCCCGACGCGCACGCCGGCGTCGAGATAGTCCCGAACGGGAGCGACGCCCGCGCCGAGCCGGAGGTTGGAGGTCGGGCAGTGCGCGACGCCGGTCTGCGACGCCGCGAAGTCGCCTGTGTCGTCGACGGAGAGATGGACGCAGTGAGCGCACCACACGTCAGGCCCGAGCCAGTCGAGGTCCGTGAGGTACTCGACCGGCGTCGCGCCGTACAGCTCCAGGCAGTACGCCTCCTCCTCCACCGTCTCGGCGAGATGAGTGTGCAGCGTCAGGCCGTGCTGACGCGCGAACGTGGCGGACTCGGTCATGAGGCGCTTCGAGACCGAGAACGGCGAGCAGGGTGCGACGGCGATCTGCACCCGTGCACCGGGGCCCGACTCGTGCAGCTCGGCGACGAGGCGCTCGGTGTCCGCGAGGATCGTGTCGACGTCCTCGACGAGCTCGTCGGGGGGAAGGCCGCCCGTGGACTCGCCGAGGTCCATGGAGCCCCGGGAGGCGACGATGCGGACGCCGAGCTCGCGCGCGGCCTGCACCTCGGCTTCGACGAGCCCAGTGCGGCCGCGCGGGAAGACGTAGTGGTGGTCGAAGACCGTCGAGCAGCCCGAGAGCGCGAGCTCCGCGAGGCCGGTGCGTGCGGCGGCGTACTCGGACTCGTCATCGATCCCGGCCCACACCGGGTAGAGCTCCCGCAGCCAGCTGAAGAGATCCGCGCTCTGCGCCCGGGCGCGCGTGAGCGTCTGGTACAGGTGGTGGTGGGTGTTGACGAGGCCCGGCGTCACGACGGCGCCGGCCAGGTCGACGCGCTCGTCCGTCTCGGGCTCGGCGCCGGCGCCGACTGCCACGACGGCGCCGTCCTCGACCAGCAGCCAGCCCGACTCGTGCTCGGTTCCCGCGTCGTCGCACGTGACGATCCACCCGTCGGCGAAGAGGCGCTTCATACGGCGAGCGGCACGATCTCGAAGCGGTCCACGTCGACGAGGCCGCGATCCGTGATCTTGAGGTGCGGGATCACGGAGAGCCCGAGGAACGCGAGCGTCAGGAACGGCGTCGCGCCCGTCCAGCCGAGCTCGTGTGCCGCGTCGTTGCAGGCGCGGCTCTGCGCGATCACGTCCAGGAGCGGCGCGTCGGAGAGCAGCCCCGCGATCGGGAGCGGGCACTCGGCGAGCACGCGGAGCCCGTCGACCGCGACGATCCCGCCGCCCAGCTCGACGAGGCGCTCGACCGCGAACGCCATGTCCCGATCGGACATTCCGACCACGACGAGGTTGTGTGCGTCGTGCGCCACGCTCGACGCGAGGGCGCCGCGCTGCAGGCGCGACCCGGCGACGAATCCCAGCCCGATCCGACCGGTCGCCAGGTGCCGCTCGACCACCGCGATCTTCGCGAGGTCGCGCCCGGCGTCGGCGACGGCGTGGCCGCCCTCGATGGTCGGCTCGCGCTGGAGCGACTCGGTCACGACCTGATCTTCGATCAGCCCTATCGCCCTCACCGAACCTCCGCTCCAGGGAACGGCGAAGTCCTCGGGGGCGATCGGCGCGATTCGAACGGACTGGCGCACCCAATCGGGGACCTCGGCGCGCGGTACCTCCTCGATCGGCTTCCCGCGCTTGAGCACCGTGGAGGGCTGGAAGCTCACGAGATCCGGCAGGATGAGCAGGTCCGCGACGTACCCGGGCGCGATCGCGCCGTGCCGCGACAGTCCATGCCAGAGCGCAGGGTGATGCGACGCCATGAGCACAGCATCTTCGGGCGCGATGCCCGCCGCGACCGCCTCTCGCACCATCCCGTTGACGTGCCCCGTGTCCGCGACGTCCTCCGGATCGCGATCGTCGGTGCAGAACGCGATGCGCCACGGCCCGTACTCCTCCACGAGCGGCAGAAGTGCCCGCAGGTTGCGCGCCATCGACGCCTCGCGGATCAGGAGCCACATGCCTGCGCGAAGCCGCTCGCGACCTTCCTCGACGGTTAGCGCCTCGTGGTCGGAGTAGATCCCGGCCGTGGCATACGCCTGCAACGCCGGCCCGAGCAGACCCGGCGCGTGGCCGTCGACGTGCGCCGCGCCGTCGAGCGAGAGCTTCTCGAGCTCGGCCGCCGAGCCGGCGACGACGCCGGGGAAGTTCATCATCTCCGCGAGCCCGAGCACCCTCCGCCTGCGCATGAGCGACTCGAGGTCGCCGGGCGTGAGCGCGCGGCGTGGCGACTCGAACGGCGACGCCGGAACGCACGACGGCGCCATGAAGTAGACGTCGAGCTGGAGGTCGGAGCTTGCGTCGAGGAGCCAATGCACGCCGTCGACCCCGAGCACGTTGGCGATCTCGTGCGGGTCGGCGACGACGGCGGTCGTGCCAAGCGGAAGCACGAGGCGCGCGAACTCGTCGACCATGAGCTTCACCGACTCGAGGTGCATGTGCGCGTCGATGAACCCGGGGACGACGTAGCCGCCGGAGGCGTCGAGCGTCTCGCGGCCGTCGTACTCCCCGAGGCCTGCCACGACCCCGTCGGCGACGGCGACGTCCACGTCGAGCCACTCGCGTGTGAACACGGAAAGCACGCGTCCGCCGCGTACGACGAAGTCGGCCGGCTCGTCTCCGCGGGCGACCGCGATGCGACGCTGGAGCTTCTCCATCGAGCGGAGCGTAAACCGCCCTGGCCTCGTATAGTCGCGCGGTCAGTGGGTCCGCGCGACAGGAGGAGCAGATGAGAAGGAAGGCGGTGGCAGCGGGCCTCGTGCTCGCGCTCGCAGTACTCGGGCTCGTGCTCGCCGGAGGGGGCTCGGCGAAGCCGGAGCAGGAGCCCTTCAAGATCGCGTTCATCTACCCGGGACCGCACAACGACGGTGGGTGGTCGCAGTCGCACGACAGGGGCCGCCTCGCCATCGAGAAGGCGCTCGGCGACAGGGTCGAAACGACCTACAAGGAGAACATCTTCTCGAACGCCCAGGTGCCACAGGTCGTCGCGGGCCTCGTACGCGACGGCTACGACATGATCTTCGGCTGCTCGTTCGGGATGTTCGAGAACGGCGTGAACGGCCAGCTGTACTCGAAGTATCCGAACGTCCTCTTCGAGCAGGCGACCGGCCTGCAGGTCAAGAAGAACCAGGCCGAGTACTTCGGCGCGGGCGAGGACACGATCTACCTGTCCGGCATCGCGGCCGGAGCGGCGAGCAAGAAGGGCCTGATCGGCTACGTCGTGCCGTTCGGGATCCCGGAGGTCGTCCGCCACATCAACGCGTTCGCACTCGGAGCGCAGGTGGCGAACCCGAAGGCGCGGATCAGGCTCATCTGGACCAACTCGTGGTTCTCACCGCCGAAGGAGACGGCTGCCGCGAAGAACCTGATCGCAGCCGGTGTGGACGTGCTCGGCCAGAACGTCGACAGCCCGGCAGCGGGCGTCGTCGCGGAGTCCAAGGGCGTGCCGTGGGTCGGCTACGACTCGGACGCGCGCAAGACCGCTCCCAAGCAGTGGCTCACCGCAGCGGTCTACAACTGGGGCCCGTACTACGTGAAGCGTGCGCGGGCGGGCATCAACGGAAGCTGGAAGTCGGGCTTCTACTACGGCACGATCAAGGACGGCTTCACGAGCCTCGCGCCGTACGGGCCGAAGGTCACGGCGAAGACGAAGGCGACCATCGCCGCGAAGCAGAAAGCGATCGTCTCCGGGAAGTTCAACGTCTTCCAGGGACCGATCTACGACCAGAAGGGCAAGTTGATGGTGCCCAAGGGCAAGACACTCAAGGTGCTTCCCGACCTCTACTCGATGCAGTGGCTCGCGAAGGGTGTGATCGGGAAGGTCTCGTCGGTCGCGCCGCCCGGCTAGCCGGGTGGAGGAAGTTCGAACGAGAGGCGCCGGCGAACCCGGCGCCTCTCGTCCTCCCGCCGTCCGCATGGACGGCATCACGAAGCGGTTCCCCGGAATCGTCGCCAACGAAGGCGTGACGTTCGAGGCGGCCGGCGGCGAGGTGCACGCGCTCCTCGGCGAGAACGGCGCCGGCAAGACGACGCTCATGAACGTGCTCACCGGCCTGTACCGGCCGGACGAGGGTGAGATCAGCCTGTACGGCGAGCGCGTGAGCTTCGGCGGCCCACGGGACGCTCTCGATGCCGGCATCGGCATGGTGCACCAGCACTTCCGGCTGGTCGAGACGCTCACCGTCGCCGAGAACGTCCTCCTCGGCTGGCACAGGCCGCGCTTCTGGCTCGGGGGCAAGCCCGGCCGGCGCGAGGTCCGCGAGGTGTCGGAGGCGCTGCAGCTGCACGTGGATCCCGACGCGCGCATCTGGCAGCTCTCGGTCGGCGAGCAGCAGCGCGTCGAGATCGTCAAGGCGGTCTTCCGCGGATCCCGCGTCCTCGTGCTGGACGAGCCGACGGCCGTCCTCACGCCGCAGGAGGCGGACGCGCTGTTCAACACCTTGCGAGTCATGGCGCGAGAGGGGCACTCGGTGATCGTGATCACGCACAAGCTCCACGAGGTGATGGCCGTCGCCGACCGCATCACCGTGCTGCGTGGCGGCAGGTCGGTGGCGACGGTCGCCGTCGACGACGTCACGCCGCGCTCGCTGGCCTCGCTCATGGTCGGCCGCGAGGTCGCGGACGCGCTCCGGGTCGAGCGCACGCACGCACTCGGAGACGCGATGCTCGAGCTCACGGACGTGAGCGCTTCGGGAGACAGAGGTGGGCTTTCGCTCGCCGACGTGTCGTTCTCGATCCGCTCCGGCGAGATCGTCGGCGTGGCGGGAGTCGCGGGCAACGGTCAGCGCGAGCTCGCGGAGGTCATCTCCGGGATGCGGCCCGCAACGGACGGCACCGTGCGGGTCGATGGCCGTGCGCTTCGGTCGGGGGACGTGCGTCGCGCCATCGCCGCAGGGGTAGCGCACGTTCCCGAAGATCGCCTCGGAACCGGCCTTGCGCCGAGCCTCAGCATCTCGCGCAACGCGGTGCTCAAGACGTATCGGGGGCCTCCCGTCGCGCGCGGGCCGTTCCTCCTCCTGCGCCGCATGACCGAGGCTGCCCGCTCGCTGATCGCGCGCTACGACGTGAAGACGACGGGCCCGGACGCGCCCGCGCGCAACCTCTCGGGCGGGAATCTGCAGAAGCTCGTCCTCGGCCGCGAGTTCCAGGGTTCACCGAAGGTGCTCGTCGCGGCGCAGCCGACGCGCGGCCTCGACGTCGGCGCCATCGAGACGGTGCACTCCTATCTGCGCGAGGCCGCTGCCGAGGGCGTGGCGGTGCTGCTGGTCAGCGAGGACCTCGACGAGATCCTGGCTCTCGCCGACCGGGTGCTCGTGCTCTACGAAGGTGCCGTCGCGGGCGAGCTCGAGGCCGAGTCCGCGACCGTGGAGGAGCTCGGGTTCCTGATGGCCGGCGGAGCGCGCGCCGCGTGAAGCTCGAGCGCCGGCTCCAGCAGCCGTGGTGGCTCTCCGTCGCCGTGCCCGTCGGCTCGCTCGCCTTCGCGTTCGCCGTCATCGCGGTCGTCCTCCAGGCGACGGGCCACGACGCGCTCGAGACGTTCCGGGATCTCGTCGACGCCGGGTTCACGGGCAACGGCGCGATGTCGGCGACGCTGATCTCGGCGACGCCCATCCTCTTCACCGGTCTCGCGGCTGCGGTCGCCTTCCGCATGCAGCTCTTCAACATCGGCGCGGAGGGCCAGCTCTACCTCGGCGCGGTCGGCGCGTCCTGGATCGCGTTGCAGCTCGGTGACCGCGACGCGACGGCGACGGGGCTCTACGTGGTCGCGATGTGCGTCGCGGCCGCCGTGCTGGGCGCGCTCTGGGGGCTCATCCCCGGCGTGCTGCGGGCGTTCGCGCGGACGAACGAGATCATCACGTCGCTGATGCTCAACTACGTCGCGGGGCTGCTTATGACGTACCTGATCTTCGACAGCGCCTCGTACTGGCGCGACACGTCGACGCTGCAGGCGCGCTCGTTCCCGCAGGGCAAGCCGATGCCCGAGGACTCGTTCTGGCCGACGCTCGGCAGCTCGGTCGTCGTGCCGCTGGGGTTCCTCGTCGGGATCGGGGTCGCGGTGGCGGTGTGGGTTCTCTACTCGCGGATGCGCTTCGGGTTCGAGGTCGCCGTCATCGCCGACTCGCCCCGCGCGGCGCGCTACGCGGGAATGCGGACGCGGCGGAAGATCCTGTCCGTGATGGCCCTGTCGGGCGCGATCGCGGGCATCGGGGGCGCCAGCCAGATCGGAGACTTCACGCACACGCTCGACGGCAGCCCAACGGGGCTGCAGGCCGCCGCCTTCGGCTACACGGGGATCGTCGTCGCGGCGCTCGCGCGCTACAACCCGTTCGCGGTGTGCCTCGTCGCCGTGCTCATCGGCGGCCTCCAGAATGCGGGCTTCTTCCTGCAGGGCGTCGACTTTCCGTCAGGCCTCGTCGGCGTGATGCAGGGGATCATTCTCTTCTGCGCCCTCGGCGGCGAGCTGTTGCTGCGCTACCGGCTGCGGCTGACGAGGTCGCGCTCCGGCGCCACGGTCGCGGAGGCGCCTTCGTGAGCGTGAACGACAGCCTGCTCGTCATCGTCCTCGCCCAGGCGGTGCTCTATGGGACGCCGCTCCTCTATGCCGCGCTGGGCGAGCTCCTCGCGGAGCGCTCGGGCGTGCTGAACCTCGGCGTCGAGGGGATGATGCTGCTCGGCGCGGCGATCGGCTTCTGGATGACCCAGCGGGTCGAGGGAGCGAGCGCGCCGGTGCTCTTCCTCGCCGTGGTCGCGGCCGTCCTCGCCGGCGCGGCGATGGCCGCGATCCACGCCTTCCTGACGATCACGCTCCGCGCGAACCAGATCGTCTCGGGCCTCGCGCTGACGATCTTCGCCGGCGGCCTCGGGCTCTCGGCGTACGTCGGCACCGAGCTCGGTCTCGCGGATCAGCCGGCGACTCACCGGTTCGACTCGCTCGACGTCTTCGGGCTGGGCGACCTGCCGGTGCTCGGGCCGATCGTCTTCGACCAGTCCGCGCTGGTGTACGCGTCCTGGATCCTGACGCTGCTCGTCGGCCTCTACATCGCGCGGACGCGCTTCGGCCTCAATGTGCGTGCCGTTGGCGAGTCGCCCGCGTCGGCGGACGCCATGGGCGTGAACGTGAGCCTCTACCGGTACGTCCACGTCATCGTGGGCGGCGCGCTCGCCGGGATCGGCGGCGCCTGCTACAGCCTCTCTATCACTCCCGGGTGGGTGGCCGGCGACACGCTCGTCGGGGGCGCGGGGTGGATCGCGATCGCGCTCGTGATCTTCGCGTTCTGGCGCGCCGAGCTTTGCCTCGTCGGCGCGTATCTGTTCGGGGCGCTGTCGGCACTGCCTTTCGCGCTGCAGGCGCGCGACGTGGACATCACGCCACAGCTGCTCTACGCACTGCCCTACCTCATGACGATCCTCGTCCTCGTGCTCGTCTCGACGGGTCTCGCGAAGCGGCGGCTGGGCGCGCCCGCCGCGCTCGGGGTGCCGTACGTACGCGAGGAACGCTAGAACGTCACCGTGGACGTGCTCACGCCTCGCTCGCTCGACGATGCGCTCCGGCTGAAGGCCGAGCATCCGGACGCTCTTCCGATCCAGGGCGGCACCGACGTCATGGTCGAGCTCAACTTCGACCGCGCGCGCCCGGACGTCTTGCTCAACCTCAACGAGGTCGCCGAGCTCCGCGGCTCGTCGCGCGAAAACGGGAGGATCCGGCTCGGAGCCGGGCTGACCTACACGGAGGCGATGCGCGGCGAGGTCGCGGAGGCGCTGCCCGCGCTCGCAGAGGCGTCACGCACGGTCGGGTCCCCGCAGATCCGCAACCGCGGCACGATCGGCGGGAACCTCGGTACCGCGTCACCCGCGGGCGACGCGCTGCCGCCGCTCCTCGTCGAGCGCGCCGAGGTCGAGCTCGCGAGCATCCGCGGCACGCGGCGCCTTCCCCTCGGCGACTTCCTGCTCGGGGTCAAGCGGAACGCACTCGCCGACGACGAGCTGATCCTCGCCGTGCTCGTCCCACCCAGCGGCCAGCCGCAGACGTTCATGAAGGTCGGCCCACGGAACGCGATGGTCATCGCGGTGTGCTCCCTGGCCGTCGTGGCCGACCGCGAGCGGGGCGAGCTGCGAGCGGCCTTCGGATCGGCGGCACCGGGCGTCCCGCTCGTTACCGCCGCACTCGAGGAGGCCGACGGCTTCCCCGATCAGGTCGCCGACGCCGCGAGCCCGATCGACGACGTCCGTGGCACCGCGGCCTACCGCCGCCACGCTCTTCGCGTCCTCACCCGACGTGCCCTCGACCGGTGCCTCACGTGAAGATCGAGCTCACCGTCAACGGGGAGCGGCGGGAAACGGACGTCTGGGCAGGCGAGAGCTTGCTGACGACACTTCGCGACCGGCTCGAGCTGCCCGGCTCGAAGAACGCCTGCGAGCAGGGCGAGTGCGGCTCGTGCTCGGTGCTCCTCGACGGGGAGCTCGTGTGCGCCTGCCTCGTGCTCGCGGCGCAGGCGGACGGCCACGCCGTCGTGACGGTGGAAGGGCTCGCCGGCGGCGACGGCCTGCACCCGGTGCAGGAGGCGTTCGCGGACGCGGGAGCGGTGCAGTGCGGCTTCTGTACGCCGGGCTTCGTCGTGGCTGCGGCCGACCTCCTCGAACGGAGACCGGATCCCTCGGACGACGAGATCCGCGAAGCGCTCTCCGGCAACCTCTGTCGGTGTACGGGCTACGCGAAGATCCTCGACGCGGTGCACGTGGCGGCCGGGCGATGACCGTCACTGTCGAGCCCCGGCGCGGCCACGCTTCGTCGACCCGTCGCGTCGACGCCGTCCCGAAGGTGACGGGCGAGTTCGCCTACTCGAGCGACCTGCACGCGGCCGGGATGCTCTGGGGCTACACCGTGCGCAGCCCGCACGCGCATGCCCGCATCGTCGACGTCGACGTCTCCGAGGCGCTCACGTTGCCGGGCGTCCACGCGGTGCTCACCCACGCGGACGTTCCGGGCCAGAGGACGTACGGCCTCGAGTTCGCGGATCAGCCAGTGCTTGCTTTCGAGCGTGTCCGCTACTTCGGCGAGGCGGTGGCGATCGTCGCCGCCGAGGAGCCCGAGCAGGCGCGGCGCGCAGCGGCGGCGGTACGTGTCGAGTACGAGCCGCTCGAGCCCGTGATCGATCCGGAGCGAGCGACGGAGATGGAGCCGCTCCACCCTGACCGCCCGACGATGGGCCACGGGTACCGCGACGATCCGCGCCCGAACGTCGTGCGCTCGATCCTCATTCGGCGGGGCGATCCCGACGCGGCCGCCGACGTGAGCGTGGAAGGCGTCTACGAGATCGGCCAGCAGGACCAGGCGTTCCTCGGCCCGGAGTCGGGGATCGCGATCCCGGACGGCGAAGGCGGCGTCGACATCCACGTCGCGACCCAATGGCTGCACGTCGACCGGGACCAGGTCGCTCCATGCCTCGGCCTCGATCCCGAGCAGGTGCGGATCCACCTCGCGGGGGTCGGCGGCGCGTTCGGCGGGCGCGAGGACCTCTCGATGCAGATCCACGCCGCGCTGCTCGCACTGCGCACGAAGCGGCCCGTGAAGATCGTCTATAACCGCGAGGAGTCGTTCGTCGGCCACATCCACCGGCACCCGGCGCGTATCCGGGCCGAGCACCGCGCGACGCGCGACGGGCGTCTCGTCGCCGTGCGCATGCGCATCCTCGTCGACGGAGGGGCTTACGCATCGAGCTCGACGGCGGTCATCTCGAACGCGTGCTCGTTCGCGGTCGGCCCGTACGTCGTCGACAACCTCGAGGTCGAGGGGCTCGCGGTGTACACGAACAATCCGCCGTGCGGTGCGATGCGCGGCTTCGGTGCCGTGCAGACGTGCTTCGCCGCAGAGGCGCAGATGGACACGCTCGCGGCCGCGCTCGACATCGACCCGATCGAGCTCCGGCTCCTGAACGCGCTCGAGACCGGCGGAACGCTTGCCACCGGTCAGGTCGTCACAGGGTCGCTGCCGACCCGCGACGTGATCCGTCGCGCTGCCGCGCTCGGTCCGCCGGAGCCGGAGGATCTCCCCCGCGAGGCGATCCGCCTGCCGGGCGGCGCGGGGAACACCACGCGCGGTGAGGGAGTGCGGCGCGGCGTCGGCTTCGCCGTCGGCTTCAAGAACATCTGCTACTCGGAGGGCTTCGACGACTTCTGCACGGCGCGCGTCGTGCTCGCCGAGAACGGCTCCGCCGAGGTGCACTGCGCGGCCGCGGAGGTCGGGCAGGGGGTCAGCGAGGTGATCCTGCAGGTCGCGCGGCTCGAGCTCGGCAGCGACGACGTCACTCTCGCATCCGGCTCGACCGTGAGTGTCGGCTCGGCCGGCTCGGCGTCGGCGTCGCGGATGACGTGGATGGCCGCGGGCGCCGTCCAGACTGCATGTCGTGCTGCCCTCCAGGAGCGCGAGCGGGCGGGCGGCGGGCCGGTCGACGTCGAGCGGGTGTACCGCCATCCCCGCACGTTCCCGCTCGACCCGGAGACCGGACAGATCACGGAGGGCAACGCCCACGTCGCCCTCGCTCTCGCCGCGATGCGGGTCGTCGTCGAGGTCGACGTCGAGCTCGGTCTGACGCGCGTCGTCTGGATCGGAACGGCCCAGGACGTGGGCAAGGCCATGAACCGCACCGCGGTCGAGGGGCAGATCGAGGGCGGCACGGCACAGGGGCTCGGCCTGGCCCTCATGGAGGAGATCCAGACGCGCGACGGCGCGATCACGAACGCGAGCTTCACCGACTACCTCATCCCAACGTTCCTCGACATGCCGCCCGTCGTCTCCGAGCTCGTGGAGGAGCCGGAGCCGGACGCGCCCTACGGGCTCAAGGGTGTCGGCGAGCCGCCGACCGTGGTCTCGACCGCGGCGATCGTGGCAGCGGTGCGGGACGCGACCGGGCGGGCACTCACCCGCGTCCCCGTGCGGCCTGACGACATCGTCGGCATCTAGTCGGCGTCAGACGAGCTCGGCGAGGCGCGCCGCCACAGCAGGCGCGTGCGCGAGATCGGCGTTCTCGCCACCGCGCACGAGCTCGCGGACGGACGCGGCGAGCGCTCGCCGCAGCGCAGCCGGGTCGAGCGACTCGACGTGCGTACCCGCGAAGCGCGCGAGCTCATCGGAGGGAAGGTCGTCGTAGCCGCGTGCCTGCACCGCCGACACGCCGTGCTGGAGACATGCGAGCGAGAGCGCGTGGTCGCGCACGGCGCCGACGTAGTGCTCCGCCTGCCAGAGCCGACCGCGCCCCATGCACGAGCGGGAGTGGAGCGCGTAGATCACGCCCCAACCGAAGAGGTCCTCTGCGACCGGCGGGCGAGGCAGTTCGGCGTCGCCCACCGTCTCGCCGAACAGCAGCTGGAAGCGCGGGCCGGCAGGGCGAAACCGTGCTGTGGGCGTCAGCGAGAGATCGAACTGAAGCGCCTCAGGCAGCAGGAACACGCGATAGACGGTCGGATCGCGCACGAGATCCGTGAGGTGGATCGCCCCGAGCTCGCGGACGAGCTTCTCCGTCCAGTCGTCGAGCACGTCCGAGATCGCAACGCCGTCGGCAACGGCGAACGTGAGATCGAGGTCGGAGAAGCGATCGCCGTCGCCCAAGGCCAGCGAGCCCACGGCCGCCCCGGCCACGATGCGCTCGTCCTCGTCGGCGAGCCCGAGGACGCGCGCGCGCAGGGCATCCCGCTGGGAGACGGTGAACACCGGCGCGATCCTAGGCATGCAACGACGAGAGGAGCCTCGCGGCTCCTCTCGACGCTCCCCCACTCGGATGGAGGCCGTCCTAGCGGACGCGTCCGCGGAAGACGAGCGAGAAGCGCTTGGCGTGCGCGACCTGCACGAGGTGGCGCTGGAGCGAGACTGCGGCCTGCGCTCGCTGCACCTTCGCGACCTGAACGCCGACCACCTGCGCGGTGATCTGCGGCTTGACCTGTGCGTCGTTCCCTGCAGCGGCGACCGCAGGCGCTACTGCGAAGGCGGTGACGATGGCTCCGAAGGTGGCGATGCGCTTCATGGTCTGCTCCTTCCTCGACTTCCTCATGCTCCGAGAGTACGAGTCGCATCGAGCCGTGTCGTTCGCGCCGGCGACGTTGCGAATGTCACCGCCGTTACACAGACTCCGGGGATGGACTGGCCCCTGCTCGCCGACCTTCCCGCGGAAGACGTCCGTGAGCTGCTCGCGATCGCACGACGACGAACGTTCGCCCGAGGGGAGGTCGTCTTCCACCGCGAGGATCCGGCGGACTCGCTCCACCTCGTCGTGCGTGGCCGCTTCGGCGTGCGGGTGTCGACGCCGCTCGGCGACACCGTGCTCGTGGACGTCCTCGGGCCGGGGCAGTCCTTCGGCGAGCTGGCGCTCGTCCACCCCGACGCACGGCGCTCGGCATCCGTCGAGGCGCTCGAGGCCGGGGAGACGCGCTCGGTCTTCCACGCCGACTTCACGGCGATACAGCGCGCGCATCCGGGCGTGAAGGACGTGCTACTGCGCCTGCTCGCCGAGGCGCTTCGGCGATCGACCGACCGCGTGGTCGAGGCGCACTACGTCGACGCCGAGACGCGCGTGCGCCGGCGTGTGGTCGAGCTGGCGGCGACGTACGACGGTGTCGTCCCGCTCACGCAGGAGGACATCGCGGCGATGGCCGGCACCTCCCGTGCGACGGTGAACCGCGTGCTGCGCGAGGAGGCGGGCCGCGGCATCGTGGCCCTCGCACGCGGCCGGACGACGGTGCTCGACGCCGATGAGCTCGAGCGACGCTGCCGCCGAGGGACCTAGCGCGAGAGGTCTGCGAGTAGTCCGCCGAGCAGCCGGTAGAAGCGCTGCGTCGACGAGATGCACACCTTCTCCCCCGGCGCGTGCGGGCCGACGATCTCGGGGCCGATCGAGACCATCTCGACGCCCCGGAGCTTCTGTCCGAGGACGGCGCATTCGAGCCCGCCGTGCACGACCGCCAGCTCCGGGCCGGAGCCGAAGAGCCGTTCGAAGGTCGTCTTCGCCGTCGTGAGCAGCGGCGCGTCGAGGTCGGGCTCCCATGGTGGATACGAGCGCCGTACCTCGATCTCGGCGCCGCCGAGACGCCCGAGCGCGTGCATCGTCGCGAGCACCCCGTCGAGCGCCGCGGCGTTCGAGCTCCGCGTCATCGAGCCGAGCGTCAGGGCTCCTTCCGCGGTGGCGGCAGTCGTGAGGCTCGTGCTCGTCTCCACCGCTCCCTGCAGGCCCGGCGTCAGCGCGAGGACGCCGTTCGGGAGCGCGGAGACGAGGTCGAGCACGCGCCGGGTCGTCGACGGATCGGCAACGGTGTCGGCCTCCGCCGGGCTCACCGTCAGCACCACGTCGCCATCGGTTCCCGCGTGCCCGCGGACGATCGCCGCGAGCTCGTCGTCGAGGGCGGCGCGGAGCGCAGGCTCCGACTCTCCCGAAACGATGACGACCGCCCTCGCCTCTCGCGGGATGGCGTTGCGACTGACGCCCCCGTCCAGCGAGACGAGCCCGAAGGGGGCGACCTCGTAGGCAGCCGCGAGCACGCGTCCGAGCGCCTTGATCGCGTTGACGCGACCTGCCGCGATGTCCCCGCCGGAGTGGCCGCCCCGGGCGCCTCTCAGCTCGACGGCGAGGACGACGCTCTCGCCGGCGACGTGCTCGGCGGACAGGGAGAGGTGGAAGAGCGTGTGGTCGCTTCCGGCGCAACCGATGGTGAGGGCTCGGTCGCTCGTGCCGTCCAGGTTGAGGAGCAGCTGCCCCGAGACGAGCGAGGTGTCGAGCGCCTTCGCGCCCTCGAGGCCCTGCTCCTCAGAAACCGTGAAGAGGAGTTCGAGCGGGCCGTGCCGCACCGAGTCGTCGTCGACGACGGCCTGCGCTGCTGCGACGCCGATCCCGTTGTCCGCGCCGAGCGTCGTGCCCTCGGCGCGCACCCAGTCTCCCTCGACGCGGACGTCGATCCGACCTTCTCGCGGGTCGAAGGCGCTCCCCGGGTCGCGCTCGCAGACGATGTCGAGGTGCGACTGCAGAACCACGACCGGTGCTCCGTCGCGACCGGGCGAGGCGGCGACATGGACGACCACGTTGCCGGCGTCGTCCACCGCCGTCTCGTACGAGCGCTCCGCTGCCCACGACAGCACGTGCTCGCGCGCAGGTCCCTCCTCCTTCGAGGGCCGCGCGATCCTCGTCAACGCGAAGAAGCGCTCCCAGAGCAGTTCCGGCTCGAGCACCTAGCTCACCGCCGGAGTGTGAGCACCGCTCCGATGCAGAGGAACGCGAGCCCGAGGACGCGTGGCCAGCCGATGGCGACGCGCTCCACGCCGAACCACCCGAACCGGTCGATGACGGTTGCGAGCGAGAACTGGGCTGCGATCAGCACCGACGTCGTCGCCACGATTCCGATCCGCGGCCCGGCGATCGTGACCGCGAGGATGATCAGCGTGCTCATGAAGCCGCCCAGCAGCATCCATTTCGGAGAGCCGAGGGCCTCGCCCAGCCCGGCGAGGGAGCGCCGGGCGATGAGCAGCACAACGAGTGCCAAGAGCGCTCCGATCACTGAGGCCGTGGCCATCGCCTCGACCGCCCCGACCCGCTCTCCGAGCCGCCCTTGCACCGCGATCTGAACCGATCCGCCAAGTCCTGCTGCGAACGCCAGCAGGACGGTGAAGCCGGTCGAGCTCACGCGAGGACGCTATACGCTGCCCGTCGTCCCCGACGAAGGAGCGCAAGTGATCCGCGCGATCATCCAATACGAGGCCGAGCCCGAGCCCGAGCGCTACGAGCAGCACAACGAGGAGTTCAGCTCGAAGGTCGAGTGCTCGGCGTTCCGCCACGGCAAGATCTTCGGCTCTCCGTTCGGCGACCCGCCCTCCAAGTACTACGCGGAGTTCGAGTGGGCCGACATGGACGCCTTCAAGGCGGCTGCGAGCTCGGAGGCGTTCGCCGCTGCCGGCAAGGACGCCATGGCCATGGGCATCCCGTTCACCGTGCAATTCGTCGAGGTCGAGTGACGGAGCCGACACACCCCCGCCCCGTCGACCCGGGTGAGCTCGGATTCGAGGCGATCGTCTACGAGAAGGCGCCGCCGCGGGCCACGATCAGGCTGAACCGGCCGGACGTGCTGAACGCGTTCGACTTCCGCACGCTCCGTGAGATCGCCCGCGCGTGCGAGGACGCGTCGTGGGACGACGACATCCGCGCCGTCGTGGTCACCGGAACGGGGCGGGCCTTCTGCGTAGGCGCTGACTTGCGGTCGTGGGACGAGACGTTGCTCGGCAACTCGAGCGAGTACTGGAAGTGGTTCGGAGCGTTCAAGGACATGCACGACCGGCTGCGCGAGATCGGCAAGCCGACGATCGCCCGGATCAACGGCATCGCGGTCGGCGGCGGGAACGAGCTGCAGATGGCGTGCGACCTCGCGGTGATGGTCGACACCGCGTTCATCCGTCATGTCGGCCTGCAGCACGGCTCCGTGCCGGCCGGAGGCGCGACGCAGTGGCTCCAGCTCATGGTCGGCGACCGCCGCGCGCGGGAGATCATCTTCCTGTGCGACGAGATCCCCGCTCCGCAGGCCGAGGAGTGGGGGCTCGTGAACAAGGTCGTCCCCGAGGCCGAGCTCGACGCTGCCGTCGACGAGTGGGTGGAGAAGCTCGCCGCGCGACTCCCCCAGACCACCCGCTACGCGAAGCAGCAGCTGAACGTGTGGCGCGACTTCGGCTGGCATCAGACCGTCGGCCACGCGCGCGACTGGCTCGCGATGTCCATGCTCGGCGACGAGGCGCAGGACGCCGTCCGCGCGTTCCTCGACCGCGAGCGGAAGGCATAAGCGGATGGCCAACGAGGTGCTCAGCACACACGACGGCGCAGTCCTGACGATCACGCTCAACCGCCCGGACGTCTACAACGCGATCAACCGGGCCATGCACGAAGGGCTCGCGGCCGCGCTGCGCGAAGCCACCGACCCGGCGGTCCGCGCCGTCGTCCTGACCGGCGCGGGACGCGGCTTCTGCGCGGGCCAGGACCTGCGCGAGTTCGAGTCGCTGCCGGGAGGCGTTCGCGAGGCGCTCGAGCAGACCTACCACCCGAACATCCGCGCGATCCGCTCGCTGGAGAAGCCCGTTCTCGCCGCCGTGAACGGGCCCGTGGCGGGCGCAGGCCTCTCGCTCGCGTGCGCCTGCGACGTCCGCATCGGCTCGTCCGACGCGACGTTCGTGCCGGGCTTCATCGGCATCGGGCTCGTCCCGGACGCCGGCAGCACCTGGTTCATCCATCGCCTGCTCGGGTTCTCGCGCGCCTTCGAGTGGATGGTCTCGAACCGTCGGCTCGGCGCCTCGGAGGCAGTGGAGTGGGGGCTGCTGTCGGAGGAGGTGCCGTCCGAGGAGTTCGCTGCGCGCGTAGGAGAGCTCGCCGGCTGGTACGCGGCGCTTCCGACCAGGGCCGTGGCGATGACGAAGCAGCTCTTCGAACACGCATACGCGGCGCCGCTCGACCGTCAGCTGCAGCTCGAGGCCGAGCTCCAGCAGGCCGCGACGCAGTCCGAGGACTTCGCCGAGGGCGTGCAGGCGTTCCTCGACAAGCGCCCGCCAGAGTTCAAGGGTCGCTGACGCACCTGTGGAGATCCGCGCGGTCGACTACCACACCGCCGGCGAGCCCTTCCGCATCGTCATGGGAGGCGTGGAGCCGCTCACAGGCGCGACGATCCTCGACAAGCGGCGCGACGCCCACGACCGGCTCGACCACGTGCGCAAGCTCCTCGTCAACGAGCCCCGCGGGCACGCCGACATGTACGGATGTCACGTCGTCGAGCCGAACGACGACGGCGCGCAGCTCGGCGTCGTCTTCTTCCACAACGCCGGCTACTCGACGGCGTGCGGCCACGGGACGATCGCGCTGGTCACCTGGGCACTCGACGAGGGCATCGTCGAGAAGAAGGAAGGTGAGAACGTTGTGATCGTCGACGTGCCGTCGGGCAGGCTGGACACGTGGGCGTGGGTCGAAGGCGGTCGCGTTCGCTCCGTGCGGTTCCGCAACGTGCCCTCGTACGTCCACACGGCAGGACTGGAGCTGGCCGAGCACACGGTCGACGTCGCGTTCGGCGGCGCGTTCTACGCCTCCGTCGAGGAGCGCGTGGATCCCGCAGAGCTGCCGCGGCTGATCGAGCTCGGCCGCGAGCTCAAGCGCGAGGTCGGAGCCTGGCAGGAGGTCGTCCACCCGCTCGAGCCCGAGCTGCGGGACGTCTACGGCGTGATCTTCTGGCAGGACGAGGGCGAGGATCCGCTGACGCAGCGCAACGTCACCGTGTTCGCCGACGGCGAGGTCGACCGCTCGCCGTGCGGCAGCGGAACCTCGGCGCGCCTGGCGATCCTCGACCGCTCGGGCCGGCTTCCACGCGGGCACGAGCTCCGGCATCGCAGCATCGTCGGCACCGAGTTCCGTGGACGTGTCGTCTCCGAAACCGATGTCGGGGGCCTGCCCGCAGTGGTGACCGAGGTCGAGGGCAGCGCGTACAGGACGGGTGGGCACGTCTTCACGCTCGACCCGGACGACCCGCTCGCCGACGGCTTCCTCCTGCGCTGATCAGAAGAGGTCGAAGTCGCCCGCGAAGACGCGGTCGAGCCTGCCCGTCCTGAATCCCCGGACGCTGTCCCGAACGAGCGGAGACTTTCCGGCGCGGTACCGGCGAACGACGGTCGTGGACGTCGGGGCGCCTTCGAGAACGGCCCGTGCCGCGCCGGCCGGGTCGACGGGCTCCTGTCCAGGTGGTCGCGCGACGACCGTGACCTGCACCTGGTCGCGGTCGACGACCGGGCTACCGTCCTTCTCGTCGTCCACGACCTCGAGCACGTGCAGGCCCGCTTCGCTGCGCAGGATCTCGCCGCAGCCGAGGCCCGCGATCACGAGCACCTCGTGTCCGTCGTCGGCCACGAGCCGGGCGACGTGCATCCCACAGCGATCCGCCCAGGCGAGGTACATCTCGGCGAGCACGGTCGCGAATGCGCCGTCCTCCGCCGAGATGCCCGACGGGCGCAGCTGGACGAGCACCTCGGTGGGTGCAGACTGCTCGATTCCCGCAAGTGCTCGGTCGAGCACGTAGAGGCGCCCTGCCAGCAGTCGTACGAGCTCGGCGTTGGCCCGGCCGTCCGAGCGCACACTCCGCCGCAGACGTTCGCCGAGGCGCTGTGCCGTTCTCGTCGCGGCCTGGAGGCGATCGAGATACTCGGCTTCCGAGAGCAGCTCGAACCGGTCGTCGCGCTCCCAGAACCCCGGCTCCGAGATCGCCGAGAGGGCGTGGCCCTTCTGTGTCTGCGCGTCGTCGACCTCTCCGGCGACCCGCTCGAGCTCGGCGAGCACGAATCGCACCGACTCTCCATCGCCCTTCGGTGACCGCGCGAGCGTCGGCATGGCGAGCGATGCGTCCGTCTCGTCCTCCTCGACCGTGGGTTGCGCGTCCGGGTCGACGAAGGACACCTCGATCCGTTCGCCGCCGGGCGCCGTCACGAAGAGGAACTGATCCCCTTCCGGAACCGTCTGCTCGACGATCGCACGAGCGAGTGGCGCGAGCAGGTGCTGCTCCACGGCTCGCTTCAGCGGGCGCGCGCCGAGCTCCGGGCTGAATCCCCTGTCGACGAGGAACGCGTACGCGGACTCGTCCACTTCGACGGCCCACGGGCGTCCGCGTAGTCCGCGTCGCGCGAGCGCGTCCGTGAGCTCCTTGTCCAGGAGCGCGCGCATCGCCGACCGTTCGAACGGGCGGAAGACAACGATCCGGTCGAAGCGGTTCACGAGCTCGGGACGAAACGACGCTCGCACCGCACGCTCGATCCCCGCGCTGGAGAACGTGTCGGCCGACGGATCGAATCCCACGGCGGGACCGTGAGCGAGCGGCGCGCCGACATTGGAGGTCAGCACGATGACGCTGCGCCGGAAGTCCACCACCCGCCCCTGCAGGTCTGTGAGTCGCCCGTCGTCGAAGACCTGCAGGAAGAGGTCACGCACCGGCTGCGCCGCCTTCTCGAACTCGTCGAGCAGCACGACCGCGAACGGGTCCTTCCGCACGGACGAGACGAGTGCGGCCCCGTGTGCGTCGAGCGCGGTGTCCGAGAGGAGACGGTCGAAGGATTCGGGCGTCTGGTATTCGCTCATGTCCAGGCGGATGAGGCGTTCGGGCGAGCCGAAGAGGAACTCGGCGAGGGCCTTCGCGATCTCCGTCTTGCCCGTGCCCGTCGGGCCGACGAAGAGGAACACGCCGAGCGGACGCGTGGGATCCGTGACGCCCGCTTTGACCAGGGCGATCCGCTCGACGACGCAGTCGACGGCTTCCGGTTGCTCGAGCACGCGTCGGCTGAAGAACGCGCGCACGTCGTCGAGCAGAAGCACGGCTGACGGGTCGAGCAGCGCGAGCGGCAAGCCCGAGCTCGCGGCGAGCGTCGCGAGAGCATCCCGGCCGTCGAACGTGTCCTCGCCCTTCTCTGCGGCCTCGGCGGCGGTGGCCTGCACGAGGCGAAGGACGTTCCCCGGTTGCGCGACACCGGGGAAGAACTGCTGGGCGAGCTCGAGGGTCTCGCGGAGGGTCTCGTCGTCCGCGCTGACTCCGAGCACGTCGGTCTCGAGCGCATGCCTGGCGACGGCGATCGTGGCTTCGTCGTCGAGCGGCCGGACGCGGACGACCTCGAAGGCGCTCTTCACTCGCGGCCGTGCCGCGACGAGAAGTTCCGCAGCCTGGGGGGTGACCTCGGCGACGAGCGCGATCCGGCCGGACTCGACGTGCGGGAGCAGTGCGTCGAGAAGCCCCTGCGGGCTTCGCGAGTGCTGACCTGCGAACAGGGTCTCCTGGAGCTCGGGGACGATCCAGACGACGTTCTGGCCCTCGACGGCGTCGACGAGGGTCTTCACGCGCCCTTCAAGCTCGCCGACGTACATCGCTCCCGCATTCAGCTGCGCGGCTGTCGTCTCGAACACGACGGCATCGGGCTCCAGCCGTGCGAGCGCCGCGCGCGTCAGCGCCGTCTTCCCGACCCCGTGCTCACCGACGAGGAGCACCGATCTCGGCGGACTCTGTCCGAGCGCCGAGACGACGAGCTCGACGAGCTCGCGCCGGCGGCCGACGAGCACGGTCGGCGGCTCGTCGAACGGTTGCTCCCAGACACGCCCGACGGTGCCAAGGTGCCACAGCGCGCGCCAGCGCTCGAAGCTCGCCGTGAACTCCGCGCCGAAGTCCGGCTCGAAGCGGCTGACGAACGCCTCGAGGGCATCGACCGTCGTCGCCGAGATCCCGTCGAACGTGTGCTCGTCGACCATTTCGCCTCGCGTCAGCCTGTCGGCCACGAACTCGGCGACGACGTCGTCACGCACCGACTCGAGGGCCTGGAGCGCCGCGCCGATGACGGGCCGGTCGGCGTGAACCGCGAGCGCACGAAGCAGGAGCCGGTCCTCGCAGACGGACGGGCGGACGAGGTTCCGCGTCGCCCATGCCACCCAGTCGACGGGGACGTCCGCGCGGCGGGCGAGCGCGGCCAGCGCCATCGAGGCGACCCAGCCGTCGGCGTCACGGCTCAGCGCGACGACCTCTTCGACGTCGCTCGCGCCGAGATCCGCGACGGCGAGCTGGAACCGCGGCTCCGCCTCCAACCCCTCGAGGGACATGCTCCACCAGTCGTGCTCCAGCTCGAGCTCGGCTGCTGCCTCGCGGATCGAGTCCGACTCGTCCTCGTCGTCGAACATCGCCTCGTCGTCCGATCCCCGACGAATCCGCTGGACCCCCTCGTAGGCAAGGCCCAGGACGACGAACAGGCCGATCAGGGCGAGGCACCCGACGATCACCGTCGCGACGGCTGTCGCAGCGTCCATGTGCGTACCGTGGCAGCCAGATCGAGTCGAGTCAAAGCCGTTTCTGAGCGCGCTAGAGAAACGGTCGCAGCGGGTACACATTCGTCGTGTCGGACCGTGCCCTGCCAGCGCGCTACTCGTCCATAGCCCACCTCGCCAGCGGTGGGATGGGAGACGTCTACCACGCGATCGACGGGCTCCTGAGCCGCACCGTCGCGGTCAAGGTGCTGGCGGAGCGGCATGCGCGCGACCCCGAGGTTCGCGCTCGGTTCACGCGGGAGGCGCGCGCGGCGGCGCGACTCTCGGCGCATCCCAACGTCGTGACGGTGTTCGACGTCGGCGAGCACGACGGCCAGCCGTTCATCGTCATGGAGTACCTCGAAGGCGGCTCGGTCTACGACCGGATCCGGTCCACGCCCGTCGAGCCGAGTCGTGCGCTCGAGTGGCTGCGACAGGCGGCGCAAGGACTGGATGCCGCCCACGCGGAGGGCATCGTCCATCGAGACGTGAAGCCCGCGAATCTTCTGCTCGACGACGAGGATCGAGTCCACGTAACGGACTTCGGGATCGCCTCGGCCGCGGGCTTCGACACGCTCACGCTGCCCGGAATGGTGCTCGGGACCGCGGGGTACCTCTCACCCGAGCAGGCGCGGGGCGAGACCGCGACCGCCGCCAGCGACCGGTACGCGCTCGGCGTCGTCGCCTACGAGCTTCTGACCGGCCAGAGGCCGTACGCGGGAGCGGCCGACACGCCGGTGACCGAGGCGTTCGGACACCTGAATGCCCCGATTCCGAGCGCCGCGCGAGCCGCCCCGGAGCTTCCGCGCGCCGTCGACGCCGTCTTCGAGCGAGCGCTGGCCAAGGACCCCGCCGATCGCCCGACGAGCGCCGGCGAGCTCGTCGAGGACCTCCAGGACGTCTTCCGTGACGCAGAGCCGGCGACAGCGGTGCTCTCCGGCGCCCACCCGCAAGCTGTGCCTCCGTCACGGAGCCGACGGAAGCTCTGGCTCGTTCCGCTCGCACTCGTCGCGCTGCTGGTGGCCGGGTTGGCCGCCGCCGCCTTCGTCTCCGACGGAGAGGAGCCGGAGACGCGAACGGTCATGCGCGTCACGACGACCGTGTCGACCGTTGCCGGCACGTCGTCGACTCTCACCGTTACCGAGACTCAGACGGTTCCGCAGGAGACGACGACCTCCGACTCCGAGCCCACGATCACCGACTCCGAGACCACGACCACGACATCGGGCGCGAGCGGCGTGTCGCTCAACAACGCGGGCTACGCGCGAATGCAGGCCGAGGACTACGAGGGGGCGCTCCCGCTCCTCGAGGAGGCGGTCTCGAAGCTCGCGGGCGCGGGAACGATCGCCGAGGCGTACGCGAGCTACAACCTCGCGTTCACGCGCTTCGTGCTCGGCACGTGCAAGGGGGTCACGGAGCTCCTCGACCGGTCCGAGGAGATCCAGGGTCGCCGCTCGGAGATCGACCGCCTCCGGCGTGACGTGCGGAAGGAATGCGAAGGGAATCCAGGTCGCGGCAACGACGACGCCGACGATTAGCTAGATCAGCGCCGCCACGATCTCGCCGTCCTCGGGGAAGCGGCCCTTGGCTGCTTTCGAGAAGACGAGGTCACCGTCCCGGAGCACGTCGAACTGCGATTTCGCACCTGGCGTGACCTTCGCGTCGACGTCGAGCGCTGCCTTGAGCTCGGCCGCGATACTCGCGGCCCGTGCGTCGTACCCGCTTCAGGTGGGGCAGTAGAAGATCTCGACGTTCACTTGCTCGAACCCTACCGTCCGAGTCCGTCAGCCAAGCGTGACGACCACGGTCTTCGGCTCGGTGAACGCCTCGAGGACGGAGTTGCCACCGACCCGGCCGACGCCCGAGCTCGAGCCGGCACGGCCGCCGAACGGCAGGTGGCTCTCCCAGTAGTTCGTCGACTCGTTGACGTTCACCCAGCCCGCGTCCACGCCCTCCGCGAAGCGCAGGCCACGCGCGAGATCCTTCGTCCAGACCGCGCAGAGCAGGCCATACGGGGATACGTTCGCGATGCGCAGCGCTTCCTCGTCGTTCGAGATCCGAGTGATCGGGACGACCGGACCGAACGTCTCCTCGCGCGCCACCTCCATCTCCTCCGTGACCCCGGCCAGAACCGTGGCCTGCCAGTAGAGGTCGGTCGGAAAGCCGTCCGCGCGAGCGCCGCCTGCGACGAGCTCGGCCCCGCGGTCGATCGCGTCCGCGACGTGGCGATCCATCTTCGCGGCGGTCGGCTCGTTGTTGAGCGGCCCCATGGTCGTGTCGTCCGCGAAGGGATCGCCCAGGCGCACGGCCCGGCTCACAGCGGCTTCGAGGCGCTCGACGAACTCGTCGTGCACGGCCTCGTGGACGAGGTAGCGCTCGCCGGCGGTGCAGCTCTGTCCGGCGCAGAGGAAGGACGCCGCGATGCTCGCCTCCGCTGCGCCCTCGACGTCGGCGTCGTCGAGTACGACCATCGGCCCGTTTCCGCCGAGCTCGAGGAGCGTCGCCTTTCCGGCGGCGCGCGCGGCGACGTGCAGTCCTGTCGCGACCGAGCCGATGAAGCCGATGCCGTGGACCCCGGGACTGCCGGCGACCTCGTCGCCGACCACCGGTCCCGGCCCCGTCACCATCGAGAAGACGCCGGGGGGAAGCTCCGCGTCGACGATGCACTCGGCCAGCTTCACGGCGCAGATCGACGTCGACGGCGCGGGCACCCACACGACGGCGTTGCCCGCGGCGAGCGCGGGCGCCACGATCTCGGCGGGCATCGTATACGGCCAGTTCCAGGGCGTGATCACCCCAACCACGCCGCGAGGGACGCGGTAGGCGAAGATCCGCTTCCCGGCGTCCACGGACGGCGGCATCGATCCCGCGAGGCGGGTCGCGTCGGCCGCGGCCATGCGCCAGTAGACGACGAGCTCCTCGATCTCGCCGTACGCCTCGGCGTGGAGTGGCTTTCCCTGGTCGAGCGTGAGAGTCCGGGCGAGGTCGTCGCGGCGCTCCTCGACGAGGTCGGCGACGCGGTTCATCGCCTCGGCCCGGTCGAACGCAGAACGAGCTGCCCACCCGCGCCAGGCGTCGTTCGCGGCGGCGATCGCCCGTCGCGCGTCGTCGCGCGTCCCCTCCGGGACCGTCCCGAGCGAGCCGCCGGTCGCGGGACTCGTCGCCTCGACACGCGCGCCCGACTCCGACTCGACCCAGTCGCCACCGATCACCATCGAGTAGTCCTGCGCCGCGACGCTCACTCGGTGTGACTCTAGATCGTCTTGAACTGCTCGAACGGCTGGCGGCAGCTCTCGCAGTAACGGATCGAGCGGCACGGCGTGGGGCCGAAGAGGTTGTCCAGTCGCGTCTCCATCGACCCGCAATACGGGCAGCGGAACCCACGCTGCAGCTGGACGAGGTCGATCGTCCCAGCGGCCGGCCTCGGGGTGGGCGGCGCGAAGCCGGCCTCCCGCAGTTTCGCGCGTCCCTCGGCTGTGATGTCGTCCGTCGACCACGAGTCGTCGAGGCGGACGGCGACGTCCGGTGTCCCGCCGAGCCCCACGATCTTCTCCTCCATCGCGATCTTCATGACCTCGAGCGCGGGACACCCCATGAAGGTCGGCGTGAAGTCCACGTGCACGGTCTTGTCCTCGATGGCCACACCCTTGATCACCCCGAGCTCCACCAGCGAGATGACGGGGATCTCGGGATCCGGGATCTCGGCGAGGGCTTCCCAGACTGCCTCGGTCGTCACCATTGCGCCCCCGCCGGCGCGGAGCGGCGGACCACCGTCATCTCCTCCCAGAACGACTCGAACTCGTCGTCGAGGGCGCGCTCGACCGGCTCGGCGCCATCGAGCTCGAATCCGAGCTCGCGGACGCGCTCCACGAGACGGGGACGAAGCTCGCCGTCGAGCAGTCCGAGGGCGTAGCGCCAGTGGGCGTCGAGAGCCTCGCGGAACCGCGGCTCGTCGCGCAGCCGAGTCGCCCACATCTCTGCGTGGATGCGGTGGTAGACCTCCTCGCGATCCATCTTCGCCGCGAGCCCGGCCAGCTCGGCGTCGTCGGAGGACTTGAGCGCGTCGAGCCGGATCGCATCCGCCGTTTCGTAGAGGAAGTGGCGCGCGATCGTGCCGGCCCAGTCGTGGACGAGTCGTGTCTGCACGAGCGGCGCGCAGCGGTACTCCGAGGGAGAGCGGTCGAATGCGAGCTCGTCGGCGGTCGTGCCAAGCTCGGCTGCTGCCAGCTCGTAGAGCGCCCGCGCGTGCCCGATCTCGTTCTGCGCGATCGACGAGAAGGCGACGTCCTCTTCGAGGAACGGCGCGATGCCCGTCCACTCGGAGTTGCGCCAGCCGAGGATCAGCTCGTCGTCGGCGTACGCGAGAAGCGCATCTGTGCGCGCGGTCACTGCTTGCCCGCTCCCGGCGCCTGGTCGAGTGTGCCTGCCTTCTCGCGCGCCTCGTGCAGGCGTGCCTTGATCGAGTACCCGTCGACGCGCCTGTACTTCATCTCGAACTCGTCCGGGAACTCGGCGATCTCGTGCACCGAGTCGCGCGGCACGAGCCACAGCGCGATCGACTCCTGCCGTCGCCCGTACTGCTCGCGGGCATAGATCTCCGCGAACTGCTCGTCGGGCGCAGAGACCGAGCCTGCGTGCTGGAACGGCTGACCTTTGCGCTCCTGCCGGAAGACCTCGTAGATCACGCTGCCTCCGCGAGCACCACCCGCTCGACCCATGCCACGTCTTCACGGGCGAGCCGCCGGAAGTCGAGCCGCTCCTGCGACGCAGGCCCGTGACCGGTGACGACCGAGCGAAGCTCATCCCAGTCGGGCTCCCTGTACAGCCACGTGCCCGTTTCCTCGTCCTTGCGCAGGGCCGGATCGGGGATCGTGAGCCCGAGCTCGCGGATCTGCGGGACATAGCCCTCGAGGAACTGCTGGCGCGCCTCCTCGTTCCCCTGCGACTTGATCCGCCAGACGAACATCGGATCCTCCTCGGCCGCGGTGGGGTTGCCGTGGAACTGCATGAGCGGCTCCCACCAGCGGTCGAGGGCCTCCTGAACGAGCTCGAACTGCTCGGGCGTGCCCGTGACGAGCGCGAGGATGACGTCGCGGCCGTGGAGGATGTGGAACGACTCCTCCCAGCAGATCTTCTTCATGATCCGCGCGTACGGGGCGTAGGAGCACTTGAGG
>DASQLF010000032.1:0-5035 GCA_035630135.1 Gaiellaceae bacterium
CGGAGCTCGAACATGGGGCACCTGCTCTGGAGCGGGATCGTGCCCGAGGCGCGCGTGAGCACGGTCGTCGACCAGCTGCTCTCCAAGGAGCTCTGGTCGGGCTGGGGCATCCGCACGATGGCGTCCGACGCAGCCGCGTACAACCCGATCAGCTACCACAACGGGACGGTCTGGCCGCACGACACGTCGCTCGCGGCCTGGGGCCTCGCCCGTCACGGCTACACGGCCGAGGCGAGGCGGATCGCCCGCGCGCTGATCGAGGCCGCCGGCCACTTCGACTGGTCGCTGCCCGAGGTCTTCGCCGGCTACGCGCGAGACGACACGCCGTTCCCGATCGCGTATCCCACCGCCGCCCGCCCGCAGGCGTGGGCCGCCGGCACGCCGATCCTGCTCGTCCGGGTGCTGCTCGGGCTCGAGCCCGACCGGGAGCGGCAGCGCCTGATCTCGACGGTCGACGACGAGCTTCCGAGCTGGCTCGACGGGTTGCGAATCGAGGGCGTGCGGGCATACGGCCGAACCTGGTCGATTGCAGTCGAGCGCGGCCGGGTAACGATTGCCGAAGGCGTATGAGACGATCGGCGCAATGAGGATCGGCATCGTGTGCCCGCCGTGGTTCCCGGTTCCGCCGGAGGCCTACGGGGGAACCGAGCGCGTCGTCGCGCTTCTCGCGGACGGGCTCGTCGACGACGGCCACGACGTCACCCTCTTCGCGTCCGGCGACTCGCAGACACGGGCCCGGCTCGAGTCGGTGTTCCACACGGCGCCGAGCGAGTGGATCGGGCACACATACTGGGAGCTGCAGCACACGACCCACGCCTTCCGCAAGGCGGACGAGTTCGACGTTCTGCACGACCACACGGGTCTCTTCGGGCTCGCGCTCGGCGGAACCCTCGACACGCCGTTCTGCCATACGGCGCACGGCCCGCTCGACGGGCAGCCCGGGCGCCTGTACGAGCAGGTGCTCGACCTCGCGCCGAACGCGAAGCTGATCTCGATCTCCATGAACCAGCGCAAGCCGAAGCCGCACCTGCCGTGGATCGCGAACTGCCCGAACGCGCTCGACCTCTCGCTCTATCCCTTCCGCCGTCGCTCGGGTGGCGACTACCTGCTCTTCCTCGGTCGCATGAGCCCGGACAAGGGCGCCCATCGCGCTCTCGCCGTGGCCCTCGAAACCGGTCTCCCGCTGAAGATCGCCGCGAAGTGCCGCGAGCCGCTCGAGATCAGGTACTTCGACGAGTTCATCCGCCCGCACCTCGGCGGCTCGATCGAGTACGTCGGTGAGGTCGGGCACGCCGACAAGGTCGAGCTGCTCATGGGCGCCCGCGCGCTCATCTCCCCGATCGACTGGGAAGAGCCCTTCGGGCTGATGATGATCGAGGCGATGGCATGCGGCACGCCGGTCATGACGACGAGGCGCGGTGCGGTGCCCGAGATCGTCGAGCACGGGCGCACCGGCGTGATCGTCGACAACTACCGCGACATGGAGAACGGCGCGATGCTCGAGCTCGCCGACTCGCTGGATCCCTCGGAGATCCGGCGCGAGGTGGAGGAGCGCTTCTCGCCGGAGCACATGGTGGCGAACTACGTCGCCGCCTACGAGGCGACGATCGAAGCCTCGCGCACCGCGTGAGGCTGCGCTCCAGGTACGACCGCGAGATCCTCGGCCTCGCGCTTCCGGCGCTGGGCGCGCTCGCGGCGGAGCCGCTCTACCTCCTCGTCGACACTGCGATCGTCGGCCACCTCGGACGGCCGCAGCTCGCGGCGCTCGGCATCGCGTTCACCGTCCTCGGCGGGATCTTCGCGATCTTCAACTTCCTTCAGTACGGCACTACCGCGCAGGTCGCGCGTGCCGGCGGAGCGGGAGAGATGGAGGCTGCGCGCCGCCTCGGCGCGCAGGCGGTCTGGCTCTCACTCGCCTTCGGCATCACGGTTTCGGCGGTGATGGCGGCGCTCGCGCCGCAGCTCGTGTCGCTCATGGGCGGAGAGGGCGAGGCGGCGGACTTCGCCGTCACGTACCTGCGCATCGCCGCGATCGGGTTCCCGGCGGCGTTCCTCGCGCTCGGCGCGCAGGGCTACCTCCGCGGCGTCGCCGACCTGCGGACGCCGCTCGTGGTTCTGATCGCGGGGAACGTCGTGAACGTCTTCCTCGAGCTGCTCTTCGTCTACGGCTTCGACTGGGGGATCGCCGGCTCGGCGTGGGGGACGGCGATCGCGCAGCTGGGGATGGGCGCGGCGTTCGTCGTGGTCGTGCTGCGGCGGCTCGAGCCGGGCGAGGCGGCGGTGCGGCTAGCCCTGGCGCGGCGTGTGCTCTCTCTCGGGAAGTGGATCTTCGTGCGCACGACGTCGCTGATGCTCGCGTTCGTCCTCGCCGGCGCG
This sequence comes from Gaiellaceae bacterium, assembly GCA_035630135.1. Lineage (GTDB taxonomy): Bacteria > Actinomycetota > Thermoleophilia > Gaiellales > Gaiellaceae > GMQP-bins7. The sequence continues at coordinate 2,377 of DASQLF010000032.1, forward strand.
GTCGCGACGCGCTTCGGCGACGCCTCGATCGCCGCGCACCAGATTGCCTTCCAGCTCTGGATCTTCCTCGCGCTCGTCCTCGACGCCGTCGCGATCGCGGGACAGATCATCGTCGGTCGCGAGCTCGGTGCCGGCCGGAAGGAGGAGGCCTACGGGGCGAGTGAGCGCATGATCTGGCTCTCCGTCGCGCTCGGCGGTGTCTTCACCGTGGTGATGCTGCTGCTCGCGGGCGTGCTGCCGCGCGCGTTCACGGGTGACGCGTCGGTACTCGACGAGGCTGCGCTCCTGTGGCCGATCTTCGCGCTCATGCAGCCGCTGAACGGTGCGGTGTTCGCGCTCGACGGGATCCTGATCGGCGCCAGCGACGGGCCGTTCCTCGCGCTGTCGATGCTCGCAGCCTTCCTCTGTTGTGCCGCGGTGCTCTTCGTCGTGCTCGAAGAGGACTGGGGGATCCGAGGCGTCTGGGCCGCACTGTTCGTCCTGATCGTCGTTCGGCTCGCGTTGATGACGACCCGGTTCCGGCGCGGGCGCTGGCTCGTCACGGGCTGGGCCTAACCTCTCAAGCGTGAACGTCCTCGGCGGCGACCTCGAGCCGTGCTCCCGGGATCCCGTGACGGGGTACTTCCGCGACGGCCTCTGCCACACGGCGGGCGCCGACCTCGGCTTTCACGTGGTCTGCGCGGTGATGACCGAGGAGTTCCTCGAGTTCTCGGTGGCGGCGGGGAACGACCTCGTTACGCCGCAGCCGCAGTGGATGTTCCCGGGGCTCCTGCCAGGCGACCGCTGGTGCGTCGTCGCCGCGCGCTGGCACGAGGCGCTGGAGGCGGGCGTCGCGCCGCCGGTGGTCCTCGAAGCCACGCACGCCTCGGCGCTCGAGTTCGTCTCGCTCGCCGACCTCGAGGCGCACGCGGCCTGATCTCTAGGTCTTGGCCTTCGCCTTCCGCTTCGTGCGGGCGGGTGCCTTCTTGGCGCGACTCTTGCCGTTGCGCGTGCCCTTCGCCGCTTCGACGCTCGCCTTGAGCGCCTCCAGGATGTCGGTCGGCGCCTCACGCTCTTCCAGCTCCTCGACGTGTATCTCCTTGCCCTTCTGCTTCTGCCTGACGATCTTCAGGAGCTTCTTGCGGTACTCGTCCTCGTACCGTTCGTGGTCGAACGACGACGTGAAGCGCTCGATGAGTGTCTCGGCCATGTCCAGCTCGCGCTTCTCCACGCGCGGGAGCTTCTTCGGGACGACGTCCGTCGTCGGGCGGATTTCGTCGGCGAAGTACATGTGCTCGAGTGTGATGACGCCGTCGCGGATTCGGAGGGCGCCGAGTTGCTGACGCTCGTGGAAGACGTAGCGCGCGATCGCGGAGAGCTCCGACGATTCCATCGCCTTCAGCAGCAGCGCGTAGACCTTCTCGGCGCCGTCGGCCGGGCCAAGGTAGTACGTGCGGTGGAAGACGATCGGGTCGATCTCGTCACGCGGTACGAAGTCGAGGATCTCGATCGTCTTGTACGTCTCCTCCTCGGCCGCCTGGAAGTCCTCGTCGGTGAGATAGACGACCTCGCCGTCGGAGACCTCGTACGCCTTGACGATCTCGTCGTTCGGGACGCTCTTGCCCTCCTTCTTGCAGATCTTGTCGTAGCCGATGGGCGACCCGTCCTTCTCGTGAACCATGTGCAGCTCGAGCTTGTGCTCGCTGATGGCGCTGTACATCTTCACGGGCGCGTTGACGAGCCCGAACGCGATGCTTCCCGACCAGATGGCGCGTGGCATGAAGGTGGACTACCCGATTCGGCGGTGACCTATGCCTGATCCGACCAACACCCAGATCGCCGACCGGCTGACGCTGTTCGCGGCCCTGCTCGAGCTCAAGGACACGTCGCCTTTCGCTGTTCGTGCCTATACGCGCGCGGCCGACGGGATCCGCTCCTCGCCGGCGTCGGTGGCGGAGCTCGTGCGGAGCGGGCGGGTGCGCGAGCTGCGGGGTATCGGCTCGAGCATCGAGTCGAAGCTGCGGGAGCTGGTCGAGACGGGCGAGATCGCGGAGTTGCGGACGCTCGAGGAGGAGCTCTCGCCGGCTCTCGTCGCCTACGGTCGCACTCTGGGGCTCACGCCCGCGCGCACGCTGGCGATCGCACGGCACCTCGAGGTGCGGTCGGTCGATGCTTTTCGCGAGGCCGCGCTCGCCGGCCGGCTGCGCGAGGTTTCCGGGGTGGGAAGCGTCACCGAGGCGAAGATCGTTGCGAACCTCGCGCGGGAGACGGTCGCGCCTCGCGGTCTCACGGTCAATCGCGCCCGTGGGCTGTCAGCCGAGATCGGCGCGGCGCTCGGCGGCGAGGTAGCCGGGGCGGCCCGCCGGTACGCGGAGCTCTCGCACGAGCTCGCGGTCGTCGTCTCCTCCGACGAGCCGGCCCAGGTGCTCGACCGGTTTGCCGAGCTTCCCGCGATCGTCGTCGTGCTCGCGCGGGAGGAGAGGCGCGCGTCGGGCCTCACCGTGGACGGCGTGCCGGTGAGCGTTTTCGTCACCGATCCGGAGGCGTACGGGACCGAGTTCGTGCGCGCGACCGGGTCGGCCGAGTACGTCGCGGCGCTCGGCGCGCTGCCTCACGCGGCGAGCGAGGCCGAGGTCTTCGAGCGGCTCGGGATCCGGTACTGCCCGCCGGAGCTGCGCGA
>DASQLF010000033.1:0-16213 GCA_035630135.1 Gaiellaceae bacterium
CTCGTGCTCATCATCGTCTCGCTCACCGCCGGGACGATCCTGCTCATGTGGCTCGGCGAGCTGATCACGAAGCGCGGCATCGGCAACGGCATCTCGATCCTCATCTTCGCCTCGATCCTGATCGGCCTCCCGATCGGCATCGCCGCCTGGTGGAACGGCGGCCCGATGGAGAAACTCTTCTTCCCGCTGATCGCCGTCGGCATCACGGCTGCCGTCGTCTTCGTGCAGGAGGGCCAGCGGCGCATCCCGATCCAGTACGCGAAGCGCATGGTCGGACGGAAGATGACGGCGGGCGGGTCGACCTATCTGCCTCTGCGCGTGAACATGGCGGGCGTCATCCCGATCATCTTCGCGGCGGCGATCCTCGCCTTCCCGCCGACGATGGCGCAGTACTTCCCGGCGACGCGCGACTTCGTGAACGAGTACTTCCAGCCGGGAGACTGGATCTACCTCGTCATCGAGGGCTTCATGATCGTCGTCTTCACCTACTTCTACACAGCCGTCCAGTTCAACCCGGTCGACCAGGCGGACAACCTCCGGAAGTACGGCGGGTACATCCCCGGGATCAGACCCGGGCCCCCGACCGCGCAGTACCTCGACCGCGTGCTGTCGCGTCTGACCCTGCCCGGATCGCTCTTCCTCGCCCTCGTGGCCGTCCTGCCGAGTCTCTTCATCGCGTACGGCGGCTTCTCGCAGGCGAGTGCCGGCGCCCTCGGCGGCACCTCGGTGCTGATCGCGGTCGGCGTCGCGCTCGACACCATGCGGCAGATGGAGTCGCAGATGATGGCGCGCTCCTACGAGGGCTTCCTCAAATAACGGAGGAACTGTGCGGATTCTGATCCTGGGCCCGCAAGGGTCGGGAAAGGGCACGCAGGCGAAGCGGATCGCGAGCGCGTACGACGCGCCGCACGTCGCGACCGGAGACATCCTGCGTGCCGCGGTCGCCGACGGCTCCGAGCTCGGCGGCGAGGTTCGCCCGATCCTCGAGCGCGGCGACCTCGTCCCCGACGAGCTCATGGTCGACCTCATCCGCGAGCGGCTGGCCGAGGAGGACACGTTCGTCCTCGACGGGTTCCCGCGCACGCTCGCGCAGGCCGAGGCGCTCGACACCATGCTCGACGAGATCGGCAAGCCGCTCGACGCGGTGATCCTGCTGCGGGTGTCCGACGAGGTCGCGACGACGAGGCTCGAGACGCGCGCGCGTGAGGAAGGCCGCGCCGATGACTCGCCGGAGGCGATCCGCAACCGGCTGCGCCTGTACCACGAGCTCACGGAGCTCGTGGTCGACCGCTACGGGCTCGCCGGGATCGAGCTCATCATCGACGGTGAGCAAGCCATGGACGACGTCTTCTCCGACATCCGGGACGCCCTCGAGGCCGTCGCCGCCGCCGGCCGATGATCATCCGCAAGAGCCCACGCGAGATCGAGAAGATGGCCGCGGCCGGCGCGCTGGTGGCCGAGACGATCGCCCACGTAGGCGGGTTGCTCCGCCCGGGCGTCACGACGGCGGAGCTCGACGACGCCGCGGGCGGCTTCATCCGCGAGCACGGCGGCGTTCCGACCTCCGAGGGCTACAAGGGATATCCGCGAGCGATCTGCATCTCGGCGAACGACGTCGTCGTCCACGGGATCCCCGACGGTCTCGTCGTCGGCGAAGGCGATCTCGTCACGATCGACGTCGGCGTGACGCTCGACGGCTCCATCGCCGACAGCGCCTACACCTTCGGCGTGGGGGAGATCGAGGCCGAGGATCAGCGCCTGCTCGACGTCGCGCAGGACGCGCTCGCAGCGGGCATCGCGGAGGCCACGGTCGGAAATCGCGTCGGCGACGTCTCGCACGCGATCCAGGAGGTCGTCGAGGCCGGAGGCTTCTCCGTCGTTCGCAGCCTCGTGGGCCACGGCGTCGGCCGCTACTACCACGAGGATCCGCACATCCCGAACTTCGGCGAGCCGGGCCGCGGCCCGCGCCTCTCGGAGGGGATGACCATCGCGATCGAGCCGATGATCACGGCCGGCTCGCCGGAAGTCTGGGTCATGGACGACGGCTGGACGATCCGCACGCACGACGGCTCGATGTCGGCCCACTTCGAGCACACCGTTGCGATCACCACCGACGGCCCGCGGATCCTCACACCGCGTGTGGGTGTGCCGGGCGGCGTCGAGGTTTGAAGCGGCGGGTCTGCTACGATGTCCCGCCGCGGCGCGGGCTGTGACCGTGCCGCTGTTCTCACAAGAAATCCTCCTACCGAAAGGTCCGTTCGCGCGCGAAAGTGGCAGTAAAGGAAGAGAAGATCGAGATCGAGGGCGAGGTCGTGGAAGCGCTCCCGTCCACGACGTTCCGGGTGCAGCTCGACAACGGTCACTCGGTTCTCGCTCGCATCTCCGGGAAGATGCGCAAGCACTACATCCGCATCCTCCCCGGCGACCGGGTCAAGGTCGAGCTCTCTCCCTACGACCTCACACGCGGCCGAATCACCTTCCGGATGAAGTAACCAGATGAAAGTCCGCCCATCCGTCAAGCCCATGTGCGAGCGCTGCCGCGTCGTCAAGCGGCACGGACGCACGATCGTGATCTGCACCAACCCTCGGCACAAGCAAAGGCAGGGCTAACCACGTGGCACGCATCGCGGGAGTCAACCTCCCCACGCAGAAGCGTCTCGAGATCGGGCTGACGTACATCTACGGAATCGGCCGTTCGACCTCGCAGCGCATCATCAAGGCGCTCGAGCTCGATCCCGAGCAGAAGGTTCGCGACCTCACGGACGACGAGGTGACGAAGCTCCGCAACTACATCGACGCCGAGGTCGAGGTCGAGGGCGATCTCCGTCGCGATCGCAATCAGGCGATCAAGCGCCTCACCGAGATCGGCGCGTACCGGGGCATTCGGCATCGTCGTGGGCTGCCCGTCAAGGGTCAGCGCACGAAGACCAACGCCCGCACGCGCAAGGGCCCGAAGAAGACCGTCGGCCGCGGCAAGAAGGCGAAGTAACCGATGGCACCTCCCCGCAGACCCGCGACGCGCGGCCGTACACGCCGCAGAGTCCGTAAGAACATCGCCATCGGCCAGGCGCACATCAAGACGTCGTTCAACAACACGATCGTGACGCTGACCGACGCCGAGGGGAACGTCATCGTCTGGGAGTCGGCCGGCTCGGCCGGTTTCAAGGGTTCCCGGAAGTCGACGCCGTTCGCCGCGCAGGTCACCGCCGACAACGCTGCCCGCAAGGGCATGGAGCACGGCCTGCAGAAGGTCGAGGTCTTCGTGAAGGGCCCGGGCTCCGGTCGCGAGACGGCCATCCGCTCGCTCCAGGCCGCAGGCCTCGAGATCCTCGGCGTGAAGGACGTGACCCCGCAGGCCCACAACGGCGTGCGCCAGCGGAAGCGGAGGCGCGTCTAATGGCTCGCGACCTCGGCCCCAAGTGCCGTATCTGCCGCCGTGAGGGCGTGAAGCTCTTCCTGAAGGGCGAGCGCTGCCTCACGGAGAAGTGCGCCGTCGAGCGCCGCAGCTATCCGCCGGGGGAGCACGGTCGCGGCCGCATCAAGCAGAGCCAGTACCTCCTGCAGTTGCGCGAGAAGCAGAAGGCCCGCCGCTACTACGGTCTCCTCGAGAAGCAGTTCCGCTCGACGTACGAGAAGGCGACACGCGGTCTCGGTGCGCCGGGCGAGAACCTGCTGCGCATGCTCGAGACGCGCCTCGACAACGTCGTCTACCGGCTCGGCTTCGCGGGCTCGCGTGCCCAGGCGCGGCAGCTCGTACGCCACGGCCACTTCCAGGTGAACGGCCGCCGGGTCAACATCCCGAGCTATGGCGTCCGGCCGAACGACGTGATCGCGCTCAAGCAGGGAAGCCCGGTCGAGCAGCTCGTGCGCGACGCGACCGATCTCACGGCGTCAGTGGCGCCGTGGCTCCAGGCAGACCACGACGGGCTTCAGGGGACGGTTCTCAAGTGGCCCGAGCGTGACGAGATCGACGCGCCGGTGCAGGAGTCCCTCATCGTCGAGCTCTACTCGAAGTAACCCGCACTCGCACCGCAAGGAAAGGACTCACGTGGCAGTACGAACCAGCCTGATGGATTTCCAGATTCCGAAGATCGTCCACGAGGACGCCGACGACCATCGCGGCGTGTTCGCGATCGAGCCGCTCGACCGCGGCTTCGGGCACACCTTCGGGAACTCCCTCCGTCGCGTGCTGCTGTCGTCGCTCGAAGGGGCCGCGGTCACCGCGGTCAAGATCGAGGGCGTGGCGCACGAGTTCACGACGCTTCCGGGCGTCCGTGAGGACGTGACGGACATCATCCTCAACCTCAAGAACCTCATCGTGCGCCTCCATGGCGCATCGCCCGAGATCGAGGTCTACATCGCCAAGAAGGGCGCCGGAGTCGTCACCGCCGGCGACATCGAGGCCCCCGCCGATCTCGAGATCCTGAACCCCGAGCTCGAGATCGCGCACGTCTCCGACAAGGGCAAGCTCGAGATGACGCTCACGATCGGGCGCGGACGTGGCTACGTCCCGGCCGAGATGAACCGTGGGCCGGAGACGACGATCGGTGTCATCCCGATCGACTCGATCTTCTCGCCCGTGCGTCGAGTCGCCTACGAGGTCGAGGCTGCGCGTGTCGGTCAGCGCACGGACTACGACAAGCTCGTCTTCGACGTCACGACGGACGGCTCGCTGGAGCCGCGCGACGCGATCAAGGGCGCGGCAGACATCCTTATCAGCCAGCTCCTCATCTTCACCGACCCCGACGCGATCGAGGGCTTCGGCGAGGTACCTGCAGAGACGGTCGCCGAGGCGCCGGTCATGCACGGGATGGAGAACTTCCCGATCGAGGAGCTCGAGCTGGGCGTCCGCTCCTACAACTGCCTGAAGCGTGTCGGCATCGAGACGATCGGCGACCTCACGTCGAAGTCGGAGAACGAGCTCGTGGCGATCCCGAACTTCGGTCGCAAGTCGATCGAGGAGGTTCGCTCGGCGCTCGGAGCCCACGGCCTCACGCTCAAGGGCGAGGATCTCGTCTAGGCGATGCGGCATCAGCGATCCGGCAAGAAGCTCGGGCGGGATTCCGCCCACCGAAAGGCGCTCTACTCGAATCTCGCGGGCGCCCTGATCGAGCACGGCCGGATCGAGACGACCGAGGCCAAGGCGAAGGCGGTCAAGCCGTTCGCCGAGAAGATGATCACTCTGGGCAAGCGCGGCGATCTGCATGCCAGGCGGCAAGCACTCGCCGCGCTCCGCTCGAACAACGTGGTGCACATGCTTTTCGCCGACGTGGCTCCGCGCTTCGCGGATCGGCCCGGCGGCTACACGCGCATCGTGCGCCTCGGGCCGCGCCAGGGCGACGCTGCGGAGATGGTCTACCTCGAGCTCGTCGACCACGAGCCGGTCGCGACCCCCTTCGCGATGGCTCGCGCTCGCGCGGGCGAGGACGAGACCGCCGAGGAGTAACGCGCGGCCCGGGAGTACGCTGGCTGCGTGCTCCTGCTCTTCTCGATCCTGCTCGCCGTGTTCGTCCTGCCCTCGCCGTGGGGGCTGTTGGCCGTCGTGATCGCCGCTGTGATCGAAATCGCCGAGGCCGGTGTGATCTTCTGGTGGTCGCAGCGGCGCAAGGCGTTCGTCGGCGTCGAGTCGCTCGTCGGCAAGCGCGGCATCGCCGTCGACGCTCTCTGGCCATTGGGTCAGGTGCGCGTGAACGGTGAGCTCTGGAACGCGCGCTGCGAGGGTGGCTGCGATCCGGGCTCGCCAGTCGTCGTGCGCGAGATCGACGGTCTCGTCCTCGAGGTGGAGGCAGCCTGACGTGAGACGCGTGCTCGCGCTAGGGATCGTCGTCGCAGCTCTTGCGGGCTCGGCTGGCGCTGCTCCCTCCGACTGGGACGCGCGTGCTCCGATGCCGCTCCCGCGCACCGAGGTGTCGGCCGCGGCCGTCGGCAACGAGATCGTCGTCCTGGGAGGGCTGACGATCGAGGGCGGCGCGTCTCGGCGCGTCGACGCCTATTCACCTGCGCGTGACGCGTGGCGCCGGCTCCCGGATCTCCCGGTGGGCGTGCACCACGCGATGGCGGTCGGTGTCGGCGGGAAGCCCTACGTCCTCGGCGGGTACACAGCGGCAGGGACGACTCTGCGCACGGCGTTCGTCCTCGACAAAGGGGCGTGGCGCGCGCTGCCACGGATGCCAGTTCCGCGAGCCGCGGCCGGGGCTGGCGTCTCGGGACGCTCGATAGTCGTCGCGGGGGGAATCGGAGAGGGCCGCCGGCTGGCGCGAAGCGCACTGGTCTTCGACACGCGCACGCGCCGGTGGTCGAGCGCCCCAGGCCCGACGCCGCGAGAGCACCTCGGGGTCACATCGTTCGCGGGCACGGTCTACGCGGTCGCCGGGCGCACTGTCGGCCTCGATACCAACCTGCTGCAGTTCGAGTCGTGGCGGCCCGGCCAAAGCCGCTGGCAGCGGCTGCAGCCGATCCCGGATCCTCGCGGCGGGACGGGTGCCGCCGCGCTGCGGGGGCAGATCGTCTCCGCGGGCGGCGAGGAGCCGGACGGGACGATCGCCGAGGTGCTGGCCTACCGGATCGCGGAGAAGCGGTGGATCCGGCTGCCGGATCTCCCGGCGCCGCGGCACGGAGTCGGCATGGCTGCGCTCGGCGGCCGGGTCTATGTCATCGGCGGCGGAACCGAGCCCGGGCTCACGGTGAGCTCGGCGAACGAGTCGCTGGACATCTCCGGCTAGCGAGGCTTCCAGGCGAACACGAATACGGGCTCGATCTCGGTGTCGATCCGGACTGCGCTCGACGGGTCGTCGACGTCGAGGATCCAGAGATCGACGGGGCCCGTCTCGCCGTGTCGGGTGAACGTGAGCCCACCGTCGGGCGTCCACGCGGGGTGTGACTCGTCGAGGTCGGACGTCCGCGTGAGATTGCGGACGCCGGTTCCGTCGGCGAGCATCACGAACACGTCATCGTTTCCGTTGCGCTCGGACATGAACGCGATGAGGCGGCCGTCCGGCGACCAGGCGGGCCACTGATCCTTCGCCGGATGCCGGGTCAGGTTGCGCTGGCGCGCTCCGGTCGTGGCCGCGCTGTAGATCTCGAACTGGCCGTCGCGATGCGAGTTGACGGCGAGGCTGCGACCGTCGGGAGACCAGGTCGGGTACTCGTTCAGCCCACCGTTTCTCGTCACGTTTCTCCTCGCGGTGCCGTCGGCGCGCATGACCCAGACGTCGCCGCCTGCGGCGAGCGAGAAGTACGAGATCCACTTCCCGTCCGGCGAGAACGCGGGAGACCACTCCGCAACGCGCGGCGTGCGGGTGAGGTTGCGTTTGCCGCTCCCGTCCGCGCGCATGACCCAGATGTCGCTCGTGTCCGCACGGCGCGCGTTCACGCGGTAGGCGATTCGTCGACCGCCGGGCGACCAGCTCGGCGAAAACTCGTCGTTCGGCGTGCTCGTCAACCGCTTCGAGGAGGCGGCTCCGGTCGTCCTGACGTACACGTCGAGGCTGCCGCCGCGGTCGCCCGCATACCCGAGCACGAGCTGTGGGCTCTTCGCGATGCTCGAGCTCGAGCCGGCGACGGCCGCTATCACCACGACGAGGAGAGCGACGAGAGCGCGCACGCTTGCCCTACAACCCGCGGGGTGTCCGGGTTCCGGGACTACACGTCCCAGGCGACGGGAAGCTCCGCGAGGCTGCGGAAGAGAGGGATCGGCCGCCAGTAGAGATCCTCCTCGGCGATCTCGAGGCGAAGGCCCGGCAGCCGTCGCAGGAGCGTCTCGAGCGCGATCTCCGTCTCGAGCCGCGCCAGCGGCGCACCGAGGCAGTAGTGAGCCCCGCGACCAAAGCCGACGTGCTTGTTGTCGGCGCGAGTGAGGTCGAGCGTGTCCGCGTTCGGGAACTGCCGGGAATCGCGATTGGCCGAGCCGACGACCGCGATGACGAGGTCGCCGCGCCTGAGGGCCTGTGCACCGAGTTCGGTGTCCGCGGCGACCCACCGCGTGATCGTCCGCTCGACCGGACTGTCGAAGCGCAGCAGCTCCTCGACGGCCGATGCCATCACCGAGCCGTCCGCACGGAGTGCCGCGAGCTGCTCCGGATGGGTGAGGAGGGTGTGCACCGCAGCCGTCAGCAGGCTCACCGTCGTCTCGTGGCCCGCGACGATGAGGAGCACGACCATGCTGGAGAGCTCGTTCGCAGAGAGCGTGTCGCCGCCATCCTCGGCCCGGACGAGCGCGCTGACGAGGTCGTCCGTCGGCCTGGCACGCCGTTGCGCGAACAGGTCGTCCAGGTACTCGATGAACTCGTCGCTGCGGCGCCGGGCGAGCTCTCGGTCCTCCGGCGTGAGCGCGGGCATGACGACGTTGCTCGACCATTCCCGAAAGCGCTGCCGATCCTCGACCGGGATTCCGAGTAGCTCGGCAATGACGGTGATGGGGAGCGGGAAGGCGAAGTCGTCGACGAGCTCCATGCTCCCGCGCTCCTCGACCCGGTCGATCAGGTCATCGGCGATCTCCTGGATTCGCGGGCGGAGCTGCTCGACGATCCGCGGCGTAAAGGCCTTCGTCACGAGCCGCCGCAGGCGCCGATGATCCTCGCCGTCCTTGGCGAGCAGGTTCTCACTCGCGCGTTCGTCGGGTGCGAGTTCGGCAACGTGCGCTTCCAGCTCGGCGGCAGTGAGTGCGAGCTTCGGGTCGAGGACGAAGCGCGCGTTGTCGGTGAGCAGCGCGACGACGTCGTCGTAGCGAGTGACGAACCAGATGGGCGTCTCTCCGTCGAGGCCCGGCTGCACATGCACCGGAGTCTCCTCACGCATCCGCTCGTACGTCTCGTGCGTCGCCGCCCGGAACTCGTGGCTGTACAGGTCGTAGCGCGGCGTGTCGGACATCGGGCGCGATGATGTCACGTCGTGAACCTCAAGCTGACGCTCGAGTACGACGGATCCGCCTTTCACGGCTGGGCGCGGCAGCCCGGGCTGCGGACGGTCGAGGGCGCCATCGGGGAGGCACTCGGGACAGTCTTTGCACGCTGGGAGGGGCTCGCCGTCGCCGGTCGCACGGACACGGGCGTGCACGCGACCGGGCAGGTTGCGAGCGTCACGGTCGAGGGCGGCCCACCGCCGGACCGCGCGGCGGCGGCTCTCAACGCGGCGTTGCCGGACGACGTGGTCGCGCTCGCCGCGGTGGAAGCACCTGCGGACTTCCACGCCCGCTTCTCGGCCCGGTCGCGGTCGTATCGCTACCGCGTCCGGACCTCTCCGTCGGCACTCGACGCGCTGCGTGCGCTCTCGTGGCGGCGCCCCCTGGACACCGACGCGCTGCAGGCGGCCGCCCAGCTCCTCCTCGGCGAGCACGACTTTCGCGCTTTCACGCCGACCGACACCCAGCACGACGTCTTCCTCCGCACCGTGCTCGCCGCAGGGTGGGAGCAGAACGGCGACCGGCTCGACTTCACGATCACGGCCGACAGCTTTCTCCGACACATGGTGCGAACGCTCGTCGGGACGATGCTCGAGGCCGGGTCGGGGGCGCCGGAGCGGGTCGGCCGCCTCCTCGAGGGCAGGCCGCGCGCCGAGGCCGGGCTCACGGCTCCCCCGTGGGGCCTCTATCTCGAGCGCGTCGAGTACCGAGTCGTCGACCCTGGGCGTGATTAGCATCGCGGCGTGCGTTTTCGCATCGTCCTCTTCGATCTCGACGGCACGCTGATCGACTCCGGCGCCATCATCCTCGCGTCCATGCGGTATGCCGTCACGACGGTTCTCGGGCGCGAGATTCCCGACGAGGAGCTCGGCCTGAGCATCGGCGGGCAGGGACTCGTGGCGCAGATGAACGCGATCGACGCGGAGCACGCCGACGCGCTGCTCGAGGCGTACCGGGTACACAACGACGAGCTGCACGAGACCCTGGAAGCGTTCGACGAGCTCCTCGACGTCCTCCCGACCCTCAAGAAGGAGGGGCGGCAGCTCGGCCTCGTCACGGCGAAGCGACACCGGACGGTGGCGCTCGCGTTCGACCGCTTCCCGGCGCTCGCCAGCGCGTTCGACGTCGTCGTCGCGCACGAGGACACCGAGCGCCACAAGCCGGCTCCCGAGCCCGTGCTGCTCGCAGTCGAGAAGCTCGGCGGCTCGCCGGCCGATGCGGTCTATATCGGTGATTCACCCTTCGACGTCGGCGCCGCGAAGGCCGCCGGCGTCTTCGCGGTCGCGGTCGGGTGGGGCGGCATCCATCCCGACGAGCGCCTGCTCGCGGAGAAGCCCGATGCGTTCGTTCGCTCGCCCGAGGAGCTCTTGCGTGTCATCTAGGACGTCGCCGCCCACGGAGCGCGTCGCCCAGCTTCGACGGCTGATCGAGCACCACAACTACCGCTACCACGTCCTCGACGATCCGGAGATCGACGACAGCGCGTACGACGTCCTCTTCGACGAGCTGCGCGCGCTCGAGGAGCAGCACCCCGACCTTGTCGCGCCCGATTCGCCGACCCAGCGTGTGGGCGCGCCGCCGGCGGCGGGGTTCACCAAGGTCGCGCATCTGTCTCCGATGGGCTCGCTGGAGAAAGTTACGACGCGTGAGGCGCTCGAGAAGTGGGCCGACGACGTGCGCAAACGCCTCGGCACGGACGAGCCGGTCGCCTACGTGCTCGAGCCGAAGATCGACGGCTCGGCCGTGTCGCTCGTCTACGAGGCTGGCGTCCTGACGCGGGGAGCCACGCGCGGCGACGGCGAGCGCGGCGAGGACGTGACCGCGAACCTGCGCACGATCGAGGCGATCCCTCTGCGGATGCTCGACGACGAGGTGCCCGAGCGAGTGGAGGTGCGTGGAGAGATCTTCTTTCCGCTCGACGGCTTCGAGCGCTTCAACGAGGCGCAGGTCGCCGCCGACAAGAAGCCGGCGCCGAACGCGCGCAACGCCGCCGCCGGCTCCCTCCGCCAGCTGAATCCCTCGGTCACAGCTGCGCGGCCGCTCTCGATCTTCGTCTACGGCATCGGGGTTCTCGAAGGCGCCGATCTCGCGACGCAGTGGGAGGCGCTGCAGTGGCTACGCGAGCGCGGGTTTCGCACGAATCCGAGCGCCGAGCGGCTCGAGTCGATCGACGAGGTGGCCGACGCCTGCGTCGCTTGGGAGGCGCGTCGTGCGACGCTTGGCTACGAGATCGACGGCATCGTGGTGAAGGTCGACTCGTTCGACCAGCAGCGACGCCTGAGCTCGCTCCACGGACGACCTCGCTTCGCGCGCGCCTTCAAGTGGGCTCCGACGACGGCCATCACGCGTCTCCTGAAGATCCACGTGCGGGTGGGTCGCACCGGCGTCCTCAACCCGCTGGCCGAGCTCGAGCCGGTCGGAGTCGGCGGGGTGACGGTGTCGAGCGCGACGCTCCACAACGAGGACGACGTCCGCCGCAAGGACATCCGGGAAGGCGACCTCGTCGTCGTGCAACGCGCGGGCGATGTCATTCCGCAGGTCGTCGGGCCGGCCGGCGAGCACGAGCCCGGCACGAAGCCCTGGAAGATGCCCAAGCGGTGCCCGCTCTGCAAGGCCGAGATCGTGCGACCGGAGGGCGAGGTGATGCATCGCTGTCCCAACCGCGCCTGCCCCTCACGCGGCCTCGAGACGCTGTACCACTGGGTCGGCCCTGCGCTCGACATCGAGAACGTCGGCGCGAGCACGATCAAGAAGCTCTGGGACGAGGGCATCGTCCGCTCGCTGCCCGATCTCTACCGCCTCACCGCCGAGCGGCTCGCGGAGGTCGAGGGCTACGCCGAGATCTCGGCGACTCGTGCCTACGACTCGATCCAGCGCTCGAAGGAGCAGCCCTTCTCGAGAGTGCTGTTCGGGCTGAACGTCCCCAAGGTGGGCTGGATCATCGCCCGGAGCCTCGCACTCCACTTCCGGACGGCGGATGCGCTCGCGGAAGCCACGCTCGAACAGCTCCAGGAGGTCGAGGGCATCGGTCCCGAGCGTGCCGAGCTGATTGCCGAATGGTTCTCCGACCCGGACAACCGCACGCTTCTCGTCGAGCTCCGCGACCTGGGGCTCCAGCTCGAGCTCGCCGCGGAGGAGCGGCCGGCCGAGGGTCGCCTGACCGGCAGCCAGTACGTCATCACCGGCACGCTCGAGGGCTGGACGCGCGAGGAGGCGAAGGCGGCGCTCGAGGCGCTCGGCGCGAAGGTCACGGACTCCATCTCGAAGAAGACGAGCGGCGTCGTCGTGGGGGAGAGTCCGGGCTCGAAAGCGCAGAAGGCCGAGAAGCTCGGCGTGCCCGTCCTTTCCGAGGACGATCTTCGCAAGCTCCTCGCTTCGGAGATCGCGTTCTAGGAACGCGCGAGCGCCAGCACGAAGCGGTCCTGCGCGGCGCGGGCCGTCCAGTACGGCACGGGCCGTCCGTTCTGGAGGATCGCGAAGATGTAGCGGCGTCGTACGTAGCCCGCGAGCGCCGACGCGCGCATCGTCGTCCCGGTCTTGGCGATCACCCGGCCGCGCGTCGCGCGGAGGTCGAGCCGCTTCTCGAGCGTGCCGGACACGCCGGCGACGGCGAGCGACGTGACGAAGGCGTCGCGAATCTCGGGATCGGCAGCCCCGGCGCGCAGAATCGCCGCAAGGGAGCTTGCGGTCAGGCGGTCGAAGCGCGAGAGGCCGGAGCCGTCCGCGACCCGAACCCCGGCCAGCGGCACTCCGGCCGCCGCGAGCTCCGCTCGAACCACACGAGCCCCGTTCGCGGTCGATCCGCGTGCCGAGATCGTGGCGCCGAGCTCCTTGAGCAGCATCTCCGCCGCGAAGTTGTCGCTCTCGCCGTTCACGAGCTTGAGCAGCTCGGCGAGACGCTTCGACAGGTCGAACGTGATCGGCAAGGCGTCCTGCGGAGCGCGACCGGTTCCGGCGCGTCCGGTGACCGCGATCCCGCGTCGCACGAGCGCATCCGCGAAGGCGCGAGCCGCCGCGATCGCCGAGCCGTTGACCCCGGTGAGCGGCATTCCCCCCACGGAGAGCGCCGACAGCGGCCGGGACTCGACGCCGACGTAGTGCGGCTTCCAACCGAGCGCGTCCCGCCGTGCGTCAAAGTGCGTGTCGTCGCCCAGGACCCGGCCCGCGACGCGTCTCACGCCCGTGGCTGCGAACCTCCGGGCCAGGCGCTCGACGTCGGCCGTGGTCAGGGTCGGGTCGCCGTATCCGACGAGCCACAGGTTGCCGCTCCAGGTGTCGCCTGCGCGTGACCCAGCCCCCAGTAGCTCGGTTCGGAACCGGAAACGCGGCCCCAGGACACGAAGCGCTGCGAAGGCGACGGGGAGTTTCTCGGCCGAGGCAGGGAGGAGGGAGCGCTGCGCGTTCGAGGAGAAGACCGTTCGGCCCGTCCGCAGATCCACCGCGACGGCCGCGGTCTCCTGCGCGGAGATTCCCGGAGCGCGGAGCGCTCGGTCCAGTGTCGTCTCGAGGTCCCGGGGAGCCGCGCTCGTCGACGCGCTCGCGGCGGCCGCGACCGCGGCTGCGACGATGACCACGAATGCGCGACGGAGGTTCACGACCGAACTGTGTACCGGAGGTCGCCGACGGCGGCGGCGCTCACCCGCCCGACCACGGTGGCAAGAGCCTCGACGCGCTCGCCCTGTCGGCGACCGTCCACTGCCTGACCGGCTGTGTCATCGGCGAGGTCGCGGGCATGGTCGTCGGCACCGCGCTCGGCTGGAGCGACCTGGCCACGATCGCGCTGGCCATCGGTCTGGCTTACGTGTTCGGATTCGCCCTGACGTCCGTGCCGTTGTTCCGCGCGGGTCTCTCCTTCGGTGCGATCGTCCCGATCGCGCTCGCCGCCGACACGGTGTCGATCACGATCATGGAAGCGATCGACAACGCGTTCGTGCTGCTCGTGCCTGGTGCCATGGAAGCCGGACTCGCCGATCCGCTCCTGTGGGCCGCGATCGCGGGTGGCTTCGTCGTCGCCTTCCCGTTCGCCTTCCTCGCCAACCGCTTCCTCATCGCGCGTGGGCGCGGGCACGCTGTGGTGCACGGCTACCACCACTGAAGCAGCGGGATCAGCGATAGATCGTGATCGTGACGGTGCGGCGGCCCCACTCCCGGGCCTTGTCGGTGCTCGGGAACCAGAGGTCGATTATCCGCCCCTTGATCGCCGAGCCCACGTCGGCGGCGAGCGCCCGTCCGTAACCGGGAACGTGCAGCTTCGTGCCGAGCGGGATGAGCGCCGGATCCACCGCGACGACTCCCTTGCGCACGGGAACGCCGAGGGCCGTCTTGCCGGGAAGGTGGTAGGCGACGGCGTCGACCTTGAGCCGGTAGGCCTGTAGCTCGTCCGGCTGACCGGAGGCCGAGCCTCCCGAGCCGACGAGCACTCCCGTCACGGCCGCCACGAGCGCGGCCGCCCACCTGCGTGTTCCCCTGACCACGACCGCGTGACCCTAACACGGTTCCGTCCGGCCCGCGCCCCGGCAACACCCCTCTTTGCAGATATTTTGGCTCTGGTGGTCGGTTGCGGGCGTCCGGAGAGGCTGCTAGGGTCTCCGACTTGTGACGGGCCAGACCGCCACCGGCGAGTCTGTCTGGAGACGACGGAGAGCCACCTGCAAGGGCTCGCGCGCCGGATGGACGCCGATAGGAATTCTCGCAGTGGCAAGTGCCGCCGGGCTTTTGCTTGCCACCGGATCGGCCTCCGCACAGACGATCGAGTCGAAACGTCAGCAGGCCGAGGCGATCGTGAGCGAGGTCGAGACCATGGGCCACGAGCTCGAGGCGACAATCGAGGCGTGGAACTACGCCAACATCCAGTTGGACGAGATCGACGAGGACCTCGTCTCGAACGCGAAGCACCTCGAGGCGGCGCGCAAGAGCCTCGTCGTCTCGCAGGAGCGCATCCAGGAGCGTCTCCGTGACCTCTACGTGAACGGCGAGGGCGACTCGACGCTCGAGGTGATCCTCGGCTCGCAGAGCCTCGACGACATCATCGCGCGCCTCGACGCGATCGAGCGAGTGTCGAGCCAGGACACGCACATCTTGCGCACCGTCAAGAAGTACCGCGCCGAGGTCGAGACACGGCGCGAGAACCTGAAGGAAGCGCGCACGGATCAGGCGCAGATCGTCGCCGAGCAGGCTTCCCAGAAGCAGTACATCGAGTCGCAGATCGCCGAGCAGCAGCAGATGCTCGCGTCCGTCAAGGACGAGATCGCGGAGATGCGCGCCGAGGAGGCGCGGCGCCAGGCGGCGCTTGCAGAGCAGGCGCGAGCTCGGGCGCAGGCCGCACAGCAGGCCTCGCAGGCTGCGGCCGCCGCGCAGACGTACACGCCGGCGCCGGACTACGACGTCCCGGCCGCGCCCCCGCCTGACGGAAGCAAGGCGTCGCAGGTGGTCGCCATCGCGTTGCAGTACTTGGGGATTCCGTACGTCTGGGGCGGTTCGAGTCCCTCTCAGGGTTTCGACTGCTCCGGTCTCGTCAGCTACGTCTACGCGCAGATCGGGATCTCGCTTCCGCACCACGCAGCGTCCCAGTACAACTACGGAGTTCCCGTCGCCTACGGCGAGTGGCAGCCCGGCGATCTCGTGTTCTTCAGCGGCCTCGGGCACATGGGCATGTACATCGGCGGCGGTCAGTACATCCATGCCCCGCACACCGGAGACGTCGTGAGGATCGCGAGCATGTCCGACCGGTACAGCTCGTACGTCGGCGCGCGGCGGATTCTCTAGTCGCCGGCCTCGTCTGAGCGCGGCGCGTCGTAGAGCGCCTCGATCTCGGTCGCGAAGTGCTCCTGTACCGCCCGGCGCCTGACCTTCAGCGTGGGCGTGATCTCGCCGTGCTCCATCGTGAAGTCGCGCGGGAGGATCGCGAAACGCTTGACCTGCTCGAAGCGTGAGCGGTCGCGGTTCGCGTCCTCGACGACACCCTGCACGAGCTCGCGCACGGAGTCGGTTCCGGCGAGAGCTTCGGCGTCCCCGGCGACCCCCTGCTCCTCGGCCCAGCGTGCGACCTCGACCGGGTCGAGCGTGATCAGCGCCGCGACGTAGGGCCGTTTGTCGCCGACCACGAGTGCCTGGGAGACGTACTTCGACGTCTTCAGGTCGTTCTCGATGTTCTGCGGCGCCACGTTCTTGCCACCGGCGGTGACGAGGATGTCCTTCTTGCGGTCGGTGATGTGCAGGAAGCCGTCCTCGTCGAGATGCCCGATGTCGCCTGTCTTGAGCCAGCCGTCGTCGCCGAGCACGGCCGCGGTCGCGTCGGGATCCTTGTAATAGCCC
>DASQLF010000034.1:0-17251 GCA_035630135.1 Gaiellaceae bacterium
AGGACGGGGAGCTTGTCCTCGACGCCCGAGATGCACTCGATGCGGATCTTGCGAGCGCGTGCGGGCACGGCCTCGTTCGTCTCCTGCGTGACGACGACGAAGTCGACGCCCACCTCCTCGAGCCTGCGGAGCCCAAGGGAGTCCCCACGCCAGCACGCGACGCTCTCCTCGCCGCGCTCGTTCGTCCAGACCCGGTTGTCGGTGAAGACGCCGTCGAAGTCGAAGACGACCAGGCGAACTGCGCCGAGGTCGGTCACGCCTTGTGCGCGGCGAGGGGCTCGTCCACCGGCACGACGTCCTCCGCGAGCAGCGCCTGCTCGACGTCGAGCGGCCGCGCCAGCGTCCGGCCCAGCAGGCCGTCGAGCTCGTACGGCGCCAGGCCCTCGTCCGCGGGGGACTTCGCGACGAGGTCGCCCGGCGCGAGGACGTGACCCGCCGACAGCGCTCTCGCCGCGACGAGCTTCTTCCCCATCTTCTCGAGCGGCCGCGCCTCGCTGGGAAGCTTCCGCTTCACGCCGTCGCCGAGCGCGACCGGCACGCGGCGGAGGTCGCGCACGAAGCGGCGCATCCCGTCCGGCATGAGCGAGTACGCGTGATCCGTGCCCTTCCAGGCGTGGTTCAGGGTGAAGTGCTTCTCGAACACGCGCGCGCCGAGCATGTACGCGACGGGCGCCATCGCGATGCCGTTGTGATGATCCGAGAGCCCGATGACGAGCTCGGGGTAGCGCTCGCGCAGCGCGGTGATGACGGAGAGGTTGAGATCGTCGACTTCGGCCGGATACGCGGCCGTGCAGTGCAGCACGCACAGCTGCCCGTTGCGGGCGAGGATTGCGTCGACCGCACGGTCGATGTCCTCCAGCGTGCCGCCTCCCGTCGAGAGGAGCATCGGCTTGCCGAACGCCGCCACCGTACGCAGGAACGGGACGTTCAGGAGATCCCCGGACGCGAACTTGAACGCGTCGACGTCGAGCTCCGCGAGCAGCTCGGCGCTCGGCTCGTCGAAGGGCGCCGCGATGAACGCGACGCCCTCGTCCTTCGCGTAGCGAGTCAGCTCGAACCAGTCCGCCTTCGGTAACTCGAGGAACTCTCGGTGCTCGCCGTACGTCTTGCCGTAGCTCTGCTCGTTGTCGTACGGCGACTCGTAGTACGCCCGGGTGAAGAGCGTGCGGTTGTCGCGCTTCTGGAACTTGACCGCATCGACACCGCACTCCCGCGCGGCGCGGATCAGATCCTTCGCCTTCTCGATCTCACCCTGGTGGTTGTTGCCGATCTCCGCGACGACATACGCGGGGCCGTCCCGCGTGATGGGCCTGCCGTCGACGACCAGCTCTGGCACGGGGCGATGGTACTAGGGGCGGCGGTGGAGCCGGACGTCACCCGGCCTGCTCGAGGGTCACCGGGAGACCGGCCTCGCGAGCCTGTTCGGCGAACTCGCGACCGACCTCGAGCGTCGGTATCCCGCCCACGGAGACGCGAACCAGGCCGCAGCCGTTCCAGACGAGCTCGGTGCCGACGAAGCCGACCTCGAGCGCCCTGTCGCGAACGGGAACGGCTTCGGGCTCACTCTCGAAGTAGCCGAACACCGCTTCGATCTCGCCGTCCGAGGTTGCAGGCGTGACGCAGTCGTCGCGCGAGGGGAAGTCGGGGCCGCCCCCGGCAAGGGTCGCGATCGGGTATGCGAGCGCGAGCCCCGCGACGACGAGCCACGGAGCGAGCCGGTTCATTGCCTTGCCCCTTTGTCACCCTGCGCGCCGCGCCACGCGACGTCGAGGAGAATCGGGACGAGCGCCGCGGATGCGACGACGAGGGAGGCCGAGAGGCGGACGATGGGATTCACGCCCTCGTCCTGGGTCTCGGACAACTCGAGCTCGGTGAACGTCCAGAGCACCCACGTGAGGCCGGCGATCGTGAGCCCGTAGAGCGTGAGCGCGTAGACAGGCAACACCCGCCCGCCCGCGAGGAATGCGAGCACCACCGCGACTCCGACGAGGGGCACGGCGAGCAACCAGAGGTCGTAGTCGAAGACAGCGCTCACGGCGGACTCGAAGGCCGGCCATCCACGCCCGGGCTCCTCGAAGAGCGCGAGAACTCCGGCCGAGGGCAGCTCGCCCGTGAGGTCTCGCGACGTGAACCAGATCCGCCACGGGAGAGCAAGCGCGACCGCGACGGCTCCGGCGAGGGCGAGTCTCGGCCAGGAGTTCCTCCAGTGGCGGATCGATCCGACGAGCGCCGCCGCGAGGATGCACGCGACGAGCATTAGGCCTTCGCGCTTCGTCAGCAGCGCGGCTCCCATGAAGACGGAGGCCGTCGCGAGCAGCCACGGCTCGCGGTCGAGGAGCCACAGCGCGACGAGCGCGGCCGCGAGCGCGAAGAAGTAGTCGAGCAGGAAGTCCGCCTGCGGCTCGAGGTTTCTGCCGACGACGCGAGGACTCACGAGGACGACGAGCAGGAACGGCCAGAGCAGAAGCGCGGGCACGCGCGGTGCGAGCAGTCCGGCGACAGCCGCGACGAAGCCGCATGCGAGAAACCAGAACTGGAGATGCAGAGTCACGACGTCTGCCGAGCCCATGAAGTGGAACGCAGACGCCTCGAGCGCGGGAACGAGCGGTGGATACGTCGCATTCGGGAGCTCACGGAAGAACTGCTCGTCGAGCCCGCCGAAGAAGTAGATCGCCTTCGCCTTCGGCACCCAGAACGCCCAGGCATCCCACGCGGAGAGGCTCGCGAGGCGCCCTGCGCGGAACATGGCCTCCAGGCAGACGACGATCAGCACCCCGAACGACACTGCGACGAGCCCGCCGCCCGCCATCCGCTCGGGCCCGGGAGGCGGCCGCCAGCGGGCGAGCAGCGGTCGGGCCACGACGGCGCCGCCGGCGAGCACGACGCACGTGAGGACGATCGTGGCGAACGAGAACGGGATGCCGAGAGCGAGCTCGATCGACAGGGAGACGCCGACGAGCGCCACGCCGAGCATGTAGCCCAGTCCGGACGTCCGGACGAGCTCGTACGGCGATCGGCGGCCGAGCAGGACTGCGAGAACCGTCGTCCCGACGACGAGCAGCATCGCATTGAAGACCACGAGCCCGAGGAGCGCCCGAACGCTCACCCGGACGCCTCGAGGATGGAGACGCCGCCCCCGCCGTCCCACACGACCTCGGCCGGTCGCTCGATGCCGGCGGGGTCGCAGCCGTAGCAGATGATCCAGTCCGCGTCGTTCGACGGACGCCGCGGCATGAGGAACGAGCGCGCGAACTGATCGATGTACGGCTCCGTCAGCTCCGTCGCTCCCTCGACGTTCGGCCCCGGAACGAGGCGATAGGTCCCGTCCTCGGGGATCAACGCGCGCGCCTGGTACAGCGCCCGCTTGTCGACGACGAGGCTGTTCCCGCCGCCGAACTCACGGTCGTCGTAGTTCTGCGTCGCGTTGACGCCGGCCTCGTCGCCGAGCACGTCCAGCGCCTTCACGAGGTAGACGAGGCCGAGGACGACCGCGACGCCCACGCACGCTGCTACCGCGAAGCGCACGACCCGCTGCATGGCCTCCCGAGGATAGACGCGCGCTAGGCGCGCACCGACCCGTAGACCTCCAGGGTCACGTCCGTCGCCGTCGCCCACGAGAAGCGTGCGTGAGCCACATCCCGCGCGGCAGCGCCCAGGCGCCGCCGCGTCTCGCCGTCGCCGAGCAGCTCCTCGATCGCCGCCCGGAGTGCCGCGGGGTCGTGCGGCGGGACGAGCGCACCCGTCACGCCGTCCTCGACGGCGTCGACGAGCCCCCCGACCGCGCACGCCACGACGGGCCGCCCGTGCGCCATGGCCTCGCGTGCGACGACGCCATAGCCCTCACGGTGAGACGGGCACACCACGACCGCTGCGCGCTCGTAGTACGCGCCGAGCTCGTCCGGCGCGACGAACCCGAGCGCGTCCGGAACGCGGCTGCGGAGCGGCCCGTCGCCGACGACGACGCGCGGTAGGCCGGAGGTGGCCGCGACGAAGTCGAGGATTCCCTTCTCCTCCGACAGGCGCCCGACGAAGAGCGCGTGAGGCGGGTCGTCCGGCTCCCCGACCGCCTCCGGGATCGCGACCCCGCTCGGAATCACGCGCACGTCGCGTGCGCCGAGCGTGCGCGCGGCTTCGGCGAGCTCCTCGGACGCACCTACGACGACCGCCGCCCGCCGCACGAGCCGGCGCGCGAGCCAGCGAGCACGCTTGGCGAGCTCGACGTCGGTACCCCAGAGCTGCAGCACGAACGGCTTGCCGGCCGTCACCGCAGGAAGCGCAGACGGGAGCCAGTGCGCGTGGACGACGTCCGCATCCCGCGCTGCCTGCCGAGCGGCGCGGGAGTAGGACGCGAGGAAGAGCGGTACGAGCAGCGCCTTCCACGGGCGTCGCTTCAGATTGCCCACGATCCCGTGGCCGTACGCGAGCCCGAAGTGCCCGAACGTCGCAGGCGAGACGACGACGACCTCGACGCCACGCGCGCGCACGTGCTCCACGGCATCGCGCACGAAGGCGCCCGCGACGTCGTCCCGGGAGCGCGGGTACGACGTCGTGAGGACGACGACTTTCACGCAGAGCGCGCGCGGGCTGCGACGACGGCGAGCGCGGCCGCCAGCGTCGCGAAAACGTAGAAGTAGTAGAAGGTCATGGTCAGGTAGAAGACGTTCGCGACGAGCGTCGCCACGAGCGCCGCAGTCATCCCCCACGCGACCGGCCGGATGCGAGTGGCCAACGGGTCTCCGCCCGCCGAGAGTGCCCGTCCGATCTTCCGCGCGGCTCCGAGGCGCCGGAAAAGCCAGACGACGAACACCGCGAACAGCGTCGCGCCGACGATGCCCGTCTCCACGATCGTCGCGACGTAGAACGAGTGCGGCCCGAAGTCGGGCCGCCCGGTGACGAACTCGTAGTACACCGCGAAGTTGTTCAGCCCGAGCCCGAGAAACGGGTTCGTCGACAGCACGTCCGGGACGAACGAGTAGACCTCGAAGTGCGGCGATGCCGCGGCGCGGCTCGTGTTCGTGCGCGCCCGCAGTACCGTGAGGAAGAAGTCGAGCCGGACGACGATCACGGCGGCGACCAGGATCGCAACGGCACCGATCGGGATCAGGAACGCCGGGCGCCTCAGATGCCGCCGGTACGGAAGCGCGAGAACGAGCGCCCCGCAGCCGAGCCCGAGCAGGGCGCTGCGCGACAGCGTGGCGAGCTCGACCACCAGCAGGAACGCGAGCGAGATCGCGAGCGGCGTCTTCAAGCGATGCCCGGCCTCGAGCCTGAGGTAGAGCGGTGTGAGCACGAGCAACGGGATCATCAGCTCGATGCCGAGGTGGTTCGGGTCGCCCGTGAGCGCATTCGGGCGGAAGACCTCCTGCGTGCCGCCGACGGCGCCGAAGACGTTGATCCCGGTCTGCCGCGACGTGATCGGCTCGATGAGGAGCTCGTCGAGGTTGATCCCGCCCTCGGCGAGGACGAGCTGGATCACGCCGTAGACGGCATTCAGCCCGATTCCGCCGAGAAACGCGGCGAGCGCGTACCAGTAGAAGCGCAGGTCGCGCCGCGCGAGGAGCGCGACGCCGGTGACGAGGAACCCGAAGTGCAGGACGAACTTCACCATGCCCTTCGCCCACTGCGCCAGCGACTGACCCGTGTCGAGGCTGTAGAAGCCCGCGAGATAGACGAGTGCGAACACGACGAGGAACGCGAAGGCGACGAGCGCGGTGCGCGGGAAGCGCCCGTCGTTCCGGACGAACCGATCCCACACGAAGAGCACGAGGAAGACCGAGGTCAGCACGTCGGAGAGCGTGAGCGAGCCCGCCAGCTCCCACTGCAGCTTGTGGAACGTGACCGTGAGGATCGTGAGGAGGAAGAGGCCGTCGAGCACGGGCTGAACGAGCACCCGGTCCCGGTCGACGGCCCGCGCGGTGGAGAGGGCGTGGCTCGTCACCGAAGCTCCTCGACGAGGTCGGCCATCTCCTCCACCCGCGCGCGCCGGGAAAGCCTGTCCTCGTCGCGCCTGGCGAGCTCGACGGAGGGAAGGCCGCCGTTCGCGAAACGCGCGTGCATGTCGACGAGAGCTTCGCGGATCCCGTCGACGTCGTCCGGCGCGACGACCACGCCGGAACCGGTCGCGCGCACGAGATCCGCGGCTGCGCCGTCCGGTGGGACGACTGCGAGGATCGGGCGGCCGGCGGCGAGGTACTCGTAGACCTTGCCGGAGAGAACGCCCTTCCCTCGTCCCCCCGCGTCGGGAACGAGCAGGAGAAGCGCCTCGGAGTCGCGCTGGAGGCGCAGCGACTCCGAACGCGGGGCATACGGAACGAGCTCGAGGCGATCGCCGAGTCCGAGGCTCTCGGCCCACTCGCGGTCGGTCGAGCGGAAGTCGCCGACGAAGCGAGCCACCGCGTCGAGATTCGCTTCGGCAAACGCCTGCAGGAACGGTCGCGGATCGCGCTTGCCGAAGAAGCTCCCCGTGTGCGTGATCCGGAACCGGGTTCCCGGCACGTACTCGAGACCGGTGAAGTCGTCGAAGTCGCAGCCGTTCGAGATGACGCGAACGCGTCCGCGCGCACCGAGCCCGCGCACCTCGTCCGCGATGGCCTCCGACACGCACGTGACCGCGTCCGCCTGCCGCGCGACGAGCTTCGCGACCTGCTCGGTCGCGCCCTGCCGCAGACGAGCGGCTGTGGTGTCGTCACGCCGATGCTGGTTCGCGACGAGCGGGTCGCGCAAGTCGGCGATCCAGCGAGCCCCGGTCGCTTTCTGCACGGCCGCCCCGACGAAGTGCACCGACGGAGGCGGCGAGGTCGTGATCACCGCGTCGATTCCCTCCCGCCGGACGATGCCGATCGCGGCCGGGATCGCCGTGAGGTTCCACGTGACGCTCGCGTCGGGGAGGAGGAGGCGCCGCGCGGTGACCTGCGCCTGCAGCAGCGCGCGCTCGAACCCGTCCGCGGCGCGGAGCTCCTCCGCCGGCTTGCGCGCGCGCGGCCCGAGGTAGCGCGTGCGATGGATCCACGCCTGCGTCGGCACGCGCAGCTCCGGATCGCGGTGCACCCACTTCGGGTCATCGGGGGCGAGCACGTGCGTCTCCACGCCGAGGGCGGGAAGGTACTGCGCGAGCTTCAGCGACCGCTGCACGCCTCCTCCGCCCGCGGGCGGGAAGTACATCGTCACGAGGAGCACCTTCACCGGGCTGAAGCGTAGAGCGCGAGGCTCAGACCGATGCGAGCGAGTCACGAGCGGCCTCGATGGTCGCGTCGATCTCCGCATCGCCGTGCACCGTCGAGACGAAGCCTGCCTCGAACTGGGATGGCGCGAGGTAGACGCCCCGTTCGAGCATCGCCGCGTGGAAGGCCGCGAAGCGACTCGTGTCGGCTCCTTTGGCCGTGTCCCAGTCGGTCACGGGCGTGTCCGAGAAGAACAGGCCGAACATGGATCCGGCTCGCGCAACCTGAACGCGGTCGCCGAGCGAGCGGAGTCCCTGCTCGAGCCGCGCGCCAGCGCGCTCCAGCCCGTCCCAGACGCCGGGCTCGGCGAGGCCGCGGAGCGTCGCGATGCCCCCGGTCATCGCGAGCGGATTTCCGGACAGCGTTCCCGCCTGGTAGACCGGGCCGGCCGGCGCAACGAGCTCCATGATCTCGCGCCGCCCGCCGTACGCGCCGACGGGAAGCCCTCCGCCGATGACCTTGCCGAGTGTCGTCAGGTCGGGCGTGATCCCGTGCAGCGCCTGCACTCCGCCGGGATGGACGCGGAACCCCGTCATCACCTCGTCGAAGACGAGCAGAGAGCCGTTCCTGGCCGTCAGCTCGCGCAAACCCTCCAGGAAGCCATCCCGCGGGAGCACGAGGCCCATGTTCCCGACGACGGGCTCCAGGATCACGGCCGCGATGTCGTCGTGCACGGCGAACAGGGCTTCCATCGCGGCGAGGTCGTTGAAGGGCGCGGTGAGCGTGTCTGCGACGGCGCCCGGAGTCACACCCGGCGAGTCCGGAAGTCCGAGGGTCGCCACGCCCGATCCTGCCTGCACGAGGAGGAAGTCCGCGTGCCCGTGGTAGCAGCCGACGAACTTGACGATCTTCGCCCGGCCGGTGAACGCGCGCGCGAGCCGCAGCGCGCTCATCGTCGCCTCCGTGCCCGAGCTCACGAAGCGCACGAGCTCCATGCTCGGGATCGCGTCGCGGATCAGCCCGGCGAGCTCGAGCTCGAGCGGACTGGGCGCGCCGAAGCTCGTTCCCTTGCGCAGCGCCGCCTCCAGCGCAGCGACGACCCGCGGATGCGCGTGGCCGAGGACGAGCGGTCCCCACGAGAGGACGTAGTCGACGTAGCGGTTGCCGTCGACATCGACCAGGTAGGCGCCCTCTCCGCGGTCGATGAACAGCGGTGTCCCACCGACCGCGCCAAACGCCCGTACCGGAGAGCTGACGCCGCCGGGGAGAAGATCGAGCGCCTCGGCGAAGAGCTGCTCGGACCGCTCGCGCGTCACGCGCGCGCTCCCACGAGAGCACGCGCGACCGACTCGGCCGCGAGCTCGCCCGACCGGATGCAGTCCGGGATGCCCACCCCTCGGTAGGCCGCGCCGGCGAGTGCGAGGCCGGGATGGGCCACGAGCGCGCCTTCGATCCGAGCCAGCCGCTCCGGGTGACCGAGCACGTACTGCGGCATCCCGAGCGGCCAGCGGTGGACGCGCGTCAGCTCCGGATCGGCCGCGACACCGAGGAACGCCACCTCGTCGCGGGCCATCCGGACGAGCTCCGCATCCGAGTCCTGCGTCACGTCGCGTCCGCCGAATCGCCCGGCGTAGACGCGGAGCAGCACGCTCTCGTCGGGTGCGCGTCCTTCCCACTTCTGCGACGACCAGGTGCACGCGAGAACATCTCCGCGCTCGACCCGGGGCACGACGTAGCCGTAGCCGTCGAGCGGGACGACATCGGCACGCGAGAAGGCGAGCGTGACGACGACGGAGGACGCGTACGGAATCTCCTCGTGCGCACGCGCAAGCTCTTCGTCGAGGCCCTCGACGATCTGCGCGGTAGCGAAGGCAGGCGTTGCGAGGACGACGCCGTCGGCGACGAGCGTCTCGCCGTCGGCGACCGCGACCTCGTAGCCCGGGCCGACCCTCGTGACCTCTCGACCTACTCGGATCTCGGTTCGAGCGAGGTCGGCGCCGAGAGCGGCCACGAGCGCCCCGACGCCGTCGCGGAGCGACAGGAAGGGCGGCAGATCGCCGGCCGGCGGGGCGGACAGTCCGCGGAGAAGGCTCCCATGCTCCCGCTCGACGACTTGCAGCTGGGGGAACGTCGACTGGAGCGAGAGCTGCTCGCCGTCGCCTCCGTAGATCCCCGTCATGAGGGGCTCGACCAGCGCCTCGTACGCCTCGCGCCCGAAGCGCCGCGTCGCGAAGGAGGCGACCGACTCGTCGTCGTGCCCGCGCGCCGCGGGCACCTCGGGCTCGGCGGCGAAACGCGCCTTGCCCTCGGGCGAGAGCAGCTCACTCTCTTCGAGCGACTCGAGGTTGGTCGGGATCATCCCGGAGAGGCCCTCCGGAAGCGGGTGCAGGTCGTCGCCGCGACGCACGAAGCTGCGGTGGTGCTCGGGGCGGCGTGCGATGAGGTCGTCGTCGAGGCGGAGCTCGCGACAGAGCCCGATTCCGCGCTCCTTCCGCGAGAGGAAGCTGTCCGCGCCTGCCTCGATCACGAACCCGTCGGCGTGCTCGGTGCGGAGCTTGCCGCCGAGGGTGCCGTCGCGCTCGAGGAGGACGAGCTTCGTGTCGGGCGCGAGAGACTCGAGCCGCCGCGCCGCGGCGAGGCCCGCGATCCCGCCACCGACGACGACCGCTCTCACGCCGACGCTCCGGCCAGCGAGCGAGCGCGAACGAGCTCGGCGAGCGCCGCGATGAAAACGGGATCGTCGTTCAACGCGGGCGGCCGCTCGAGACGCATCCCGAGCCCCGCTGCGGTCGCGGCAGCACGGTGGTCGATGTCGAAGAGGATCTCGACGTGGTCGGAGACGAAGCCGACCGGGACCGAGATCACGTCGCGGACGCCACGCGCCGAGAGCTCTGCGAGAAGCACGCCTACGTCGGGGCCGGCCCACGGCTCCGGCGTTCGCCCGGCGGACTGATACGCCCACGACCAGCGATCGTCCGGAAGGCCGGCCTGCGCCGCGACGAGCCGTGCCGTCTCGAGGCATTGCTCGGCGTACGGGTCGCCCGAGGCGAGCACACGCTCGGGAAGGCTGTGGGCGCTGAAGACGACGTGGACGCGCTCGCGCTCGTCCTCCGGCCAGCGCGCGAGGCCCTCGTCGACCCGTGAGGCGAAGGCGGCGATAAGACCGGGCGCGTCGTGGTAGCTGGCCACGTGCTCGAACCGGATCCGCCCGCGTGAGAGCTCGAGCCCGTCGGCGACCTTCTGCTGGTACTTCGCGACCGAGAGCGCGCTGAAGTGAGGCGCGAGGACGAGGCTCACGGCCTCCGCGACGCCGTCCTCGACCATCTCGCCGACGACGTCCTCGATCCAGGGCGACCAGTGCCTCATCCCCAGGTAGCAGCGGAACTCGCCGCCGAGCTCCATCGCCAGGGCATCGACCTGCCGCCGCGTCATCTCGAGGAGCGGCGAGCTTCCGCCGATCGCGCGGTAGTTCTCGGTGATCTCGTCGAGCACCGCCCGCGGCGTCGTGCGGCCGTGGCGGATGTCGGCGAGGTAACCGGGGATCTCGTCGAGCGAAGCCGGACCGCCGTAGGCCATGACGAGGACGCCGATCACGCCGACGTCCGCTCCCGCACGTGCTCGACGAGAAGTCTCACGTTGTCTTCCGGCGTCCCCGGGGTCAGGCCGTGACCGATGTTGAAGACGTGTCCCGCCCGGCCGGCCGCGCGGTCGAGCACGTCGTCGATCCGGAACCGGAGCTCGCGCGGCGGAGCGAGCAGCGACATCGGATCGAGGTTCCCCTGAACCGGGCGATCGAACCCGACGAGCTCCCACGCCTCGTCGAGCGGAAGCGCCCAGTCGAGACCGACGACGTCGCCGCCACAGTCGGCCGCCTCAGCGAGGTACGCGCTCACGCCGAGCGCGAAGTTGATCACCGGCACGCCGGCCGCGCCGACCTTCGAGAAGAGCTCGCGGTTGTGCGGAGCGACGTAGCGGAGGTAGTCCTCCCGCCCGAGCGCACGGCCGGCCCAGGAGTCGAAGACCTGCAGCGCTTGCGCGCCTGCGGCTGCCTGCGCGAGCAGGTAGTCGGCCTGCACGGTCACGAGCTTCCCGAGCAGCCGATTCCATGCCGCGGGCTCGGAGAGCATGAACGCCTTCGTCCTCGCGAAATCCTTGGACGAGCCGCCCTCGATCGCGTAGCTCGCGAGCGTGAACGGCGCGCCGGCGAAGCCGATCACGGGGACACCGCGTGACTCGAGCTCGCGCCGGACGATGCGGATCGCCTCGAGCGTGCCCTGCATCGTCTCCTCGGCCGGCGGCGTTCCGAGGAGGTCGACGTCGCGCGTCGTCGTCACGGGGTTCGCGATCCGTGGCCCGTCGCCTTTCACGAAGTCGAGCTCGAGGCCCATGCCGACGAGCGGTGGGAGGATGTCCGAGAACACGATCGCCGCGTCGAGGCCGAACGAGTCGATCGGAAGCAGCGTCACTTGCGCCGCCAGCTCCGGTGTGCGGATGACCTCGAGCATCGAGTGCTTCTCGCGGATCGCCCGATACGCGGGCTGGTAGCGCCCGGCCTGGCGGAGGAGCCAGACAGGCGTGCGCTCGACCGGCTCGCCGCGACAGGCCCTCAGGAAGAGCGGTTCTGCCATGTTCGGGCCGCAGCGTAGACGCGGCCGGTACTCAGGAACGCACCAAGCAGTGGCGTAGCCTGCTCGAATGTCGGATACACGCCTCGTCGGTATCGCGTTGCTGCTCGTGGCGCCGCTGCTCGTCGCTACGGGGTACATGTCCGCCCGCGGCGGGTATGCATCGGGCTCGTTCTGGAGGTCGACCCGTGACGAGAAGCTCGACCGCATCATCGACGCCCGGGAGTACTGGCTGTGGATGCACGCCACGTGGGTCGTGCTGCTCCTCGTTCTCGCGGGCGGGATGACCGGCGTCGGCTTCGTCCTCGCGGGTGCAGGCGAGCCCGCCCTCGCCGGAATCGGCATCGGCCTCTCTCTCATCTCCATAGCCTGCTGGCTCGTTGGCGTCGTCCTGCAAGGGCCACCTGCTGCGATCGCCGCCGAGCTTCGCCACGAGACAGGGCACACGCCCGGCTGGCTCGCGCCCTTGTTCACCGTGGTCGGCTGGACCGAGCTTGCCTACGTCGCCGGCACTGCTGCGGCCTACGTCGTTCTCGGCGCTGCGATGGTCGGCAGCGGCGAGCCGTCGGGCTGGGCCGGCTGGGTGAGCATCGTGTTCGGCGGCGTCACGATTCTCGCGACGGTTCTAGCGCGGCACGCGGCGACCTTTCCCGAGCTTCCGCTGGTGGTACCCGTCGTTCTCGGCGTCGCATTTGTCCTCGCCTGACGGACGCCCCGCTACCACTAGGACGCGCTAGACCACCGTTTCCGACCAACGAAGAACGGTCCGAGCCGCTCGAGATGCAGCGAGGTCTGCTTCGTCTTGCGCATGCGCTGGACGATGATCGACAGCGGATGCAGCTCCGGCCCGAGGAGGCCGACGACGAAGTCGTTGTCGTCGCGGTCGAGGCCGTGACAGGCGAGACGGATGTCGTAGCCGAGGCCTGCGCGGCCGAAGGCCATCCCGATCCCGCCGTGCTCCATCAGGATCGTGTCCTGCTCGCGGCGTGACAGCTGCTCGAACGAGCCGGCTCGGCGGAGCGGGTACCAGATCGCCCAGGGCAGCGCGGAATCGAGGACGCGCCGACGCGGACGGTCGACGAGCGTCTCCTCGAGGTCCTCCTCGTAGCCGATCGCGTACGTGCGGCCGAGCATCGTGAGCTCCGGCTTGGGATCGAGCTCGGCGAACGGCGACGATTGCAGGAACGAGCGGTAGTCGGAGACGAACGCCTCCGGCGACTCGCTCAGCGTGAGGAGGGCGACGCCGGTCGGGTCGTTGACGTCCTCGTAGAGCACGCCTGCAATCCCCGCCTCGTCGAGCGCCGACGCCAGCGCCGCGGTGTCCCGGGCCCCGCCGTAGGCATGGAGCTGCATGAAGAGCCGCCGGTCGAGCGAGGTCGTCTCGCCCTCGGCCGAGCGCCCGTGCTCGGCGACGTCGAGCCCTTCTCGCGCCTCCGCTTCGGGCCGGTCGTCGACCCGCGCCTTCACCGCTCGTTCTGCAGCCACGCGGCGGCGTCCTTCGCGTGGTAGGTGACGACGAGGTCGGCGCCAGCGCGGCGGATGCCCGTGAGGATCTCGAGCACCGCGGCGCGCTCGTCGAGCCAGTCGTTCGCCGCAGCCGCCTTGACCATCGCGTACTCGCCGCTCACGTTGTAGGCGGCGAGCGGAAGCTCGGGGAAGCGCTCGCGCACGGCGGAAACGACATCGAGGTATCCGAGCGCCGGCTTGACCATCAACGCATCCGCGCCCTCGTCCACGTCCAGCGCGACCTCGCGCAGCGCCTCGCGCGCGTTCGCAGGATCCATCTGATGCGAGCGGCGATCGCCGAACGCAGGTGTGCCCTCGGCCGCCTCGCGGAACGGGCCGTAGAACGCCGAGGCGTACTTGACGGCGTAGGAGAGGATCGCGACCCCGTGCAGGCCCTCGGCGTCGAGCGCAGTGCGGATCGCACCCACCATCCCGTCGATCATCCCGCTCGGCGCGACGACGTCCGCACCGGCCTCCGCATGCGACACCGCGATCCGCGCCAGCGTCTCGAGCGTCTCGTCGTTGAGCACGTAGCCCGTCTCGTCGAGCAGTCCGCAATGACCGTGGTCGGTGTACTCGCACATGCAGACGTCAGTCATCACGACGAGGTCGGGGCTCGCGTCCTTCAGCGCCCGGGTCGCCGACTGCACGACGCCGTCGTCGGCGTAGCTCTCGGATCCGTGAGCGTCCTTCGCGGCCGGGATCCCGAAGAGGAGGACAGCTTTCACGCCGAGGGCGGCCAGCTCTCGCGCCTCGGAGGTCAGCGCGTCCACCGAGACCTGGTCGACGCCCGGCATCGAGGAGATCGGCTTGCGCACGCCGTCACCCGGAACGACGAACAGCGGGTACACGAAGTCGGCCGGGTCGAGCGTCGTCTCGCGCACCAGGTCGCGCAGCGCCGCGGTGCGCCGCAGGCGACGCGGCCGCTTCGGGCCTGGCGACGTGCGAAGCGTGTCCAGCGGGTGGAACGACGTCATGCGCTCTCCTCGAAGTGGGACACCAGCGCACGAATGATGCCGTCGGAGGTCGTCTCGTCGGCGACGAGCCCGACCCTGAGGCCCACCTCGCGCGCCACCTTCGCCGTCTTCGGCCCGATGCAGACGAGCAGCGCGTTGCCGCCCGCGCCGCCGGCGGCCGCCAGGCTGCGGCAAGCCGAGCCGCTCGCGAGGACGACAGCGTCGGCGATTCGCAACGGCAGGATTCCCCACATCGGCGGCTCGACGAGGACGGTTCGGTAGGCGACGACGACATCGACCTCGGCGTCCCTGCCGCGCAGCTCCTCCGCGAGATGCGGGTCCGCGATGTCGGCCTGGGGGAGAAGGACACGCTTGCCCGGGAGCTGGCCGAGGCCGCCTGCGATGTCGTCGGATGCACGGGACGCCACGAATGCGGGCTCGACACCATGGCTTCGGATCGCTTCGGCGGTCACGGGGCCTACCGCCGCGACCTTCGGCCCGGCGAGGCCTGCGAGCCCCTCGGCCACCGCGGCGACGCCGTTGACGCTCGTCAGCACGATCCAGTCGTAGGACGAGAGCGCACGGACCGCCTCCTCGAGCGCGCGCCTGTCCTCGGCTGGGCGGATCTCGATCAGGGGAACGAGCGTGACCTCGGCGCCGAGCCGTTCGAGCTCGCCGGCCAGCTTGCTCGACTCGGGTCTCGTGACGACGACACGCCGGCCGGAGAGA
The DNA here is from genome assembly GCA_035630135.1 of Gaiellaceae bacterium. GTDB lineage: Bacteria > Actinomycetota > Thermoleophilia > Gaiellales > Gaiellaceae > GMQP-bins7. Next base: position 14,977 of record DASQLF010000034.1, read on the forward strand.
GGTTGGTCAGCCACGGATAGCCGCAAGTATGCGATCTGCGCCGCGGGCGAGCGCATCGAGTGCCAGCTTCTCGCCGATCGCAGCGCAGTCTCCCTCTCCCTCGACACGCACCATGTCTCCTCCATCGACGGACGCGACGAGACCCTGGAGACGAACACGAGGGGTCGCGGTCGTGACCGCGCGCGCGGCGACCGGCGCGGCACAGCCCGCTCCGAGGGTCGCCAGGAAGGCCCGTTCCGCGGTTGTCTCCGCCCGCGCCTCGGGTTCGTCGACCTCGCGCAGGAGCTCGAGTGTCACGTGGTCGTCCGCACGGCACTGGACCGCAAGTGCGCCCTGCCCGGGCGCAGGGAGCATCGTCTCCTCTTCGAGCCACTCGGCGACCTCGTGCTCGAGGCCGAGGCGGCGGATCCCTGCGGCTGCGAGCACCGTCGCGTCGTACTCGCCCGCGCGCACCTTGGCGATCCGCGTGTCCACGTTGCCGCGGATTGAGCGCACGTCCAGGTCTGGTCTGAGCGCGCGCAGCTGAGCCCCCCGCCGGAGGCTGCTGGTTCCGACGACTGCGCCATCCGGCAACTCGGCCAGCGTGCCGCCGTCGTGGGCGACGAGGCAGTCGCGCACGTCCTCTCGAGCGCTCACGGCGCCGACGACGACGTTCTCCGCGTCCTCCGTCGGGAGATCCTTGAGCGAGTGCACGGCGATGTCGATGACGCCTTCGCGCAACGCCCGCTCGAGCTCAGCGGTGAAGAGCCCCTTGCCTCCGATCTCGGGCAGCGGGAGTCCGCTCGCCTGGGTTCGATCGCCCGCCGTCGAGATGACCTTCGTCTCGCAGCGGAGACCCGGCCGGACGGCGGCGAGGAGCGCCGCTACGGCATCGGTCTGCGTGCGCGCCAGCGCCGAGGCCCTCGTCCCGAGCACGACCGCCGCCTGCCGCGGCGGCGCGGTCACCGATCGCTCGGAGCGGAGATGCCGAACAGGTCGCGAACCGCGTCCGCGATGTCGTCCGCGTTCCCCGCGCCGGCGCGCTCCCGCGCGCGAACGGTCGGGTCGTGCAGGAGACGCTTCACGAGCGTGCGGGAGAGATGCTCCATCCGCTCGACGATCGCGGGATCGAGCTCGGCGAGCCCCGAGAGCGCACGCTCGAGCTCGCGCGCCCGGATCGACTCGGCCTGCCGGCGAAGCTCGGTCAGGAGCGGCTCCACTTCGAGCTCGCGGTAGCGGCGTCCGAAACCCTCGACCTCGTCCTCGACGAGCGCCTCGACCTTCGGCACCTCGTGGAGTCGAGCTGTCATCGCTCCGTCGAGCCCGGCTCGCAGATCGTCGACGTCGAAGAGCCGTACGCCGTCGACCGCTCCCGCGTCGCGCTCGACGTCGGCCGGCACGGCGAGGTCGACGAGCACGAGCGGACGGTCGGCTCGATCCGCCATCGCGGCGCGAACGACGTCCGCACCCACGACCGGGATCTCCGACGACGTGGCCGAGATCGCCACGTCCGCGACGGCCAGTGCTGTCGCCAGCTCGCCGAGATCGCGCGCGTCCGCGTCGAACCGCTCTGCCACCTCGACGGCACGCACTCGCGTGCGGTTCGCGACCGCGACGCTGCGGATTCCCCGACCCTCTGCGGCCTTCAGCGTCTGCAAGCCGATGCGCCCTGCGCCGACGACGAGCACATTCTTGTCACGAAGGTCGCCGAGTGCGCTCTGCGCGAGAGCGAGCGCCATCGAGCTGGCCGTCGCCGGGTTCGCGCCGATCGTCGTCTCCGAACGCGCCCGGCGTCCGGCCGTGACGGCCGTGCGGAAGAGCAGCTTGAGGCCGGGGCCGACTGTGCCCGCAGCGGCGCCCGACTCGTAGGCCTCGCCGACCTGGCCGAGGATCTCCGCCTCGCCGAGGACGAGGGAGTCGAGACCGGTGGCGACGCGGCACAGGTGCCGGGCCACGTCCTCTCCGGAGTGGACGTAGAGATGGTCGAGGAGCAGCTCGCGCGGGACGTCGTGGGCGAACGAGAGCGCGTCGACGAGCTCGTCCCGCGCGTCGTCGACGCCCGAGATCAGGCGGGCGTAGAGCTCGACGCGATAACACGTCTGCAGCACTGCGTGCTCGAGCACCGCGGGACAGCGCTCGGCGCCGAGCCCGAGCGCGCCGATGCGCTCGCGCAGCTCGACGGGAGCCGTCCGGTGACTGAGCCCGAGGCAGACGAGACGGTGCACGCCGCAGAGATCCTACCCCGGTCGATCGTCGAGAATCGCGACATGCGTGCGCTCGGGATCGACGTCGGCGG
>DASQLF010000035.1:0-37304 GCA_035630135.1 Gaiellaceae bacterium
CGAGGAGTTCTTCGGAGCCCTCGGCGTTACGAACATCCGCACGTTCGTCGACCCGGAGAACCGCACTCGCGTCGGCGTGATGATGGATGTCCCCGACATGGAAGCCCTGGTGGCCGCCATGGAAACGCAGGGCGCGGCCGATGCGATGGAGTACGACGGCGTACTGCCCGAAACGCTCGTGATCCTCGTCGAGGCGGCCTGACTAGCTCGGGAGCCAGTGACCTCCGGCCGCAGGACAGACGAGCCCGGCCAGTGGCCGAGATGCACGATCCTGCTAGGAGGTACCGCTCTTCTCCCAGAACGTCAGCCAGTTTCCCTCGTGATCCTCCACCGTGAACTCGGCCTGACCCCACGGGCGGTCGGCGAGCGGATCGACGATCCGGGTGCCGGCCGCCTCGAGCCTGGAGTAGAACGCGGCGAGATCGGATGCCTCCATGTAGAGCGCGATGCACGACGGGGTTCCGAGACGGTCCCTGATCGCGGCGTTGTACGCGTCGCCGTAGTGATCGGCGGCAGTCTCGATCATCACGTGCGCGTCACCGCGTGTAAGTGACGAGTTGGTTGCGTCAGGTCCGCCGCTGTCGAGCGCGAACTCGAGTGGCCCCTGGTAGAAGGCAAGGGCTTCCGTCATGTCCCGCACGCGGATCGACGGGATCACTCCCCACTCGGTCACAGACTGCATTGTGGCACCACGTCGATCCTGCGTGGGCGCCCGCTAGTCGGTCGCTCCGCCCTCCGCCACGACCGCTCGCCACTCGGGAACTGGGTCAGGGATAGGACGCGGTGACGCGAGCGGGGCGTCGAGCGCCTCGGCGAGCAGTGTCGAAACGTCGGCGACGCGAAGTTCACGGCCGGTCTGGCGCACGCCGTCGTCGAGCATGATCGTGCAGAAGGGGCACGCGACCGCGAGCGTCTCCGCGCCCGTCTCTGCCGCCTCGCGCACGCGCTCCTCGTTGATCGCCGAGCCGCGCTCCTCCATCCACATGTGTGCGCCGCCGGCGCCGCAGCAGAACGAGCGCTTGCCGCTTCGCGCCATCTCGAGCGGCCGCCCGATCCGGCCCACGAGCTCGCGCGGCGCCGCGAGGACGTCGTTGTGGCGGGAGAGGTAGCAGGAGTCGTGATACGTGATCGTCGCGTCGCTTGCGGCCGGTGAGAGCCGGCCGTCGCGGACGAGCTCGGCGAGGAGCTCCGTGTGGTGCATCACTTCGTAGCGCCCGCCGAAGTCCGGGTACTCGTTCGCGAGCGTGTTGAAGCAGTGCGGGCAGCTGGCGACGATCTTCGTCACGCCGGTCTCGTTCAGCGTCTCCACGTTGGCCTCGGCGAACGCCTGGAATACGTACTCGTTGCCGATGCGCCGGGCGGGATCCCCGGTGCAGGACTCGCGCGGGCCGAGGATGCCGACGTCGAGACCGGCGGCGAGCAGGAGCTTCACCGTCGATTCGGCCGAGAGACGCGCTCGCTCGTCGAACGACGCCGCGCAGCCGACCCAGTACAGGACCTCCGGAGGCTCGTCGCCGGGCTCGAGCACGCGCACGCCGAGCCCGTCCGCCCACGCGGCCCGCTCTCCCTGCGGTTTGCCCCAGGGATTCGAGCTGCGCTCGATGTCCCGCAGCATCGGCTCCGACTCGGCCGGAAAGCGCGACTCGACCATGACGAGGTGGCGGCGCAGATCGACGATGTGATCGACGTGCTCGATCGCGACCGGGCACTCGCGGACGCAGGCGCCGCAGGTCACGCAGTCCCAGATCACCTCGTCCAGCACGGCGTTGGGCACGAGCGCCGTCGGCTGGAAGCCGTCGCCGGCGAGCACCTTCGGCCCCTCCGCGAAGACGTGGTCGCGGAGATCCATGATCAGGAGCTTCGGCGAGAGCTTCTTGCCCGTCGCGTAGGCGGGGCAGACGTCCTGGCAGCGCCCGCACTCCGTGCAGGACATCGTGTCGAGAATCCCCTTCCACGTGATGTCCGCGACGGTGCCGGCGCCGAAGCGCAGCTCGTCGTCCTCGCCTTCGAAGCGCAGGGGCTCGAGTCGTCCCGGCGGTCGTGTGCGCCCGAAGAAGACGTTGGGGCCGGCCGTCGCGATGTGGAGATGCTTCGAGTAGGGGAGGTAGACGAGAAAGCTCAGGATGATGAGCACGTGCGCCCAGACGAAGACGCGTTCGAGCACCTCGGTGCCAGTGCCGCCGGAGAACAGCTGAGACAGCGCGTCCGATACGGGTGACCAGTCCGCCGGCCACTCGTTCAGGCCGAGCGCGATCTGCGTCGCGTGCCAGAGGAGCAGCGTCGAGACGATGCCCGCGATCAGCGCGAGAATGAGGTCTGCCTCGCGCAGGTGGCTTCCCTCGAACCGCTTTGGCCGCTGGACCTTGCGGATGAAGAACGCCGCGGCGACGCCGACGAGCACCAGGCTCGCGAACACGTCCACCATGAGCGCGAACCAGCCCTGGCGCTCGAGCCACGCCAGCGGCGATCCCTCGGGCAGAGGCGGCTCGGGGTCGAGGGTGTAGATCGTGGCGATGACGATCGTGGGAAAGAGGACGACGAAGCCCCAGAAGATGAACGCGTGCACGAGGCCCGGTACGAGGCGCTGCAGCAGCTTCTTCTGCCCGAGCACGACGACGACCTCGTTCTCCACGCGCTTGGGCAGCTCGTCGAAGCGTTCGAGCGGCGCGCCCATGCGGACGAGGCGGTACAGCAGGAGTGCGCGTCGCGAGAAGAGAACGAGCGCGACGGTGGCGACCACGGCGAGCGCAACGGCCGAGAGCAGCGTCGCACTCGGCATCCGGCTAGGAGCCCCGCGCCTTGCGCAGCTCGGCGGAGATCGCGGGCACGACCTCATGCAGGTCGCCGATGACCGCGTAGTCGGCGCTCGCCAGGATCGGCGCGTCGGGATCGGTGTTCACCGCGAGGATCGCCTTCGCGCCCTTGCATCCGGCCATGTGCTGCGTCGCGCCGGAGATGCCGCACGCGATGTAGAGGTCAGGCGCGATCTTCGTGCCCGTCTGGCCGACCTGGTCGGTGTGCGGCCGCCAGCCCGCCATCGTCACCGCGCGCGAGCAGCCGACGGCGCCCCCGAGCAGCCCGGCGAGCTCCTCGATGATTTCGAAGCCTTCCGGCGAGCCGGCGCCGCGACCCGAGGAGACGACCACCTTGGCCTCGGCGAGCGACACGCCGCCGTTCGTGAAGGCTTGCGCACGGTCGGTGACACGCATGACCTGGTCGGCGTCCGAGAGCGTCGGCGTGAAGCGCTCGAACTCCGGCGCGTCCGCGGCTGCCTCGGCCGCGACGACGTGCGGCGCGACGGTGAGGAGTGCAGGCGACCCGTGGACGGCGGCTTCCTCGAGCAGGCTCCCACCCCAGCGGAGTCGTGTCACCCGGACCGGCTCTCCGGCGGTAGCCTCGATGCAGTTCGCGGCGAACGGCTGGTCGAGTCGCGCGGCGACGTGCGCCATCACCTCGTTCCCGCGCTCGTTCCCCGCGGCCACGATCGCGCCGGGCTGCAGTCGCCCGGCGAGCTCGACGGTCGCCTGCGCGATTGCCGCCGGCGCATACGAGCCGAAGACCTCGTGCTCGGCGACGTGGAAGGACGGGACCGAGACCCCTTGTGACACTGCGTCACTCGGGGTCGTGACGGTGAGCGCGTGGAGGTCGCCGCCGGATGCGAGACCCCTGGCGAAGGCGAGCGCTTGCAGCGAGAGCTCATCGATGCCCTCCGGCGTTCGCTCCAGGACGACGAGCACCGTCATCTACGCGATCCCGATCCGCTGGAGCACCTCGACGACGCGCGGCGCCGCGTCAGGGCCGTGACCGAGGATCTCGGCCTGCTTGCGCTCGCCGGCGGGCGTGACGAGACGGAGCTTCTCCAGCTTCGCCGGCGGGACGGTGGGAGAGCTTGCTGCGACCGGCTTCTTCTGCGCGCGCATCCGGCCCGGCACTGACGGATAGCGCGGGAAGTTGAGCCCCTCCTTGACGGTGACGACCGCCGGCAACGGCAGGTCGAAGACGTCGCGCCCGCCGGGGACGTCCTGCTCGCAGCGGACGCGTCCCCCGTCGACCAGGACGCCCTTGAGCCCGGTCGCGATCGGGCGGCCGAGGGCGTGCGCGATGCGGATGCCGACCTGGTACCCACCCGAGTCGGCCGACTCGTTGCCGAAGACGATGAGGTCGAACTCGGTTCCTCCGGCGCGCTCGGTTTCGATCGCCTCGAGGATCGCGGCCGCTGTCGCCTGCGGATCAAACTCCTCGTCGCCGATGACGAGATGGACCGCGCGGTCGATGCCGAGCGCCATCGCGTCGCGGAGCTGCTCCTCGGCCTCGGGCGGCCCGAGCGTGAGTACCACGGACTCGCCGCCGTGCGTCTCGACGAGCCGCACTGCCTCCTCGACCCCGCACTCCTCGTGTGGGCTGATCGTGAAGCCGAGGTGCTGGGTCGCGATCGCCTGCTCGTCGGGCGTGACCACGATCTTGCCGCCGGTCATCGGGACGCGCTTGACGCAGACCAGGACGTTCACGAGCGGATCCGCGTGTTCTCCGGATCGAAGAGCGGGGTCGACCCCGCGACCTCGACGGTGACGGGATAGCGGTCGCCCATGTACTCGACCGTGAGTTTCTCGCCTGCCACGGCCCGCTCGGGTGGGAGGTACGCCATCAGGATGTGCTTGCCGACAGACGGCCCGGCACCTGCGCTGGTGACGTACGAGCGCCGCCCCTTCGCGTCGACGAGCGGCTCACCGGCCACCGACAAGACGGGCTCGCGACCCATCGGATACCGCGCGGTGCCGTTCGACGAGGTGTGGTCGTCGACAGTGAGCGTGCAGAGCACCGTCACCGGCTCCTCGTCGCGGGCACTGACGTATGCCTCCTTGCCGACGAAGTCCGCCTCCTTGACCTTGGGCGTCGTCATCCCGGCCTCGACGACCGAGTACTCGGACTCGAGCTCCGTGCCGTACGCGCGGTAGCTCTTCTCGAGCCGGCCGGTCGTGCCGTAGACGCCGATCCCGGCGGGGACGGCTCCATGCGGACGCGAGGCCTCCCAGACGATGTCCCAGAGCCGCGCACCCTGCTCGATCGGCACGTACAGCTCCCAGCCGAGGTCGCCGACGTAGGAGATCCGTGAGGCGAGGACGCGCAACGGCCCCACCTCGACCGTGCGGCAGGTGCCGAACGGGAAGCCCTCGTGCGAAACGTCGTCGGACGTGACGGAGGCGAGGATGTCTCGCGCCCGCGGCCCCCAGATGCCGAGCGTGCACCAGGCCGACGTCAAATCGACGACCTGCGCGGCCGGGCCGGCCCCGTCCGCAGGAAGGTGGTCACGCAGCCACTTGCGATCCGCCATCCCGTGCGCGCCGCCCGTCACGACGCGGAAGGTCTCGTCTCCGAGCCGCATGATCGTGAGGTCGGACTTGAAGCCGCCGCCCTGCGACAGCCACGGGGTGTAGACGACGCGCCCGACCGGCACGTCGACCTGTCGCATCGAGATGTGCTGCAGCACGTCGAGCGCCCCGGGACCGAGCACGTCGAAGATGGCGAACGCGGAGAGGTCGAAGATCCCAGCTCTCTCGCGCATCGCGAGGTGCTCGGCGTTGATGATCGGCGACCACCAGCGAGTGTCCCACTCCGCCTCGCGCCGCCCGACCCGATCGCCGAACTCCTCGAGAAGCGGCGCGTTCGACTCGTACCACTGCGGCCGCTCCCAGCCGGCCGCCTCGAAGAAGACGGCGTCGAGCTCGTGCTCGCGAGCGTGGAACGGCGACAGCCGTACCCCGCGGTTCGAGTCCCACTGCTCGAGCGGATGGACGATGCCGTAGGTCTTGTTGAAGCCCTCCGCGGTGCGGGCCTTGACGTGCGCCGACGTCTGATGGTGGTCGTGGAAGCGCGCGACATCGGAGGAGTGGAGGTCGATCTCGGACTCGCCGTGCACCATCCACTCCGCGAGCGACTTTCCGACTCCCGGCCCTTCCTTCACCCACACGGCGGCGGCCGACCACAGCCCCTGCACCTCGGGCGTCTCGCCGAGGATCGGCATCCCGTCGGGCGTCAGGGAGAGGATCCCGTTGATCGCGTACTTGATGCCGACGCTCTCGTCGCCCACGATCTCCGGCATGAGCTCGAGGGCGTGCTCGAGCTGGGGCGCGAAGTCCTCCTGCGTGAACGGGAACTCGGTCGGCGAGAGCGCGGCCTCCTCGACGGACGGCAGGTCCTCGGGGTCGTACAGGATCGGCCGGTGTGCATACGAGCCGATCTCGAGCGACGTTCCGTCCTGGCGCTCGTACATGTTCGTGTCCATGTCGCGGACGATCGGGTACTCGATCGCACGCGTGGTGCTCTCGAACCGCGGAACCGGGCCGATGTCGATCATCTGGTGCACGGCCGGGGTGAGCGGGATGCAGGCGCCGGCCATGCGCGCGAGCTTCGGGCTCCAGACGCCGCAGGCGATGACGAGGACGCCTGTCTCGACGTCGCCGTCCGTGGTGCGTATCCCCGTCACGCGTCCGCCCTCGGTCTCGATGCCCGTCACCTCGACGAGCGCGCGCACCTCGAGCGCGCCCAGCTCGACCGCCTGGTCGCGCATGAGCGTTCCCGCTTGCAGCGAGTCGACGACGCCGACCGTCGGGGAGTGGAAGCCGCCGATGATCACGGACTCGTCGATGTAGGGCACGAGCTCCTTGATCTCTTCGGGTGTGACGAGCGAGACGGGCTCGACGCCCCACGCCCTCGCGGAGGCCATGCGCCGCTGCAGCTCCTGCATGCGCTCCTCGGTCCGCGCCACCTCGATCCCCCCGGACTCGGTGAAGACGCCGAGCTTCTTGTACTGCTGCACGCTGTTCGCCGTCAGCGCGGTCATTTCTTTCGAGTGGTCGACGGGGAAGATGAAGTTGGACGCGTGCCCGGTGGAGCCGCCCGGGTTCGGCAACGGGCCCTTCTCGATCAGGAGGAGGTCGCGCCAACCGAGGCACGCGAGGTGGTGGGCGAGGCTCGAGCCGACGATCCCGGCACCGACCACGACGGCGCGCGCGCTTGCGGGGAGGGTGCTCACGCGGCGATCATATATCAGTCATATACCAGAGTCAGAGAACGCGTCTGATGGCGGCCTCGAACCCCGCGACGTGCCGGCGCATCACGTCCTCGGCGCGCAGCGCGTCCCCGTCCCGGACTGCCTCGAGCAGCTCGAGATGCTCCTTCACCGCGTCGTCCAGCCGCTGCACACGCTCGAGCACGAGGAACCAGATCCGCAGCGTCAAGACGTAGTAGCCGTCGAGCGTGGCCTCGAGGAACGGGTTGTGGGTGCAGCCGTAGACGTGGCGGTGAATGCGCTGGTCGACGTCGATGAGGAGCCGTTGGTCGAGCGTGGAGTTGAGTGCGCGCACCTCCGCGATGAGCGCGGCGGTCTCCTCGCGGTCGGCCACCGTTGCCCGCTCGGCGGCGAGGCGGGCACCGAAGCCCTCGAGCGTCACGCGCACCTCGGAGAGGACGGCGAGGTCGAGGACGTTCACGTTCGAGACGAAGATGCCTCTGCGCGGGTAGACCTCGACGAGGCGCTCGCTCTCCAGCCGCTGCAGCGCCTCGCGGACGGGCGTCCGGCCGACGTCCAAGCGGTCTTGTAGTTCGCGCTCGCTGACGATCGAGCCCGGCGCGAGCTCCAGCGTGACGATGAGCTCCCTGATCGCGTAGTAGGCGCGATCCGAAAGCGACTGGGCCTCCGCCGCCTTGGGCTGGTGCACTTTCAACGGTGTCGTCGTCATCGCCGCCTCGACTCCCTGATATACGGTGAATATACGACGGTTTTCGGCCGCCGTCGCGGTCAGCGCCTCTCCGGGGCGAACGGACGGAGCTCGGGCGGCGCGTGGCCCTCGAGCACGAGCGGGGCCAGCAGCGCTGCGGTTGCCGGGGCGAGCGTCACGCCGAGCATGCCGTGCCCGGTGGCGACGAAGAGCCCCTCGTGGCTAGGGATTGCGCCGATGAGGGGGAGACCGTCGGCGGTGGCTGGCCGCAGGCCCGCCCAGGTGCTCGGCGACGCGTTCGTGTCCGGGCGCCAGCCCGCCAGGTAGGGACGAGCGGCCGCGAGGAGACGTGCGCCGGCGTCGGGAGGCGCCTCCACGCGGGACGCGCCGAGCTCGAACACGCCCGCGACACGCACACCACCCTCGTAGGGGCTCAGGCCGATCTTCGCCTCGGCGAGGTAGAGAGCGTGGCGCGGAGGCGTCCCCTCGCCCGACACGGTCACGCTGTAGCCGCGGGCCGGCTGCATCGCGAGCCGCATGCCGAGCGGCCGGAGGAGCGTCGACGCGGCCAGGCCCGCGGCGACCACGACGGCATCCGCACGTCGGTCTCCCTCGGCGGTGACGATCGTCCAGCCGCTGTCCGCGCGACGAAGCGCGCTCACCCCGGTGCGCTCCGCCACCTCGACGCCGTCCTCGCGGAGCCGGTCGGCCAGCGCCCCCGTCAGCGTCTCGGGACGGACGTAGCGGTCGACGCGCGCGTGCAATCCGGCGGCGACGTTGGAGCGGTCGACGGCCGGCTCGAGCTCCGCCACCGCCGCCCCGTCGAGCTCGACGGGCTCGCTGCCCTCGTAGCCGAGCGTACGCAGCCGCCTGAAGATGTGGCGGTAGTGGTCGAGCCCCGCTTGCGTGCGCGCGACGACGAGCAGGCCGCTCTCGACCATCTCGAAGTCGAGGCCCGCGTCGCGATACGCGTCGAACAGCTCGAGCGTGCGCCGGTTGAGCGCGAGCAGCGCCTTGATGCCGGCGTCGAAGCTCGCCGGCGTCGAGCTCTGCCAGAAGCGCCACAGCCAGCGCACGAAGCTCGGATCGAGCGACGGCCGGAGCACGAACGCGTCGCCGCGCGTGACGAGCTGGCGGATGCCCTCGCGCACCATGCCGGGTGCCGGAAGCGGGGAGGTCATGCTCGGAACGACCCAGCCTGTGTTGCCGAGCGAGGCTCCGCCGCCGATCGCCCCGCGCTCGAGCACGGTCACCTCGGCTCCACCGCGCTGAAGCTCCCAGGCGCAGGCGAGGCCGACGACGCCGCTCCCGACGACGGTGACCTTCACGACGCGACGAGCTCGCGCGCAGACCCCCGGATCGCGCGTGCGGCCGCGTGCCCGGTCGCGATCGCCGTCTCCGCGTAGACGCCTCCGAGGTAGTCGCCGGCGAGATGGATCCGGCCGAGCGGGCGGTCGAGCGCGGGCTGGAGCGCTGCTCGACCTGGAGCGGCGTACGGGAGCATCCGCGGCAGGCGCAGCAGCTGCGTCTCCGTGACGATGCCGCGCGCTTCCGGGAAGATCGCGGCAAGGTCGTCGAGAAACGCGCGCTCGATCTCGGCGTCCGACCGCTGCATGAGCTCGAGCCCGCCGTGGCCGGAGCGGTAGACCATGAGGCTGCCTCCCGGCTGCCGGTCGGCCGACCGCGGCCGTAACACGTTCGCGACGTTGAAGAGCATGCTGAACGCGCGTTTGGGTGTCGCGAGTGCGTACAGCCCGTCCCACGGCATCGGGCCTGTCTCGCCCGTGCCGATCGCCATCACGACCGTCGGGCCGTACGGGATCGCCTCGAGCGCGCGACGCGTCTCGTCCGGAAGGTCGCCCGCGATGCGCGCGGCGTCGAAGGCCTTGGTGGCAACGACGACCTCGCGCGCGAGCTCGACGCGCTCGACGCCGTCCTCGGTGTAGCGGACGCGCACGGCCTCGCCGTCCGTCGAGATCTCGTGTACCCCCGCGCCGACCCGCACGCGCTGACCGAGCGCGTCGGCGATCCCCTCGACGAGCGTGCCCGCGCCGCCGACGACGTTGTAGGAGAGGCCCTTGCCCGCGCTCCAGACGAGCGAGAAGTATCCCGCGCCGTGCCCGAACGCGATCTCGTCCATCTCCGCCGTCGACCGCGTGACCGTCGCGCGGAAGAGCGCGGCGGCATCGCCCGAGAGCGGCCCGAGCCAGTCGGCGAACGTGCGGTCGTCGCCGTAGGCGAGCACGCGCCGCCTGATCTCCTCATGCGTGTCGTCGGCTCGTGGCTCGGACGCGCGCTCGTACCCGGCGACGGCGCGCTTGAGCCGCAGTCCCGCCCGAACGAGCGCGACACGATCACGGAGGGAGAGAGGCAGCCGGAAGGGATAGAGCTCCGGGCGGCCGCCCGACACGATCCGCCCGTTGAGCTCGACCGCGACGAGCTCGCCCGGCACGCGCGCGAGTTCGACGCCGACCTCCTCGGCCAGGCGCCAGGTCTCCGAGCCAGGCCCTGAGAAGACGTGCGCGCCGAGGTTCAACCAGTACGGGTCTCGCGGCTCGGAGCGGATCCGCCCGCCGACCCGCGGCTCCGCCTCGAGGACGAGGACGTCGCGGTCGCGCAGGTACCACGCCGCCGCGAGCCCCGCGATGCCCGCACCGACGACGATCGCGTCGCGTGGGCGCGACTGGGCGGTCACACCTCGACGGGCTCGACGCGCGCCGGAGGTGCAGACGCCTGCAGTTGGCGAAGCTCCTCGACCGGGATGTGGCAGCGCATGAAGTGCTCGGGCTCGACCTCGGCGAGCGGAGGCTCCTCCTCGACGCAGATCGAGCCGAGGAACCGCGGGCAGCGCGTGTGGAAGACGCAGCCGGACGGCGGATCCGCGGCCGACGGGATGTCTCCCTCCAGGTCGATGCGCTGTCGCTGCTCGCCCTCGATCGTCGGCACTGCGGAAAGCAGCGCCTCGGTGTAGGGGTGGTGCGGAGGAGCGAACACCGTCTCGGCGGGGCCGAGCTCCATGAGTCGGCCGAGGTAGAGAACCGCGATCCGGTCCGAGAGGTAGCGCACCACGCCGAGGTCGTGACTGATGAAGACGTAGCTCGTCCCCTGCGATGCCTGCAGGTCGACGAGCAGGTTGAGGATCGCCGCCTGCACCGAGACGTCGAGCGCGGAGGTCGGCTCGTCGCACACCACGAGCCGGGGCTCGCCCGCGAACGCGCGCGCGATTGCCACCCGCTGCTTCTGCCCGCCCGAGAGCCCGGTCGGCCGCGACGACAGCGCGCGCTCGGGCAGCCGCACCGCCTCGACGAGCTCCTCCGAGCGCTTCTCGGCCGCGCGACCGGAGATGTCGGCCAGCTTCCCGAGCGTGCGCTTGAGCATCCGCCGCACGGTGTGCCGACGGTTCAGCGCGGAGTCGGGATTCTGGAAGACGATCTGCAGGGCCGCGACGTCATCGGAGGAGCGCGACCCGAGGTTCGGCGGCATCGCGCGACCGTCGATCTCGACGGTGCCGGACGTCGGCTCGACGATGCCGAGGAGCGTGCGGGCGAAGGTCGTCTTGCCGCTGCCCGACTCGCCGACGAGGCCGAGCGTCTCGCCCGGCCAGAGCGCGGCGGACACTCCGACGAGCGCCTTGATCTCGTGGCCGTCCTGCTTGAACGTCTTCGTGAGGTCGTCGACCTTGAGCAGCGGTGTCGCCGTGCGGTCGACGCCACGGGCGGCGTCTAGCACGCCGGTCGTGTCGCGGGGAAGCTGCTGCGCCAGCTCGTGGAAGTGACAGCGGCTCTGGTGCCCCGGACCGACGGCCGCGTCGGCCGGCTTCTCCACTGCGCAGATCTCCTGCGCGAGCGCGCAGCGGTGGACGTAGACGCAGCCGGGAAGGTGCTCGCCGATCGCCGGGAGAAATCCTCGGATGGTGTCGAGCTTGCCACCCGACTTCCCGAGGCCGCCGCGCGGGATGCAGCGCAGCAGACCGACCGTGTACGGATGGCGTGGGTTGTGCAGGATCTCCTCGGTCGGCCCTTGCTCGACGAGCTCGCCGGCATACAGCACGCCCACGTCCTGGCAGGTCTTGCGGATGAGGGCGAGGTTGTGGCTGATGAAGAGGACGGCGGTCGAGTGCCGCTCCTGCAGCTCGGCGATGAGGTCGATGACCTCCGCTTCGACCGTCGCGTCGAGCCCGGTCGTCGGCTCGTCGAGGATGAGCAGGCTCGGGTCGGTCGCGAGCGCCATCGCGATGACGACGCGCTGCTGCATGCCGCCCGAGAGCTGGTGCGGGTAGCGCCGCAGCACGCTCTCCGGGTCCGCGATGCGCACCTCGCGGAGCGCCGCGATCGCCCGCTCCTGCGCATCTCTGCTCTTCGTGCCGCGGAGCTCGAACACCTCACGCACCTGCTTGCCGACGCGAATCGTCGGATTCAAGGCGCTGCCGGGATTCTGGTAGACCATCGAGACGACGTCGCGGTGGTAGCCGCGCAGAGACTCGCCGCGCAGTCCCACGACGTCGCGGCCGTCGACGGTCAGCGAGCCGCCGGTGACGCGGCCGTTGCGCGGAAGGTACCGAACGACGGCGTGCGCCAGCGTCGACTTCCCGCAGCCCGACTCGCCGACGAGCCCGTAGCTGCGCTGCTGGCCGACGGTGAACGAGACCCCGCGGACGACCTCGCGGTCGCGACCGCGGACGCGGTAGACGATCTCGAGGTCGCGAACCTCGAGGGCCGGAGCTCTCTCGTCCGTCACTCCTCGACCACCTGCTGGACGGTGTCCGCCATGAGGTTGATGGCGACGACGAGGGACGCGATCGCGAGAGCGGGGAAGATCGTCGCCCACCAGGCGAGCGAGATGTCCGAGTACTGCTCGGCGATCTGCAGGCCCCAGTCTGGCGACGGAGGCTGCGGTCCGTAGCTCAGGAACGCGAGCGTCGCGACCGTGAAGACCGCATACCCGAGCCGCACCGTTGCCTCGACGACGATCGGCCCGCTCACGTTCGGGAGGATCTCGGCGAACATGATGTACGGCGCGCGCTCGCCCCGGAGCTTCGCGGCCTGCACGTAGTCGAGGTCACGCTCGGCGAGCACGGCGGAGCGCACGGTGCGCGACACGGGCGGCGTGAACGCGATCCCGATCACGACGATCAGCTGCCAGGACGTGACGTTGATCCCCTCCTGGCCGGCGGAGAGAGCGGTGAGGATGAGGATCGCGAGCACGATCAGCGGGATTGCGAGCACGGCGTCGAGGATCCGGCCGATGACGTTGTCGACCCACTTGCCGAAGTACCCCATGACGAGTCCGAGCATCGAGCCCATGATCACGCCGAGTGCCATTGCGGCCGGCGCGACGACGATCACGCTGCGGGCGCCGACGATCACGCGGGAGAACACGTCGCGGCCGTTTCGATCGAGCCCCATCGGGTGGCCCCAGGTCGGCGGCTCGTAGCTCGGCGCGAACGACTCGTCGATCGGGTCGTACGGCGCGATCCAGTAGCCGAAGAGCGCGCACGCCAGCCAGACCAGGGTCATCAGCGTGCCGAGGATGAAAGTCTTCGAACGGAGGACCTGGCGCAGCGTCTCGCGCCGGACGCGCGAGGGGCTGTCGAGATGGAGGAGCGTCTGCCCGGCGGGCGGCCCGTCGACGAGCACCGGGATCGTCGGCACGTTGTCCTCGAGGCGGCTCATCGCGCGGTCGAGAGCCTGACGCGCGGGTTGAGTGCGGCGGTGACGAGATCGCCGATCAGCGTGGCGATGAAGTACACGACGCCGATCACGAGCACACAGGCGAGGAGCATCGGGAAGTTCTTGATCTGGGCGGACGTGAGCGTCAGCAGGCCGACACCCGGATAGCCGAAGAGCTTCTCGATCGCGACGATTCCCCCGAACAGGTACCCGACCTGGGTCGATACGACGGCGATGGTGGGAAGCAGGCCGTTCCGGACGACATGACGCCCCAACACGGTTCGCCGAGGCAGTCCCTTGAGCGTCGCCGTCCGCGTGTAGTCCGCGTTCAGCGCCTCGATCGTCCCGGCGCGGGTGATGCGCGCGATGTACCCGAAGAGGATCAGCGCCAGTGCGAGCGCGGGCAGGAACAGCGAGTCGAGCTTCGTCTGGAACGACGCGTCGATCAGCGCGCCTGCGATTCCCGGGAACCAGCCGAGGAGGGCCGGGCCGAAGACCGCGACGAGAATCGCCCCGACCACGAACTCCGGAATGACTGCCAGCGAGAGGCCCGAAATGGTGATCAGCCTGTCCGTCGGCCTGCCGCGCCTCACGGCGGCGACCACCCCCGCGAGGATGCTGATCGGAACACAGAGAAAGAAGGCGTAGAGCGTCAGGAACGCCGAGCGCTGCAGCGCCGGGACGAGGTCGTCCGTGACCGCCCGCCCGTCCGAGTAGTTGGAGCCGAAGTCACCGCGCACGGCTCCGCTCAGCCAGTCGAGGTAGCGCACGACGAGCGGGTCGTTGTAGCCGAGCGCCTCGTTGAACTGCTCGACGGCCTCGGCCGTGGCCTCCCGCCCGAGAACGAGCCGGCCGGGGTTTCCCGGCAGCACCTGAGCGGCCGCGAACACGATCATGCTCAGGATGAGAATCGAGACGATCCCGAGCGCGATCCGGTTGAGCGTGTAGCGGAGCACAGCCTCTCGGTGGTCGTCTCGAAGGAGGCCGGGGCGGCAGCAACCGCCCCGGCCCGAGTCTTCGTGCTAGCTGATCCTCGTCCTGCGGAGGTCGATGACGCCCATGCTGTCCGGCACGTACCCCGTCACCTTTCGCGAGGAAGCCGCGATGAAGTTGTAGAAGTACGCGTAGATCGCCGGCGTGTCCTTGAGCAGCAGCGTCTGGATCGCCGCCGCGGACTTCCGCTGACTGGAGAGGTTCGGCGCGGCGTAGAACTGGTTCACGAGCTTCTCGAACTGCGGGCTCGCGTACCGCGCGGCGTTCCAGACACCGCCCTTGCGAAGCGCCGCGTTGAAGAACGTGATCGGCACCGGCCGGCCGCCGTAGTCGACGATGCCGAAGTCGGTGTCGAGCCACGGAGCCAGCTTGCCCGGGGCACCGAAGCTGACGCCGTCGAAGTACTGCGCGCCCGTGAACACCTTCACGGTGCAGTTGACGCCGATCTGCTTGAGCGCCTGCGCCACGCGCTGGGCGTAGTCGGGCATCTCGAACGAGCGGTAGCAGGTCAGCTCGACGCTGAGGTTCTCCTTACCGGCCGCTCTGAGCAGTGCTCTCGCCTGGGCGAGCTGCTGCCGGCGCTGGGGAACGGCCTTGCTCGTGTAGGGATAGCCCGGCCAGAGCGGGCTGTCGTTCCCGATCTCGCCGTACTTGCCCCACAGGCCCTGCGTCACGCTCGGCCGGTTCAGCGCGAGCGCGAATGCCTGGCGCACGCGCGGGTCGTTGAAGGGCTCCTTCGTGACGTTCATGTTCAGGTAGCGGTGGTTCGATGCGCGGAGCGGGAGCACCTTCGACCCGCTCTGAAGCTGCTGTGCGCCCTGGTAGGTGATCTGCGTCGCGAGGTCGATCTGACCGCTCTGCAGACCGGTGACACGCGCTTGATCGTCGAGGATCTGGAGGACGATCGTGTCGAGCGACGGCCTCCCGCCCCAGTACTGCCTGTTCGCCTCGAACGTGAATCCGGCGGCCCCGCGGTTCTCCTTGAGCCGGAACGGACCGGTGCCGTTCATCTTGCTCGTCCACTCGCCCGGCTTCGTGATGTCGGACGGCAGGCGATAGCTCTTCGGGAGGATCACCGCCTGGTACACCATCTGGCCGAGGAGGTACGGGAAGAGGCCGTTCGGGCTCACCATGTCGAACGCGACCGTGTAGTTGTCGATCTTCCGGACGCGCCGCAGGATTCCCTTGTACGCCTGCTGGGCCTGCGAGTTCGCCGACTGCAGGATCTTGAAGGTGGCGACGACGTCGTCCGCCGTCATCTGCTGGCCGTTGTGGAAGCGGACGTTCCTGCGCAGGTTGAACGTCCACGACCGGGCGCCTCGTGTCGGCGTCCACTTGGTGGCGAGCCGAGGCCGCAGGACCGCGTTCTTGTCGGCGTACAGCAGCTGCTCGCCGGCGAGGTGCGATACGCCCAGCGCGCCGAGGGACTGGAGCAGCGGCGGCTCGAGGGAGCCGTCGACGCCGATGTGGCCGATGCGGAGCGTTCCTGCGCTCGCGCGGCTCGGTACGGCCGGTGCCGCAGCGGCAAGGGGAACGCCGGAAATGAGACCGAGCATCGGCAGGGACACGCCGAGCACCGAGCCGCGCCGGAACAGGTCAGCGCGCGACATCTCCCCGGCCTTGTACTCGTCGATGAGCTCGTTCTCGAGCTCGCCGGCGGTCTGCCGATAGTTCTCGATCTCCTCCTTCGGGTAACGCATACGTGCCCTCCGATCGAGTAGGTGCCGCTGATATATCACGGTGCCTATGGCGGGGCAACCTGCGAAAGTAAAGGTGTGATCGAAGCCTCCAACCCCGCCCGCCCACTTTCGCGCGAAGCGTTGTCGCGGGAGGAGACGTACGCCGCCACGCGATTGCCGGTCGACCGCGCCTCGACGCTCGTCCCGGATGCGTACACGTCGCCCGACTTCCACGCGCTCGAGCGCGAGCGGGTCTTCGAGCGGTCGTGGACCCCGGTCTGCGTCGCCGACGAGCTCGCGGAGCCGGGGAGCTTCGTCGTCGTCGAGGTGGCGGGCCGCTCACTGATCGTGTGTCGGACGCGGGACGGCGAGCTGCGCGCGCACCACAACGTGTGCCGGCACCGGGGCACGCGCTTGTGCCTGGAGCAGCACGGCCGGGTCGAGCGCTTCTTCCAGTGCCCGTACCACGCCTGGGCGTACGACCTCGACGGAAAGCTGCTCGGCACGCCTCTCTTCACGCCCGAGGCCGGCATCCCCGAGGAGGCCGAGGCCGCGTTCGACATGTCCGGGGTGAAGGCGTTCGACAAGGCCGACTACGGGCTGTACCCGGCGCGCGTCGAGGAGTGGGGTGTGCTCGTCTTCGTCTGCCTGGACGAGGACGCGCCGGCGCTCCGGGACGAGCTCGGCGATCTACCCGAGCGCCTCGCCGGGTATCGGCTCCACGAGCAGCGGCTCCTGCGGCGCGTCGAGTACGACATCGCGGCGAACTGGAAGCTCGTCGCCGAGAACTTCATGGAGTACTACCACCTGCCCTGGGTGCATCCCGGCCTCGTGAAGGTCTCCCCGATGAAGGCGCACCACCGCTGGCAGGGGACAGGCCTGTACGTCGGGTTCTGCACGTCGCCGATCGCGGAGAACGCGGACGCGGGCGGCTGGGCGGGGCTCCCGCCGATCTCGGGGCTGGACGAGTCCGACGCGGTGAGCGCGCGCTTCGCCTGGGTGTTCCCGAACGTCGCACTCAACGTCCTTCCGAACCACACCTTCGTGCTGCTGCCGAGGCCGACCGCGGAGGGATTCACGCGCGAGACCGCGTACCTCCTCGCGCACGAGGAGTCGACCGCCGCGGCCGGAGACGCTCTCGACGCGGAGATCGACGCGCTGCTCGGGTTCTGGGACAGTGTCAACCGCGAGGACATCGAGATCGTGGAGCGCGTGCAGGAGGGCGTCGCCGATCCGACCTACACGGGCGGGCGCATGTGTTACCGCTTCGAGGAGCCGGTGCATCGCTTCCAGAACATGGTCGTCGACCGGCTGCTCGGGGTCCGCCGGATCCCGCCGGGCGACGACGTGGTGCAGCAGCCGATGTTCGCCGCCTCGCCCGGCGACTGAACGGGGTGGCGGCGCACGATCGCGCCGGCTCGTTCCCGATCGGGAGCGAGGCGACGCTCGGGGTGCTCGAGCGCGATCCGCACCCGCTGCTCGCACGCCTGTGCGAGGAGGAGCCGGTGAGCTGGCTCCCCGCACTCGACGGTTGGCTCGTCACCCGGCGCGCTCTCGCGCTCGAGGTCATGCGCGATCCCGAGACGTACACGGTCGACGATCCGCGATTCTCGACCGGGCAGGTCGTCGGCCCGAGCATGCTCACCCGCGACGGCGTCGAGCACGCGAGGCACCGCGACCCGTTTGCGCGCCCGTTCCGGCTCGACGCCGTGCGCGAGCGTTTCACGGCGTTCGTCGAGGACGAGACGGTCCGGCTGCTCGACGAGATCGAGCCCGCCGGGCGGGCGGAGCTCCGGCGAAGACTCGCCGGACCGCTCGCAGTGTCGGTGGTGGGGCGGATGCTGGGGCTCGAGGACGCGGACGCCGGCAGGGTGCTCGACTGGTACGACCGCATCGTCGAGGCCGTCACCGAGATCACCGCCGGCAAGCCCGCTCCGAGCTCGGGGCACGAGGCGTTCGCCGCGCTGCGCGCAAGCGTGGAGCCTTCGCTCGCGCGCGACCCTGGCTCCTGTCTCGTCGCGGCGGCGGCGAGCGACGCCGGCGGCCTGACGCGCGACGAGGTCGCCTCGAACGTCGGCGTCCTCCTCTTCGGCGGGATCGAGACGACCGAGGGGATGATCGCGAACGTCGTCTTCCACCTTCTGTCGAGCCCGGCCGAGCTCGCGCTCCTTCGAGCCGACCCGGCGCTCGTGGCGAACGCCGTCGAGGAGTCGCTGCGGCTCGAGCCGGCCGCGGCGGTCGTCGATCGCTACGCGACGCGCGACGTCTCGCTCGCAGGCGCGCAGATCCGGCGCGGCGAGCTCGTCAGAGTGTCGCTGGCGGGTGCCAACCGCGACCCTCGCTTCTTCCCCGACCCGGATCGCTTCGACGTGGGCCGCCACAACGCGCGCCACCACGTCGCGTTCGCCCACGGGCCGCACGTCTGTATCGGGATGCACCTCGCGCGGCTGGAGGCGGCGACCGCGGTCACGCGTCTGCTGGAGCGCCTTCCGAATCTCCGGCTCGACCCGGAGCAGCCGAGCGCACCGCGCGGCCTCGTCTTTCGCAAGCCGCCCTCCCTGCACATGCGCTGGGACTAGTTCGAGCTCGGGTCGCAGCCCCGCTGACTGCGATCATCCGGCCGGATGGATCACGTGCGGATCGACAAGTGGCTCTGGGCGGCGCGGTTCTTCAAGACCCGGAGCGCAGCCGCGGAGGCGGTGGTCGGAGGTCGCGTGCAGCTGAATGGCACACGCGTGAAGCCCGCGAAGGAGGTGCGGGTCGCGGACACGCTCGAGATCCGCCGCGGTCTCACGCAGTGGACGGTCGTCGTTACCGACCTCGCCGAGAAGCGGGGGTCGGCCGAGGTTGCGGCAGGCCTGTTCGACGAGACACCCGAATCCGTCGCCGCGCGCGAGCAACGCGCCCTCGAGAGGCGGCTCGCCAGTCCTCTCGGCGCGGATCGCGGCGGCCGGCCGACGAAGCAGGACCGGCGCCGGCTGGACGCGCTCCGCCGCGCGCAGCGCAAGCGCTAGCTCGCGAGCTTGAAGAACGTGCGCAGCACCCGCAGGCCCACGGGATGCTCGGCGCTGGCCTCCTCCGGGTGGAACTGCGTGCCCCACCAGCGTCTCTCGGGTGCCGCGATCGCCTGCACCGCGCAGTCCGGGCTCGCGGCGAGGACGCGGAAGCCGTCGGGGAGCGACGTGATCTCGTCGGTGTGATCGTGGAACACGACCGGCTGGGCCGGAAGGTCGCGGAGGAGGTCGCTGCCATCGAGTACGTCGACCGGCATGAATCCGTGCTCCGGCCGCGTCCCCGGGCCGAGCGTCCCTCCCGCGAAGCGCGCCAGCAGCTGCATCCCGGCGCAGATCCCGAGCACGGGTCGGTTCGACGCGAGGACGGCCTCGCCGAGCCGGTCGAGCTCGCCCTCGTCGCGACCCGCCCACGGAGCGCTCGAGCCCGAGAGGACGATCGTGCTCGCGCGCGCCAACCGCGACGCGTCGACCTCCTCGTAGTGCGACACGGCGATGGTGTCGCCCGACGCGTCCGCAAGCCGCTCGCGCAGGCGTTCGTAGTTCCTCGAGCGAGCCTCGGTGAGGTCACGCCGGCGCTCGGTGTAGACGACCTCGACCGTCATCTCGCGAGAGCCTAGTTCGCCGGTGCCTCGCTCCAGCCCAGCTCGTCCGACAGGTCACTCGCGGCGTCGACGAGCTGCGCGCCGGCCTCGTCGAGGCGGTGCGCGAACCGGAACTTCGGAGCCGACACGTTCAGGGCGGCGACGACGCGGCCGCGGAAGTCCCGCACCGGCGCAGCGACCGCGACGAGTCCGGGCTCGAAGTCCTCGTCGGCGACGGCGTAGCCGCTGGAGCGCGTGGCTGCCAGCCGCTTCTCGAGAAGACCCAGCGCCGTCCGAGGGAAGAGCGCACGCAGCTCGTCCCGAGAGTGGTCGACGAGCAGCGCGTAGCCCGCCGACGTGCGGGCAGCCGGAACGGTCCGCCCGGCCCAGTTCACCGCCTGCACCGCGTGCGGCGGTGCCTCGGAGAGCACCGTCAGTACGTCGGTTCCGCGGAGCACCGAGACATGCGCTCCCTCACCGAGCGCACCGACGAGCGACCGCAGCTTGCCGGGGGCGGACTCGGCGAGCCGCGACTCGCCAGCTCGGGCGGCGAGGGCGAAGAGCCGCCAGCCGAGGCGGTAGGCCCGCGTGTCCGGGTCGCGATCGACGAGCCCGTCCTCGGAGAGCACCTGGAGCGTGCGCGAGACCTGGCTCTTCTCTCGCCCGACGAGCTCCGCGATGCGCGTGACGCCGAGCTCCCCGCCGTCCCCGAGAGCGAGGAGGATCGCGAGCCCACGCCTCAGGCTGGTGGCGCTCTCGGCCATCAGGTGTCGGCGCGCGTGAGCTCGAGGAGGTAGGCGACGAGCACCCGCTGGTCGGCGAAGAGGACGTGGTGCGCGTCCGAGAGCTGCTCCACGCGCTCGATCTGCTCGAGGTTCTCCTCGAAGACCGCCGTGAACGGGAAGAACCCGAAGTCCAGTACGCGCGAGCGCAACCCGAGCTCCGCGAGGAGCTCCTCCGTCTGCAGCTGGCTGACGATGGAGAGCTGCATGAGCAGGGCCGTGCCGTCGGGCTCGAGCAGCTGTGGGAGCAGGCGCAGGAGGTGGTCGAGGAGGTTGCGGCCCCAGTAGTCGAGCGGCCGGTGCCCGCTCGGCTGGCCGAACGGGTCGACGGGCATCTGGTAGAGGCTCGCGACGACGAGGTCGTACCGCTCGTCCGGCTCGAGCATGTAGAGGTCGACCTCGGCGCCCGACACGCGATCGGCCACGCCATTGCGGAACGCGTTCGCGAGCGTGTTCGCCACGGCCTGCCGCTGGATGTCGATCGCGTGGACGTGCTCGGCGCCGTTCAACGCGAGCTGGATCGCGAGCAGCCCGCTGCCGCTGCCCACGTCGAGGCAACGCTTGCCCTTGCCGGCGCCGCTCAGGAAGAGGTGTTTCCAGACGAGCAGGCTCCCGAGGGTCGGCACGAACACCTCCGGGTCGAAGCCGAGATCCGGGAGCCCGAGCGGATACAGCCGCCGGCCGTCGGGATCGAGCCAGGGTCGCGCGTCGAACCGGCCCGGCGCACTTCTCTCCGGAAGCGGCTCGCTGCGCGGCCTCCCTGCAGTCGTGCCGGCGAGCCTCGCCCGCACTGCGGCGAGGTGCGCGGGAGACGTTCCGCAGCAGCCCCCGACGATCTGCGCGCCCTCCTCGCGCCAGCCGGCCGCCAGCTCGGCGTACTCGGCGGGGCCGATGCGGTCGTCGAAGCGCCAGCCCCAGTCGGAGAAGTACCCGAGGTTCGGATAGACGCCGAGCGGGAGATCGGTGAAGTCGCGGAGCCAGGGGAGCATCCCGTGCACGTGGTCGGGCGGGAGGCAGTTGACGAGGAGCGCCTTGACGCCCAGCTCCTCGAAGCGCCGGGCTGCGCGTCCGAAGAGGTCGCCTTCGGGGCCTCCCCAGTGCTGGCCGTAGACACCGCACACGCCGTGACGGCAGCGACGGAACGAGAGCCAGACCGGCAGGCCCGTCTCGACTGCGATCTCGACCGCGCGAAAGGTGAAGTCCTCGCGGATCAGCGACATCGTCTCGAGCAGCACGAGATCCGGCGGCTCTTCCTCGAACACGCGCGCCAGCAAGCGCAGGCTCGCAAGCCGCTCCTCGCTGTCGACGTCGCCGTTCACGCTGAACGCGACGGCGCCGACGCCTGGACCTGAGCCCTCGGCGACCGCGCGACGCGCGAGCGAGACGCCGAGCCGCGCCGCGTCGAGCCAGTGGGAGAGGCCGAGGCGGCTTCCGAGCCCGTCCGACTCGAGCTCGGCGGCGGCGAGGATCGCCCATGTGTTCGTCGAGATGACGTCGCACCCGGCGTCGACGTAGCTGCGATGCACGTCGAGCACGGCGTATGGCGCGCTGTAGAGCGCGCCGGTACCCCAGAGTCCGCGATCCGAGTCACGGAGCTCTCCCGCCTGGTCGCGCTCGAGCTCGGTCGCGTTGCCGCCGTCGAGGATCACGGGATCTCCGGCGGCGAGCAGCTCGTCGATCCGCGCGTACGGCGATCGCTCCCGGGTTGCCGACTCACTCACGTGCTGCACATAATGGCAACTGGAGTTGCTGTAACGCCAACAATCGGACGAAAGGACGCGAGATGGAACCCGGCTTGCTCGACCGCCTGGCGCAAGGCCCCGTGATCTGCGCGGAGGGCTACCTCTTCGAGCTCGAGCGCCGTGGCTACCTGCAGGCCGGCGCATTCGTGCCCGAGGTCGTGCTCGAGCACCCCGAGCTCGTGGCGCAACTGCACCGCGAGTTCGTGCACGCCGGCTCCGATGTCGTCGAGGCGTTCACCTACTACGCGCACCGCGAGAAGCTCCGCGTGATCGGCAAGGAGGAGCAGCTCGAGGACATGAACCGCGGTGCGCTCGCAATCGCGAAGGAGGTTGCGGACGAGACCGGCGCACTCTTTGCGGGCGACATCTGCAACACGAACGTCTTCGTCGGCGACGACGCCTCGCGGAAGGCCGTGCGCGCGATGTTCGAGGAGCAGGTCGGCTGGGCGGTGGACGCCGGTGTGGACTTCGTCATCGCCGAGACCTTCTCGTGGGGGGAGGAGGCGCTCATCGCGCTCGACGTCGTCAAGGCGACCGGCCTTCCTGCCGTCGTCACGCTCGCGATCCACCAGGACCCCGAGACGCGCGAGGGATGGTCGCCCGAGGACGCGTGCGCGAAGCTCGAGGACGCGGGCGCCGACGTCGTCGGGCTCAACTGCATTCGCGGGCCGGGGACGATGCTCCCCTTGCTCGAGATGATCCGCGAGCGCGTGTCCGGTCACGTCGCCGCGCTCCCCGTCCCGTACCGGACCACCGACGGGCAGCCGAGCTTCCAGTCGCTGCGCGATCCCCACTGCGACGTCATCCCCGGCGGGCGACCGTTCCCGACGGCTC
This sequence comes from Gaiellaceae bacterium, assembly GCA_035630135.1. Classification (GTDB taxonomy): domain Bacteria; phylum Actinomycetota; class Thermoleophilia; order Gaiellales; family Gaiellaceae; genus GMQP-bins7. The sequence continues at coordinate 23,013 of DASQLF010000035.1, forward strand.
TCGACCCATTCGTGTGCAACCGCTACGAACTCGAGGACTTCGCGCGGAGAGCGCGCGAGATCGGCGTCGACTACTTCGGCGTCTGCTGCGGTGCCGGACCGCACCACATCCGAGCCGTGGCTGAGGGGCTCGGGCGCACGCCGCCCGCGAGCCGCTTCTCGCCGGACATGTCCAAGCACGCCTTCCTCGGGACTCACGACCGCGTGCCGCAGGAGTACAAGGAGTACGCCGAAAAGCTCTAGAGCGCTGCCGCCACGTCGTGTGCGCTGCGGATGGCGCCGTCGACCAGCCCCGGCGCCCGCGCGTCGCCCACAGCCCTGGCGCGGATCCCACGCTCTCGGAGGAGCGGCACGAGCCCGTCGACCGGGCGGTGCCGTCCCGCGTGCACCACCGAGTCGGCGGGCAGCGTCTCCGGCCCCCGTGGCGAGTCGATCTCGACGGCGTTCGGGCTCACGGATACGACGCGGGCGCCGTCTATCACTCGCACTCGGACCTCGCGCAGGCGCCGCAGCGTGCGCGTGCTCGCGAGCGACAACGCGAGCGAGGCGGTCGCATCGATGCCGTCGCCCACGAGCGTCACGTCGCAACCCGCGCGGGCGAGCGCCTCGGCAACGCCCGCTCCCTTGCGATGTCCCTCCTCGTCGATCACCACGACCCGGCTGCTCTCGGCGCCTTGTCTGAGCACCTCGACCGCCGAGCGCACGCCGTCGTAGCGCCTGTCCGGCTCCGAGCCGGTCGCGACGACAACGAAGGCCGGTGCGAGCGCGACGACGGCTTCGACGTCCACATCCACCCCGACCTCGACTCGCACACCGAGCCTCTCGAGCTCTCCGAGCCGCCATTCCACGAGCTGTGTGTGTGCGCTCTGCCGTGGCAGGCTCGCCGTCAAGGCGACCTGGCCGCCCGGCGTCGTCTCGCGCTCGAGCAGCGTGACGCGATGACCTCTCGTCGCGGCGACGCGCGCCGCCTCGAGCCCGGCGACGCCGGCGCCGACCACGACGACAAATACGGGTTCAGGCGCCGGCTCGAGCAGCTGCGTCTCGAACCCTGCGCCCGGGTTCTGGATGCAGCCGATCGGGAACTTCCGCAGCCGCCGCGCAACGCACACGTTGAGCCCGACGCACTCCCGGATCTCCGCCCGGCGCCCGGACTCCGCCTTGCGTCCGAGCTGCGGATCGGCGATCTGCGCGCGCGTCATCCCGACGAGGTCGCAGCTCCCTTCCGCGAGAGCGCGCTCGGCGAGCTCTGGCCGCGTGATCCGCCCCTCGGCGATCACCACCGCGTCGGGCACGCGCTCCTTCACCGCCCGCGCGAACGGGATGCCGAACCCGGGCTCGTAGTCGAGCGTGGGCATGAGCAGGTCGAGATCGTCGTAGTTGCCGTTCCCGATGCCGAAGTAGTCGACGTCACAGTGCTCCGCGAGGTATGCAACGGCGTCGACGTAGCCGGGCATCGCTGCCGTCGCGGTGACGCCGAGCAGCGGCTCGTCACCGATCTCGGAACGCAGCGCGTCGAGGATCTCGCGCGCCAGGCGCATGCGCCCGTCGAGCGTTCCGCCGTAGGCGTCCGTCCGCCGGTTCCTCTCTTCGGACATGAATCCGTCGACGAGCGTGTCGTACGCGAACATGCACTCCACGCCGTCTACTCCCGCCGCGACCGCGACGCGCGCGGCGCGCACGTGGCCGGCGACGAGCTCGGCGATGTCCTCCGCGTCGATCTCGCGCATGGCGCCGGGGCCGCCGCCGGGGGCGGGTCCGCCGGACACGCTCCAGAGGTCGCTCAGTGTGGCGACCGGGTCGGCGTTCGGACCGAGGTGGTAGAGCTGCGAGACGAAGACCGTTCCGTGCTGGTGAACGGCGTCGACGACCGAGCGCAGGGCGGGCACGAAGCGTTCGTCCTCCCACCGGTAGTTCTGCGGCGTCACGCCCCCCGAGGGCAGCACGGGCAGCGGCTCCATGACGATGAGGCCCGCACCGCCAACTGCTCGCGCCTCGTAGTACGCCCGCACGCGCTCGCCGGGTATCCCGTCCGCGGAGAACGACGCTGTATGAGCCGTGAACACGATGCGGTTGCGCAGCTCATGGGCACGAAGCGAGAGGGGCGAGAAGAGGCGCTCGAGCTCCACCGCCGGCCAGTCTACGACCGGTTTTTCCGGCACCGGCGGGGGGTACTGGTCGATCGTCGATCGTCGATCGACACCGACGTCAGAGGAGGGAGCCATGTTGTGGATCGTGATCGCCGTCGCAGCGCTGATCCTGCTGGTAGTCGTGGTGTGGCAGATGCAGACGCGGAAGCGAACGGCGCAGTTGCAGGACCGCTTCGGTCCCGAGTACGACCGCGTCGCGACCGACGCCGACAGCAAGCGAGAGGCAGAAGCCGAGCTTGCAGCTCGCGCCGAGCGCCGCGACGAGCTCGAGATTCGAGATCTTCCGGACGAGTCGCGCGCTCGCTACGTGGACTCCTGGCAAAAGGTGCAGTTGCGGTTCGTCGACGATCCCCGCGGTGCCGTGGACGAGGCGGACAGCCTACTCCAGTCGGTGATGCGCGAGCGCGGCTATCCCGTCGACGATGACCCCGAGCGCCGCGCGGACGACGTGTCCGTCGATCACCCGGAGGTCGTCCAGCGCTACCGCGACGGGCACCGCCTGTCCCAGACATCCGACGAGGACGATCTGGCGACCGAGAACCTGCGCGAGGCGATGCAGCACTACCGGACGCTGTTCGAGGAGCTCGTCGGCTCGGCTCCTGCGCGTGCCTGAGACCCGAACGAGAGGGGACGAAGACATGAACGACGAGACAAGCATCGAGACCCGCGACCGTGACGTCGAGCTGTCCACGGAGGAGGCCGGGGAGCGCGCGACACGCGATCTCCACGAGTCGGAGACGAAGGATCCCGACGAGCTCGTCAGCCGTGACGGGGGACCCGGCTCCGCCGAGTCGTCCGTGGGCGACAGGGCGGCCGAGGAGATAGCGGAAGCGTCCGAGCGCGAGCCGGAGTCGACGGCTCGGTCCATGTCGCAGGAGACGGCAGCCGTCACGGCTGACGGCGCGCTCCTTCCCGACGACCAGAGCGCCCGCTTCCGCACTCGCTGGGAGGAGATCCAGGCGAGCTTCGTCGACGAGCCACAGGCGGCCGTCGAGGACGCAGACGCCCTCGTCGCCGACCTCATGCAGCGGGTCACGAGCGGGCTCACGCAGGAGCGAACCCGGCTCGAGGGCCAGTGGGCGCAGGGCGATGACGTGTCGACCGAGGATCTGCGCGTGGCGCTCACGCGCTACCGCACGTTCTTCGATCGCCTCTTGTCGGCGTAGAGCCCACCCCGTCGACGTAGCGCGAAGCCCGCCCTCCGGCGGGGTTCGCGCCTTCAGCGGAGGGATCCGATCTCAAGGCGCGCATGCCCCGGGCCGATAGCGTCCGGACATGGCATCGCGCCTCGCATTCGTCGCGGTCCTGGCGTCGCTGGCCGTCGCCTCGGGCTGCGGCGGCTCGCCTGCCGCCATCCCCGAGTCGGCGAGCCTGGCGCCGGCCGACGCCGTCGTCTTCGCGAGCATCACGACCGACTCCGGGTCGTCGCAGTGGCAGAACGCCGAGACCGTCCTCGATCGGATCCCCGGCGTCAGCGGCGATCTCGCGAGCGGGCTCGACGTTCTTGCGTCTGAAGGTCTCGACTGGGACGAGGACGTGGCGCCGGCTCTCGGCGACGAGGTCGTGGTCGTCCTGACGGAGGACATGCGGCCGGTCGTCCTGCTTGAGCCCGTCAGCGAGGAGAAGCTCGACGCGCTGCTCGCGAGAAGCGACGAGGACGTCGTGCGCGGCGAGGTCGACGGGCACGTCGCGCTCGCAGAGACCGAGGCCGACCTCGCGCAGTACCGCGCCGCGCTCGAGAAGGGGACGATCGAGGGTGACGAAGCGTTCGCAGCAGGCCTGGACGCCTTGCCCGACGAAAGTCTCGGCCTCGTCTGGGTCGACGTCGCGGCGTTGACCGACGAGTTCAGCTCGCTCGTCGAGAGGGCGACGAAGGAGGAGCTCGAGCTGGGCATCGACTGGCTGTCGGCATCCCTCTCGGCCGAGGAGGACGGGATGCTGGTCGCGCTCGGGATGCGCACGCCCGGCTCCGGCGACACCCACTACGAGCCCGAGCTCTTCGGCCGGGTGCCGGCCGACGCGGTCGCCGCGGTCTCGTTCGGCGGGACGCAGAAAGCGCTCGACGGGCTCCAGGGGACGGTCGACCTGGATGAGGTCTCGCAAACCGTCGAGCAGCTGACGGGCGTCTCGCTCGACGGCATCGTCGACGCGCTCTCGGGCGAGGGGGTCCTCTACGTGCGACCGGGCGAGACGACGCCCGACGTCACGCTCGCGCTCGCACCGCCGGATCCGGACAAGACGTGGAACACCGTCGACCGCCTCGCGCGCAAGCTCGCGACGGAGCTGCAGGCCGAGGTGACGACGTCGGTCGAGAACGGCCTGGAAGTCTCGATGCTCGAGATCGAGGGGGTCACCATCCGGTACGCACGGCTGGACGCCGAGACGATCGTGGTGACGAGCGGCGCTGATGCGTTCGGGCTGCTCGCCGGCGACGGCCCGAAGCTCGTCGACTCCGAGGGCTACCTCCGCGCGGCCGAGGACGTCGGCCTCGAGGGTCGTACCAAGGGCTTCGTCTACGTCGACGTGGACGGGATGCTTCCGCTGGTCGAGAGCCTCGTGGGCGAGAGCGTTCCGGCCGAGGTGCGCGAAGGCTTCGAGGCGGTCGACTCGCTCGTGTTCCAGGCGTCGGGCGACGGCGACACCACCCTCGTCAGCGGCTTCCTGCGCGTGCCGTAGGTCGTGCAGCCCAGCTCCGGCACCGGCCGGGCTACTGCACCCACAGCTGGCTCAACAGCACTCCCCACTGCGGCGACCTGAAGCTCGCCGCTAGAGCTCACCGGCGCACTCGTAGCACGTTCCTGCGGCGAGTACTAGTGGCCTGCGGGCTTTTCCCAGCCCTCGAGGACGGGCGGCGTGTAGTCCGCGCCGACCGTCTTCGACCCCGCCACCCACGGGCCGAGCTCGGGCTGGGGGAACTTCGTGTGGTCGGCCTTCAGCTGGATGCCGTACGAGTTGCCGCTGGTCAGGTGCTTCACGAGCACCTTGCGCGCGATCTCGTCCTCCCGACCCTCGGGGATGTCGAAGTAGATCTTCAGGAATGCGTTCGAGTAGCGGTCGAACACGGCCGGTACGCCGTCCTCCTCGAGGAGCGCGATGTCCTCGAGCCAGTTCAGATCTTCACCGGGAGTCGCTGCCATGAGGTCGACGTCGTCGAGAAGCGACATGTCCTCCTGGTACGGGTACCGCTTCCCCGAGAGGAACTCCGAGTCGATCGACTTGATCTTCTCCGGCTCCAGGTAGGCGAGGTCGTGGGAGCTCATGCATCCACCGAGTGCAGGTCGGTGACCTGGGCGGTCGGGTTGGCGGCGAGCTCGTCCTCTGCCTTGATCGCGAGCAGGCGCTGCACCTCCGAGAGGATCTCGCGCTCGGTCTGGCCGACGGTGTAGGTCGTCCCTGCGAGCGGCACGCGCGCCATTGCCGAGGCCTCGACCGTGAGCGCCGCCAGATCCTCGGGCTCGAGGGAGTGCACGTTCGTCTTGCCGCACGCCCGCGCGAGCATCTGCAACTCCATGGTCATCGCCGTGAGGAAGTTGTAGACGCGCTCCGAGGCGTCCTCGACGACGAGCCGCTTCCGCAGCTCCGGGTCCTGCGTCGCGACGCCGACCGGGCAGCGGCCCGTGTGGCAGTGGTAGCACTGGCCCGCGGGAACGCCGACCGTGCCCTCGTAGTCCGTGACGCCCGGGATCTCCTTGTTGCAGTTGAGCGCCATCAGCGCCGAGTGGCCGATCGCGACCGCCTTCGCGCCGAGTGCGAGGCACTTCGCGACGTCGGCGCCGTTGCGGATGCCACCGGCGACGACGAGGTCGATCTCGTCGGCGAGTCCGACGTCCTCGAGCGCGCGCCGCGCCTCGGGGATCGCGGCCATGAGCGGGATCCCGGTCTCCTCGGTCGCGATGTGCGGGCCTGCGCCCGTGCCACCCTCCGCGCCGTCGAGGTAGATGATGTCGGGGCCGCACTTCGCGGCCATGCGCACGTCGTCGTAGACGCGCGACGCGCCGAGCTTGAGCTGAATCGGGATGCGGTAGTCGGTCGCCTCCCGGATTTCCTGAACCTTCAGCGAGAGGTCGTCCGGGCCGAGCCAGTCCGGGTGCCGCGCCGGCGAGCGCTGGTCGATCCCGGCCGGCAGCGAGCGCATCTCCGCGACCTGCTCCGTGACCTTCTGCCCCATGAGGTGGCCGCCGAGCCCGACCTTGCAGCCTTGCCCGATGAAGAACTCGCACGCGTCGGCGAGCATCAGGTGGTGCGGGTTGAACCCGTACCGCGACTGGATGCACTGGTAGTACCACTTCGTCGAGTAGTCGCGCTCCGGCGGGATCATCCCGCCCTCGCCCGAGCACGTCGCCGTCCCGGCCATCGACGCGCCCTTCGCGAGCGCCATCTTGGCCTCGAGTGACAGCGCACCGAACGACATGCCCGTGATGTAGATCGGGATGTCGAGCTCGAGCGGGTTCTTCGCGAAGCGCGCGCCGAGCACGGTCGTCGTGTCGCACTTCTCCCGGTAGCCCTCGATGACAAAGCGGGTCAGGGTCCCGGGCAGGAACACGAGCTCGTCCCAGTGGGGGATCGGCTTGAAGATCGAGAAGCCGCGCATGCGGTAGCGCCCGAGCTCGGCCTTGATGTGGATGTCGTTGACGACCTCGGGCGTGAAGATGCGGCTGCGGCCGAGGACGTCCTTCTGGGACGGTGAGCCGTTCGTGTCGCTCATCTAGATCACCAGCTTCTTTTCCGAGGGCTCGAGCGAGTCGTAGTTGTAGAGCACCTTGCCGCAGACGAACTTCTGGAACTCGGGCGGCGAGCCGAGGCCGTAAATCCGGAACTTCCGCTCGATGAGCTCGGTGTCCGCATCCGTCCACTCGCCGGGGACGCAGTCGATGCCGAGCGACTTGACTTTGCCGCCCACGTAGATCGTCCCGTCGTACATGGAGTCGCCGAGGCCGGGGCCGGCGTCGCCGCAGATGATCTGGCGGCCGCGCTGCATCATGAACCCGGTCATCGAGCCGACGGAGCCACCGATGATGATCGTGCCGCCCTTCTGGTCGATCCCGGTGCGCGCGCCGACGCGGCCCTTGACGACGAGGTCGCCTCCGCGCATCGCCGCGCCGGTGAGCGAGCCGCCGTTGCCGTCGACGACGACGACGCCGGACATCATGTTCTCGCACGAGGACCAGCCGACCCGGCCTGTGATGTGGATCTCCGGCCCGTCGATGATCCCGCACGCGAAGTAGCCGAGCGAGCCCTCGAAGCGGATCCTGCAGCGGCGGAGAATGCCGACGCCGAGCGAATGGCGTCCCTGCGGGTTCTGGACGACGACCTCGTCGATGCCCTCCTCGTAGAGCAGGCGGCGCAGCTCGAGGTTGATCGTGCGCGTCGTCAGTTCGCGCGCGTCGAAGGTCGCGACGCCGTCCTCGACGACCGCGGTGCGCGGCGCGTCGGCGACCGGCTCGGCGAGCCCGCGCGCGTCGTAGGAGATCTGCCGCTCGCCTACCGCTGCCACACCAAGACCTCCCGCTCGTACGGGTCGTACGTGTCGATCTCGTGGTCGACGAGCTGGCGGATCGCGATCTCCTCGGAGGCGAGGGCGACGAGATCGTCCGATTCGTAGAGCACCAGCGGCTTCGCGGCGAGCTCGTCCTTCGCGACTCCGAGCTCGTCCTTCGTGACGGCGATGTACGTGAACACGCCGTCGAGCTCGTCGAGCGACTTGTCCATCGCCTCCTTCAGCGACGCGCCCTTCGACATCTCCTCGGCGAGGTACACGGCGATGATCTCCGAGTCGCACTCGGACATGAAGCGGCGGCCGGCACGCTCGAGGCGGCGGCGCCACATGAAGTAGTTCGTGAGCTGCCCGTTGTGCACGACCGCGACGTCGGAATAGGGGTACGCCCAGTACGGGTGCGCGCCCGCGATGTCGACCTCCGACTCGGTCGCCATGCGTACGTGCCCGATCGCGTGGGTGCCGGTGAAGTCCGCGAGCCCGTACTGCTCGTGCACCGATTCGGCGTCGCCGAGGTCCTTCACGATCTCGAGCGAGCGCCCCAGCGAGAGCACCTCGGCCTCGGGGATGTCCTCGACGAAGTCGGCGAGGAGCTTCAGGTCGTTGTCGTACTCGAACGAGACGCGGAACGCGTACGGCGTCTCCTCCTCCACCTCGAGGTTGCGGCCGCCGAGCGACTGCAGGCGCGCCTCGACCTCGGTGCGGTGCCGGCGGAGGCGATCCTCGAAGTCGAAGTCACGTGGCGTGTTCGCGTCCGCGAGCTTGTAGCGCATGACGAGGTTGCCGTTCTCCGGGCTGCCGTACAGGGCGTAGCCGGTGGAGTCGGGCCCGCGATGCTTCATCGACTGGAGCATCCGCGTCATCTCGTCGCCGATGGCGTGCTCCGAGCCGTCCCGGTAGATGATTCCCGCGATGCCGCACATGGGCTAGGGCAACACGTCCAGGTACTCGTCGACGTCCCAGTCCGTCACGGTCGCACAGTACCTCTCCCACTCGTCCCGCTTGTAGTGCATGAAGACGGTGTACATCTCGCCGGGGAGCGCGGACTTGACGACCTCGTCGGCCTCGAGCGCGTCGAGGGCGTCGCCGAAGGTCATCGGGATCTTGTTGACCTCCTTGCCGGCCTCCATCGCCTCGTAGATGTTGCGCTCCTCGGGTTCGCCCGGATCGAGCTTGCGGTCGATCCCGTCGCGCATCGCAGCGATGAGCGCGGCCATGGAGAGGTACGGGTTGACGGCCGAGTCGACCGAGCGGTACTCGAAGCGGCCGGGGGCGGAGACTCGCAAGGCGGTCGTGCGGTTCTGGAAGCCCCAGTCCGCGAAGACGGGCGCCCAGAAGCCCGTGTCCCACAGCCGCCGGTACGAGTTCACCGTCGAGGCGGTGACCGCGGTCAGCGCGCCAAGGTGCTCGAGGATGCCGCCGATCGCGTAGAGGCCGACCTGGCTCGGCTTCTGCTGGTCTTCGGTCTCCGGCATGAAGGCGTTCTCGTCGCCGCGCCAGAGCGAGATGTTGTGGTGGCAGCCGTTCGCCGAGACGCCCATGAACGGCTTCGGCATGAAGCACGGGAACGCCCCGAGCTCGCGCCCGACGGCCTTGCAGATCTGGCGGAAGGTGGAGAGGTTGTCGGCAGTCTTCTCCGCGCGGTCGAAGCCGAAGTTGAGCTCGATCTGGCCGGGCGCGTCCTCGTGGTCGCCCTGGATCATGTCGAGCCCCATCGCCTGGCCGTACTCGATGACCTTGTGGATGATCGGCTGAAGCTCCGAGAACTGGTCGATGTGGTAGCAGTAGGGCTTCGTCTTGCCCGTGACCGCGGGCGTGCCGTCCTCGTTCAGCTCGAGCCACATCATCTCCGGCTCGGTGCCGGCGCGGAGGTGCAGGCCGGTCGTTTCCTCGAACTCCGCCTGCATGCGCTTGAGGTTCCCGCGGCAGTCCGAGCTGAGCGCGGCGGCGGGATCGTCACGCTCTTCACGGTTTCTGAAGCAGAGGCACCAGACGCGAGCGACTTTCGGATCCCACGGGAGCGGCTGGAAGGTCTCCGGCTCGGGGACGCCGACGAGCTCGGCGGCCTCGGGGCCGTAGCCGATGTAGTTGCCGTGGCGGTCGGTGAAGAGGTTGGCGGTCGCGCCGTAGACGAGCTGAAAGCCCTTCTCCGCAATCGTCTCCCAGTGCTGAGCCGGAACGCCCTTGCCCATGATGCGGCCGGTCACGGAGGGGAACTGGTAGTAGATGTAGGTGATCCCCTCGGCATCGATGCGCCGGCGGACGTCCTTCACGAGATCCGCGCGTCCATCCGCTCCGACGAAGCGCTCCAGGTCGGTCGCCACCAGCTCCTCCTTTTCAGCCCGCGTTGTCGTGCGCGAGCCTAATGCAGCCATTAGCGTTGCGTTCCATGAGCGAACCGAGAGCAGAGCAGCTGACCGCCGAGCAGCGCGAGGCCCTCGAGGCCGAGCTCGCCGAGCTCGAGGGGCCTCGGCGCAAGGCGGCGGTGCAGGCGATCAAGACCGCCCGTGAGTTCGGCGACCTCTCCGAGAACTTCGAGTACCACGCCGCAAAGAACGAGCAGGGGCTCCTCGAGGCGCGCATCCGCGTCCTGCGCGAGCGCCTGCACAACGCGGTGACCGTCGAGCACGACACGGACGAGCACGTCGGCGTCGGCTCGATGGTGACCATCGCCGACGAGGCCGGCGACGAGATGGACGTCGAGATCTCCGCCGTCGGCGGCGTCTCGCCTGACTCGCCACTCGGCTCGGCCCTGATGGGCGCCGCGGTCGGCGACTCGGTCGACGTCGAGGCACCGCGCGGTTCGTGGAAGGCTCGCGTGGTCGCCATCCGGCGGGCATGAACGCGCAGACGCGCGAGCTGCTCCTCTGGCTCGAGCGCCAGCCGCGCACCTACGCCGAGACGGTCGAGGTCTGGCGCACGTCCTGTCCGCGGCTCTCGATCTGGGAGGACGCGCTCGCCGAAGGGCTCGTCCACGTCGTCCGCAACGGGTCGGCGCCAGGCGTGCGCGTAACCGACGTCGGGCGCACGGCCCTCGTCGACGCGTGAAGCGGCTGGAGGAGCTCCAGGCGCGCGAGGAGGCGCGCTTCGTCGAGACGCACCCGCGCTCGCGCGAGCTCGCGCAGCGGGCGCGGTCGCACCTGTTCGAGGGCGTGCCGATGCACTGGATGCGGAAGTGGCCCGGTGGCTTTCCCGTGTTCGTACAGGAAGCAACAGGTGCGCGCTTCACCGACGTCGACGGCATCGAGTACGTCGACTTCTGCCTGGGCGACACGGGCGCCATGACCGGCCACGCGCCCGCTCCGACGCTGAAAGCGCTGACTGACCAGTCAGCCAAGGGCATCACGCTGATGCTTCCGAGCGAGGACTCGTTATGGGTGTCGGAGGAGCTCACGCGCCGATTCGGCGTCTCTTCCTGGCAGTTCGCACTCACGGCGACGGACGCCAACCGCTTCGCGATTCGCCTCACCCGCCACTTGACTGGGCGGTCAACCATCCTCGTCTTCAACTGGTGCTACCACGGCACCGTCGACGAGACCTTCGCCACGCTCGGCGCCGACGGCGTCGTTCGGGCGCGGAGCGGCAATCTCGGGCCGCCCGTCGACCCGGCTACCACGACGCGTGTCGTCGAGTTCAACGACGTGGATGCCCTCGAGCGCGAGCTCGCCGGCGGCGACGTCGCGCTCGTCCTCACCGAGCCGGCGCTCACGAACATCGGGATCGTCCATCCCGAGCCGGGCTTCCACGACGCGCTCCGCGAGCTGACCCGGGTGCACGGCACGCTCCTCGCGATCGACGAGACGCACACGATCTGCTGCGGACCTGGCGGCTACACGCAGGAGCACGGCCTCGAGCCGGACGTCGTGACGATAGGCAAGCCGATTGCGGGTGGCATCCCTGCGGCCGCCTACGGGTTCTCGGCGGAGACGGCGGCGCGGCTGGCAGGCACGATCGAGCTCGAGGACGTGGACGTCGGCGGCGTGGGAGGGACGCTCGCGGCGAACGCGCTGTCCTTCGCCGCGATGCGTGCGACTCTCGGCGAAGTGCTGACCGAGGAGGCGTTCGCGCGGATGATCCCGCTCGCCGAGCGCTGGACGGCCGGGGTCGAAGCAGGCATCTCGGAGTCGGGCCTCCCGTGGCACGTGACGCGCCTCGGCTGCCGTGCGGAGTACCTCTTCGGCCCGAGCTGTCCGCGCACTGGCCAGGATGCGCACGATGCCGGCGACGCGGCGCTCGAGCGCTACATGCACCTCTTCGCCTTGAACCGCGGGATCCTGCTCACCCCGTTCCACAACATGGCGCTCATGTCGCCGGCGACGACGGAGGCCGACGTCGACCGACACACGGACGTCTTCCGCGAGGCCGTGCTCGAGCTAGCGGGAGTTGGCTAGAGCCAGATCCGCTTGACCGCGTCGCCCGTCGACACCGTTCCGGGCACGATCACGCGCGCGTTCGTCCCGCGCAGCCGCAGCTCGCGGCCCTCGGGCGAGTTGATGAACTTGAGCGCGTCCGACCCGAAGCGCGCCGAGAACTTGGCGCAGCCGGTGTGCGGCTCCTCGGAGATCTCGACGATCGCCGTGTCGCCGATCTGCAGCCGGGTGCCGGCCGGGAGGCTCTCCTTGTCGAGGCCCATGTCGACGACGAGGTTGTCGCCTGCGAGCGGCCAGCGATCGGTCTCGGCGATCAGCTCGAGTAGGCGCGACGAGGCGATCGTCAGCTGGTTGTGACGGTCGGGGCGTCCATCCGCGTCCATCCTCGGCTGCCAGCGATCGCCGACGAGGCCCTCCTCGATCGTGAGCTCACCAGTCTCCGGTGTCTCGCGCTCCCCCTCGACGGGTCGCACGACGATGAGCTCGAGCGTGCCCGCGTCGGTCGACAGCGAGCGCAGCGCGGCCATGTGCGGATCGAGGCTCTCGCGCGGCACGTGGAGGTCGGTGCTCACGCTGCCAGATGCTAGCGGCGGTGTCAGAGCCCGAACAAGACGTCGAAGTCGGCCCGATCCTTCGCCGAGTCCTCCGGATCGTCTCGCCCGGACGCCTTCCCGGCCGTGAGCGCGTCGAGGCTCAGCACTCGTACCCGGACGTCCCGCAGTTCCCGGTGGCTCGTAGCGAAGGCGCCGTCCGGCCACGTCGCCTCGAAGTCGCGGAGCGGCGTCACCACCCGGCCGTCCTCGTGGCGAACCAGATAGGTCAGCTCGAGGCGGACTCCTCCGCGCTCGTACCCGGTGCCGCCGTCCTCGTCCGGAGCGGGCGAATGCCGCCAATCCGACCCTTCGAGGACAGCGTCGATCCGCTCGAGGTCGTCGCGCCAGACTGCCAGGTCGACGTCGAAGTGCGGGCGCGTGATCCGGCCGGCGTGGAAGTCGACCGCCCAGCCGCCGAAGAGCCAATGCTCGAGTCCCGCCTTCTCTAATCTCGCCGTGACGTCGGCGAGTGCCGCTAGCTGGCGCGCGGCGACCGACCGCCGATGGACGACAACCGCGAACGGGATGCCGTCAGCCGAGATCTGCTCATCGCGGGACACCTCCTCGAACGCGGCGCGATCCCACTCGGGAAACCGCGTATCGCCGTCCACGTCCAGGCCGATCTCGGTGAGGACGAGCTCGTCGGCGTGCGGAAGCGCGGCGGCGTACACCTGGGCGCCGCCGATCACGAAGACGCGCTCCTCGTCGCCGAGCCGCGCCAGCGCCTCTTCCACCGACCCCGCGCGCTCGGCGCCCTCCGCCGCCCAGTCGGGATCGCGCGTGACCACGACGTTCCGCCTGCCAGGAAGCGGGCGGAAGCGATCCGGAATCGATGCCCACGTCCTCCGGCCCATCACGACGGCGTGCCCGGTGGTCAGCGCCTTGAACTGCGCGAGATCCTCGGGCAGGTGCCACGGGATGCCTCCGTCCCGGCCGATCACGCCTCCGCGGGCCACGGCGGCGACCAGGGTCACCGTCACACGGCGACCGGCGCGCGGATCGCCGGATGGTGCTCGTAGCCCACGACGTCGAAGTCCTCGAATGCGTAGTCGAAGATCGACTCGGCGCGGCGGCGCAGCGTCAGCGTCGGATACGGGAACGGGTCGCGCGCGAGGAGCGTCTCGACCTGGTCGCGATGGTTGTCGTAGATGTGGCAGTCGCCGCCCGTCCACACGAGGTCGCCGGGCTCCAGGTCGCACTGCTGCGCGAGCATGTGCGTGAGGAGCGCGTAGCTGGCGATGTTGAACGGCACGCCGAGAAAGACGTCAGCGCTTCGCTGGTAGAGCTGGCACGACAGGCGCCTGCCGCCGGCGACGTGGAACTGGAAGAACGCGTGGCACGGCGCGAGCGCCATCTGTGGCAGCTCGGCGACGTTCCAGGCGCTCACGACGATCCGGCGCGAGTCGGGATCTTCGCGGAGGAGACGCACGACCTCCGCGATCTGGTCGACGTGCGCGCCGTCCGGGGTCGGCCAGCTGCGCCACTGCACGCCGTAGACGGGGCCGAGCTCGCCGTTCTCGTCGGCCCACTCGTCCCAGATCGTGACCCCGTTCTCCCGGAGCCAGCGGACGTTCGACTCGCCGCGCAGGAACCACAGAAGCTCGTATGCGACGGACTGGAAGTGCACCTTCTTCGTCGTGACGAGCGGGAAGCCGGCGCTCAGGTCGAACCGCATCTGGTGGCCGAACG
>DASQLF010000036.1:0-9181 GCA_035630135.1 Gaiellaceae bacterium
AGAAGGCGCCTGCCCCGTCGGGAACGGCGCCGCCGGCCACGACCTCGCCATCCGTCGCGCGGTCCACGAACCCGTGCACGCGGTCGCGGTGCGCGGTCGAGATGAGCGATCCCATCTGCGTCTCGGAGTCGAGCGGGTCGCCGACCTTGATGCCGTTCGCGAACTCGGCCATCTTCGACACGGCCTCGTCGTACAAGGGCTTCTCGACGAGCATCCGCGAGCGCGCCTCGCAGCTCTGGCCGGCCGCGTAGAAGATCGACCAGGCCGAGCTCGGAAGCGCGCTCGCGAGATCGGCGTCGGCGAACACGAGATTCGGGCTCTTGCCGCCGAGCTCGAGTGTCACGCGCTTCACCGGATCGGACGCGAGGCGCATGATCTCGCCGCCGGTCTTCGTCGAGCCCGTGAACGCGACCTTGTCGACACCGAGGTGCTTGACGAGGTACGCGCCCGTTGTCGGCCCCTCGCCGGGCACGACGTTGACGGTGCCGGCCGGGAATCCGACCTCCGCTGCGAGCTCCGCGAGCCGGAGAGCCGTCAGCGGCGTCTGCGGATCGGGCTTCAAGACGACCGAGCAGCCCGCGGCGAGCGCCGGTGCGAGCTTCCAGGTCGCCATCATCAGCGGGTAGTTCCAGGGGACGATCTGGCCCGCGACACCGACCGGCTCCTTGAGCGAATAGAAGAGGAGCGAGCCGCCGATCGGGTTCGCGCGCCCGCCGATGGTCGCGATCGCGGAGCCGTAGTAGCGGAAGTTCTCGACGGCCTGGTGCAGCTCGGCCTTCACGGACGAGATCGCCTTGCCGACGTTGCGCGCCTCGAGCTCGGCCAGCTCGGCGCGGTTCGCCACGATCGCGTCCGCGAGTGCGTGCAGCAGGCGGGCGCGCTCGGTGCCGGGCGTGCGCCCCCAGTCGCCGTCGACGGCGCCGCGTGCTGCCTCGACCGCGCGGTCGACGTCGGCCTCTCCGGCCATCGCTGCGCCAGCCAGCGGCTCGCCGGTCGCGGGCTCGATCAGGTCGCGGATCTCGCCCGATGCGGGCTCGGCGGACTCGCCACCGATGAAGAGCCCGTACTCGCGGTCGGTCGCGACGGCCATCGCGCGGAGCCTAGCGGGCGTCCGGCCGGGCGGCCCGTTCCACGAGCCTTGTCGCTGCTGCCTTGAACGACGCGACGACGAGCTCTCCCTCCGCGAGGCGGAGCCGGTCGGCGGACGCCGACGTCACCTCTCCCACGAGCCCCCCGCGGATCTGTACACGCGCACGGTTGCCGAGCCGCACGAGCGAGGTGATCGGCCCGTCCACGTGATTCAGCGCGGAGTCGCCTGATCGCTCCCGCGCGATGGAGACGTCCCATGGGTAGACGGCGACCTCCACGTCACCGGCTGCCTCGTCCACGGAGAAGACGACGCCACCGGACTCGAGCGCCACCTCTGTCAACCCGCCGGGGCCGCGTCGTGCCCGGCCCGCCAGCACGTTCGCTCCCGTGAAACTCGCGACGAACGCGTCCGCCGGCGCCGCGATCAGCTCCGACGGCGTTCCGGCCTGTCTGACACGTCCCTCGCTGAGAGCCGCGACGCGATCGGCTAGCACCGCAGCGTCGTGGAAGTCGTGCGTGACGAGGAGGACTGGCAGATCGAGCGTGTCGAGGATCTCCTTCAGCTCGATCCGAAGCGCTGCCCGGGTGTGCGGATCGAGCGCGGAGAGCGGCTCGTCCAGGAGCAGCACCCCGGGGTCGCGTGCGAGCGCGCGTGCCAGCCCGACGCGCTGCCGCTCCCCACCCGAGAGCTCACCCGGCTTCGCGCCGGCGAGATGGGCGATCCGGAAGCGCTCGAGCAGCTCGCCGATGCCCGTGCGCGAGCCATAGGCGACGTTCTGCGCGACGGTCATGTGCGGAAAGAGCGCGTACTCCTGGAAGACGAATCCGACGCGCCGGTCCTCCGTGGCGAGAGCCACGCCGCTCTCCGAGTCGAACAGGACGTCGCCGTCCAGTACCACCCGGCCTTGCTCGGGACGGACGAGGCCCGCAACTGCGCGCAGCACCGTCGTCTTCCCCGCCCCGGACGGGCCCACGAGCGCGAAGGTCTCGCGCCCGAGGGCGAGCGTCAGCTCGAGCCGGAAGGAGCGAAGGGGTAGACGGATGTCGAGCTCGAGCGCGTCCATGCTGGAAGAAGCTTCACGGCGAAGAGGATCGCTGCACACACGACGACGAGCAGCGCGCCGAGCGAGAGCGCGACGTCGAAGTCGAGGTCGAACTGTGCATAGATGGCGAGGGACAGAGTCTGGGTCACGCCCTGGAGCGACCCCGCGAACATGATCGTGGCCCCGAACTCGCCGATGCCGCGGGCGAACGACAACGCCGCGGCCGCGCCGAGCCCTTTCGCGGCGAGTGGCAACGCGATCCTGAAGAACGTCCGCGCAGGCCCGGCGCCGAGTGTTCGGGACGCGTCGAGGAGCGGCTGGTCGAGCGCTTCGAAAGAGGCGATCGCGCCACGGATGAAGAACGGGCTGGCGACGTACGCGACGGCGAGGATCACCGCGACCTTGGTGAAGGCGACCTCGACGCCGAGGACGTCGAAGGTGTCGCCGAGAAGACCGCGGCTGCCGAACGCGGCGAGTAGGGCGAGGCCCGCGACGGCGGGGGGAAGGACGAGCGGAAGCTCGACGAGCGTGATCGCGAGCGCCCGGCCGCGAAACCGGCGCGTGGCGATGAAGTAGGCGGTCGGCGTGCCGACGAGGAGGATGAGTGCCTGCGCGATCGCGTTCGTCTCGAGCGTGACGAGAAGTGCATCGATCGCGACGCGCGACCCGAGCTGACCGACGAGCTCACCGAGTGGGACGCGCAAGAAGATCGCGACGAGCGGGAGCAGCAGGAACGTGAGCGCGAGCGCGGTCGCGCCCGCAAGGACGACGGGAAAGAACCGGCGTCTCATCGTTCGACCATCACCGACGTCGACTTGACGATCGCCGAGGCACCGACACCCGGTCTCAACCCCAGCTCCTCCACGGCCTCGCGGGTGATGATCGCGACGACCCGCGCCGGCTGGGTGACGTCGATCTCGACCCGCGCCAGGAAGCCCTCGACCTCGATGCTGCGCACGGTTCCGGCGAACCGGTTCCGTGCGCTCAGCTCGTCGTCTGCCTTGCCGCGAAGCCGCTCGACCTCCGAGGCGGGCACGAGGCGCCGATTCGCGCTGTCGCGCTCGGTCCGGATGCGGCCGACGCGATCCCAGCGCCGCAGCGTGTCGAGACTGATCCCGAGCGCGCGAGCGGCATCGCTCGCGCTGTAGGTCGCACGCTCTCTCACGCCTGTGCCGGGTCCTGTAAGGTCAGCCGCACGTGCATAAGTATTGCATAGGCACGGTGCTCGCAATCCTATGTCTCGCATCGGGCTGCGGAGGCGACGAAGCGTCCGAGCCTCTCGCCGTCTACGCCGCTGCCTCGCTGGCAGAGGTGTTCCCGGCGATCGACGACACGCCGAGCTACAGCTTCGCCGGCTCCGGCGAACTCGCGACACAGATTCGAGAGGGGGCTCCCGCCGACGTCTACGCCGCGGCGAGCTCGAAGTACCCGCAGGAGCTGTTCGACGAGGGAATCGTCGACGAGCCGTTGACGTTCGCGTCGAACCGCCTCGTCCTGATCGTCCCACGCGAGAGCTCGGCGGCGATCGAGAGTGCAGAGGACCTCCTGCAGCCAGGTACCCGCCTCGTCGTGGCGGCCGAGGGCGTTCCGGTCGGCGACTACACGCGCGCCGCCCTCGAAGCGCTCGGCCTGTCCGCGGCACTCGAGAACGTCGTGTCCAGCGAGGACGACGTGAAGGGAGTCGTCGCCAAGGTCGCACTCGGCGAGGCAGACGCCGGATTCGTCTATGCCACAGACGTGACGGCGGTCGCAGACGACGTGCGGTCGTTCGAGCTGCCGGACGTCGCCCAACCCGAGGTCGAGTACCAGATCGCGGTGGTGGTCGACAGCGACGACCCGGACGGGGCCGGGGCGTTCGTCCAGCGCCTACTCGGGCCGGACGGACGCGAGGCGCTCGAACGGGCCGGATTCGTCGTTCCTACATAGTCGCGGGATTGGGCACCGGCGCTTTCGCCGACGGCTCGATCCACGGCCCGCCGGCACGCTTCGCGAGGTCGGCGAACGTGACTCCACCGAGCAGGGAGATCGTCGCGTCGCGGACGTCCTCCCAGACGTCGCGCAACGTGCAGCCGACCATCATCGGGCACGGCTCCGGGTTGTGCCGGGTGGCGCAGCTGATCGGTGCCAGCGGCCCCTGGAAGAGGCGCACGATGCGCTCGAGCGTGATCTCGCCCGGATCCTTGTTCAGCCGATAACCCCCTGAAGGCCCGCGCTCGGAGCGGACGACACCCGCGGTCCGCATCGTTGGCATCACCTGCTCGAGCACGGACTGCGGCACCGCGGTCCGCCGCGCGAGCTCCTCGAGCTTCAGCGGCCCTCCGCCCTCAAGTGACAGCGCGAGGATCGCGCGCGTCGCATAGTCGGTGCGTCTGGATACCCACATCCGTCAGTCCTCCAGTTGTGGCTTGACAAGGGTTGTCTGCATTCTCTACCGTCTTGATCTCTCTAGTAAGTTGACAAGTCTTGTAGACAAACTCAACTGTAAGGAGTCACATGCCTCGCCGTCTCATCACCCTCGTCGTAGCGCTCGGTGTGCTCACTGCCGCGCTTGCCGCGACCGCCACGGGCGGGACCGCCGCGCCCGACAGAACTGCAGACACCAAGCTGAGTCTGGTCGCCTACTCGACTCCGCGCGAGGCATACGGAAAGCTCATCCCGATGTTCGAGAAGACGTCGGCCGGAGACGATGTGAGCTTCAGCCAGTCGTACGGCGCATCCGGCGAGCAGGTGCGCGCCATCAAGGCCGGCCTCGAATTCGACATCGCAGCCCTGTCCCTCGCCCCGGACATGGACGAGCTCGTGTCCGCGAACCTCGTCGACGCCAAGTGGAAGCAGCAGTCGTACAAGGGCATGGTGCACAACTCCGTCGTCGTCTTCGTCGTCCGCGACGGAAACCCGAAGAGGATCAAGAGCTGGAACGACCTGACGCGGCCCGGCGTCGAGATCATCACGCCCAATCCGTTCACGTCGGGCGGCGCGCGCTGGAACATCATGGCCGCATACGGCTCGTGGCGAAAGCAGGGCAAGACCGACAAGCAGGCCCAGGCGAACCTTCTGAAGCTCTGGAGGAACGTCGAGGTTCAGGACACGAGCGCGCGCGCGTCCCTGAACACCTTCAACAGCGGCAAGGGCGACGTCCTCCTCGCATACGAGAACGAGGCGTACTTCTCGCGCATGCAGGGCCTCGACCTGCAGTGGATCATTCCGAAGACGACGATCCTGATCGAGAACCCGATCGCCGTGAACAAGACGACCGGCGACAAGACGGCGGCGAACGCATTCCTTCGCTTCCTGAGAACGCCGGCCGCACAGCAGGTCTTCGCCGACTACGGGTATCGGCCCGTCGTGAAGTCGGTGGAGAACGCGAACCGCAAGAAGTTCCCGGTCAGGCCCGGCCTGTTCACCATCGACCAGCTCGGGCTCGGCGGCTGGCAGAAGGTGCAGAAGCGCTTCTTCGATCCGAAGGCGGGCGTCATGGCGCGGTTCCAGCGCGCGGTGGGTGGTAGCACCGGTTGACCGAGGTCGCGCTCAATCGACCCGCGCGCTCCGGCGCCTCGAGGGACAGGGCCGCAACGGCCCTGTCCCTCGGCTTTGTGACCACCTTTCTCATGGTCATGGTCGGACTCCCCCTCGCTGCGCTGACATGGGAGGCGACGAGCGAGGGCACGCAGTCGTTCTGGGACGCCGTGTCGAGCCCCGAGTCCGTCGCCGCGCTGAAACTGACGCTCGTCGCGTCGTTCGCCGTCTCACTCCTCAACGCCGTGCTCGGGACGATCACGGCCTGGGTGCTCGTCCGCGACGACTTCCGCGGAAAGACAGTCGTCAACGCGATCATCGACCTCCCGTTCGCGCTCCCCACGATCGTCGCCGGGCTCACGTTGCTGGCGCTGTACGGCCCGACCTCGCCGGTCGGCATCGACGTAGCGTTCTCCCGGACGGCGATCGTCCTCGCCCTGATGTTCGTAACGCTGCCGTTCGTGGTGCGCACCGTGCAGCCCGTGCTGCAGGAGCTCGACCCGGAGATCGAGGAAGCCGCCCATTCCCTCGGCGCCTCGCACACGCGAACGTTCGTGCGGGTCATTCTCCCGAACATCCTCCCCGGCATCCTGTCCGGCGTCGCGCTCGCCTTCGCCAAGGCAGTGGGCGAGTTCGGCTCGCTCGTGATCATCACCGGGAACATCCCGTTCGAGACCGAGGTCTCGTCCGTCCACATCTACGGCCGCATCGAGAGCGGCGACTCCAGCGGCGCCGCGGCCGTCGCCGTCGTCCTGCTCGCGATCTCGTTCCTGACCTTGCTCTCGATCGGCGTGATCCGGCACATCGCCACGAGGCACGATCGATGAAGGGCTGGCTGTCACGTCTCGGCCTGCGCGCGATCATGCTCGGGTACCTCGCCGTGATCCTGGTCGGACCGCTTGCGATCGTCTTCTGGCGAACCTTCGAGGACGGCTTCGCGCCCGCGTGGGACGCACTCACGACGCCAGAGACCCTGAATGCCCTCAAGCTCACGTTGATCATCACGGCCATCGCCGTGCCGGTGAACACCATCTTCGGGATCGTCTGCGCCCTTGCGATCGTCCGCCGCAGGTTCCGTGGGAAGGGTCTACTGAACGCGTTCATCGACCTGCCGCTTGCCCTCTCACCCGTCGTCGTCGGCCTCTCGCTCTTCCTCCTCTACGGACAGGACGGCTGGTTCGGAAGCTGGCTCGACGAGCGCGGCATCGACGTGCTCTTCGCGCTCCCGTCGATGGTGATCGCAACGATCTTCGTCTCGCTGCCGTTCGTCGCGCGTGAGGTGGTCCCGACGCTGCGCGAGATCGGCGACGAACAGGAGCAGGCCGCACAGACGCTCGGCGCGAGCGGCTGGCAGACCTTCTGGCGCATCACGCTGCCGTCGATCCGCTGGGCGGTGATCTACGGTGTGATCCTCACGACCGCGCGCTGCCTCGGCGAATACGGGGCGGTGGCCGTCGTGTCGGGCCGTCTGCAGGGCCAGACGGAGACGGCGACGCTCCGTGTGCAGGAACGCTACGAGGCGTTCGACCTCGCGGGTGCGTACGCCATCTCCATCGTGCTCGCCCTGATCGCGATGCTCGTCCTCGTCGCTATGACCGTGATCCGCCCCAAGGAGGAAGCCGCCTGATGTCCATTCTCGTTCGCAACGTCTCGAAGCGGTTCGGCGACTTCGTTGCTCTCGACGACGTCTCGCTCGACGTCGAGTCGGGCGCGCTCACCGCGCTCCTCGGACCGAGCGGCTCCGGTAAGTCGACCCTGCTCCGGATCATCGCCGGCCTCGAGACCGCCGATCGGGGCGAGATCCTCCTCGCAGGCAAGGACGCCACGGCCCTCGCGCCGCAGAAGCGCAACGTCGGCTTCGTCTTCCAGCACTACGCCGCCTTCAAGCACATGACGGTCTGGGAGAACGTCGCGTTCGGGCTCAAGGTGCGCAAGCGGCCCAAGACGGAGATCGCCGAGCGCGTCGACGAGCTGCTCAACCTCGTGCAGCTCCAGAACTTCGGTCACCGCTACCCGGCGCAGCTCTCGGGTGGGCAGCGGCAGCGCATGGGCCTGGCCCGCGCGCTCGCGCCCGAGCCGCAGGTCCTCCTCCTCGACGAGCCCTTCGGCGCACTGGACGCGCGCGTTCGCGCCGAACTCCGCGAATGGCTTCGGCAGCTCCACGACGTCGTGCACGTCACGACCGTCTTCGTCACGCACGACCAGGACGAAGCGATGGAGATCTCCGATCAGATCGCGGTGATCAACCACGGCTCGCTCGAACAGGTCGGAAGCCCGCGCGAGCTCTACGACAACCCCGCAAGCGAGTTCGTGATGACCTTCGTCGGCGACGCGCAGCCGCTCGGCGAGTCGCTCGTCCGACCGCACGACGTCGACCTCCTGCACGAGCCGGCCGACGGCGCAGTGGAGGCGATGATCGTCCGCGTCACTCTCCTCGGTCGCGACGCCAAGGTCGAGCTACACAACGCCGAAGGCTCCGAGTTCGTTGTCCTCATGACGCGCGACCAGTTCAATGCGGGCGGCTATTGGCGCGGCCAGACCGTCTGGGCGCAGCCGCACCACGAGCGCGTGTTCGCGACGAGTGCCGGCGACCTCGAGTCGGTCTCGAGCTGAGTCGGGATCAGGTCCGCTCGAGATCGAAGGCACGAGCGCGGTACATGACGTAAGGACGTAGCGGATCACCCTCGCCGATGCCGGGGTGCTCGAAGTCGTCCGCCGTACTGTGGGTCATGCCGAGCCGCTTCATGACACTCCGTGAGCGGTCGTTCACCGAGGCGGTGAATGCGGCGATCTCGTCGAGACCCAGCTCGTCGAAGCCGAACGTGATCGCTGCCCGAGCGCCCTCGGTCGCGTACCCCCTTCCCCAGTGCTCGCGGGAGAGGCCCCAGCCGATCTCCAGGACGGGAGTGAAGCGCGCCGCGAACCGCGACTCAGCGAGACCGACGAACCCGATGAAAGGGGCTTCAGCGAGCGCCTCGACGGCCCAAAGCCCCCAGCCACGCTCTGCGATCAGCGCTCTTTGGCCCGACGCCAGGGCGTCGCTCTCACCACGGGTGAGCGTGGTGGGAAAGTGGCGCATCACCTCGGGATCGGCATTGAGCGCCGCGAACGGCTCGAGATCGTCGTCGCGCCATTGTCTGAGGAGAAGTCGCGGCGTGCGGAGCTCGGTCATCGCTCGAACAGCGCCGCGGCGCCCTGGCCCACGCCGACGCACAGAGTCGCGAGGCCGTAGCGACCGTCGCGGCGGCGTAGCTCGTGCAGGAGCGACACGACGAGGCGCGCTCCGCTCATCCCGAGCGGATGGCCGAGCGCGATCGCGCCGCCGTTCACGTTCACCCGCTCCTCGTCCAGCCCGAGCTCGCGCACGACGGCAAGGCTCTGCGACGCGAACGCCTCGTTCAGCTCGACGAGGTCGAGCTCGTCCACGGAGATGCCGGTCCGCTCCAGGAGCTTGCGGACCGCAGGCACGGGGCCGATGCCCATCACCCGCGGGTCGACGCCCGCGACGGCGGAGGCGACGAACGAGCCCAGGT
>DASQLF010000037.1:0-5757 GCA_035630135.1 Gaiellaceae bacterium
GTCTGAGATCGACCTTGATCACCTGTGACGGTCGCCCGACGCGCGATCGGATACCCGCCACGCCGGTGCCGTCGGCGCTGACGGAGAGCTCCGTGATCGCTCCCGGAAGCGCCGTCACGCGACGAGCCCGGCCAGTGCCCAGCTCGACGCGGAGCAGAGTCCGACCCACCGGCCCGGCGCTCAGGTATGCCAGCGAAGCTGAGAAGCCGGCGTCCAGGGCCGCACCTGCCCAGAGGGTCACACGGCGTCCGTCGCGCATGCGGTAGAGCGCGGCCCCGGCGGCGGCACCGGTCGGCCCGCGTGCGAACACGACCGAGTTCGTTCCCGAGGCCGTCTCGCACGCGAGGCCCGCCGGGTACCGGTTTCCGGGCAGGACAAACGTGTGCCGTCGAACGATACGAAGCGACGGGAGCACACGGACGGCGAGCACGGTTCCGCCCGCGGTGAACGCCACCTCCGTGAGACGTCGGTTGCCAGGACAGAAGGAGACGAGGCCGGCGCGACCGCCTCCACGGCCGTAGGCGAGCGTGAGACCGCGGCCGTCGAGGGCGATCAGGCGGGTGTCGCCGAACTCGCCGCCGAGGACGAGCGCGACCGGGCCGCGTCCGTTCGGTGCGGGGAGCGGTGAGGCTGCGGCCAGGAGCTCGGCCGGCTCGAACTGGGCGCAGAGGCTGCCGTTCCAGGCAGCTCCGCGACGATCGAGGACGAGCCCGACGCGGGCGCCGATCGGAACCTCGATCCCACAGGCCGCGCTCGAGGAGGGCGTGACGACGTCCACGGTCCGACCGAGAGAGCCCTTGAGGGTGCGTTCGACCGCGAACGTGTACACGACCTGCTGGCCGACGTCCCGCCGCGTCCGCGCTGTCCCGACGAAGGCGCCGTCTGCGCGGGCGAGTGCGGAGCGGGCGTCCGGCAGCGCGCACGAGCAGGCGTGTCCCGGCTCGACACCGGCTGCGAGGCTCGCGACGGCGAGCACGAGGACGAGTGCGGCGCGCGCCTTCACGCGACCGGTACGCCGCGGGCGCCGCTCGGCGTCACGACGACCTCGAGAGTGTGAACGCCGTCTCGACGATGCCGATGTGCGTGAACGCCTGAGGGAAGTTGCCGACGAGGCGGCCGCGCTCGGGGTCGTACTCCTCGGAGAGCAGCCCCAGATCGTTGCGAAGCCCGAGCAGGCGCTCGTAGAGCGCGACCGCCTCGTCGTGCCGGCCCTGCTGGTGGCGCACCGCGGCGAGCCAGAACGAGCAGGGGAGGAACACGCCCTCGCCGGGCGGCAGGCCGTCCACGTCGACGTTCTCCTCGTCGGCGCGGTAGCGCTCGACGAAGCCGTCGCGCATGAGCTCGCGCTCGATCGCGCGCACGGTTCCGGCGACGCGCTCGTCCGTCGCGGGCAAGAACCCCACGAGCGGGATCAACAGACAGCTCGCATCCAGGCGGTCGGACCCGAACGACTGCGTGAACGCGCCTCGATCCACGTCGTAACCCTCGCGCAGCACCTCGTCCTTGATCTCCGCGCGTGCCGCCCGCCAGCGGTCCACCGGCCCGTCGCGTCCGAACCGCTCTACGGTCTTGACTGCACGGTCGAACGCGACCCAGGCCATGACCTTCGAGTGCGTGAAGTGGCGCCGCGGGCCTCGGACTTCCCAGATGCCTTCGTCCTCCTTGCGCCAGCCCGACTCGAGCCAGTCGAAGGTCTTCCGCGCGAGCGCCCACGCGGGATCCGATGCCTCGAGACCCTTCTGCCGGCTCTGGTACAGCGCGTCGATCACCTCGCCGTACACGTCGAGCTGGAGCTGGTTCGAAGCGCCGTTACCGATGCGGACCGGCTGGGATTCCTCGTACCCGGCGAGCCAGGGCAGCTCGAGCTCGGTCAGTCGCCGTTCGCCCGCGACGCCGTACATGATCTGCAGGTCTTCGGGGTCACCCGCAATGGCGCGAAGCAACCAGTCGCGCCACGCACCCGCCTCCTCGACGTAGCCCGCGCGGAGGAAGGCGAGGAGGGTGAGTGTCGCATCGCGGAGCCAGCAGTAGCGGTAGTCCCAGTTCCGCACGCCACCGATCCACTCGGGAAGCGAGGTCGTCGGGGCGGCGACGATGCCGCCGGTCGGCGCGTACGTGAGCGCTTTCAGCGTGAGGAGCGAGCGATGAACCGGCTCGTGCCAACGGCCCTCGTACGTGCAACGCGAAGCCCAGTCCTCCCAGAACGCAACCGTCTCGGAAAGCGCCGTCTCGGCGTCGAGGGGGTCGGGCGGAGGCTTGTTCGAGGGGAACCACTCGAGCACGAACGGGACGCGCTCGCCCTCCGAGACCGTGAACGAGGCGACGGTGCGGAGATCACGGCCTTCGTGCTTCACCGGCGTTCGCAGCAGCACCGCGTCGGGGCCGGCGACCGCGACGAGCGAGCCCTCGAGCGTCCGCACCCAGGGCACGATCGAGCCGTAGTCGAAGCGGAGCACGAGCTCCATCTCCATCTCCACGCGTCCGTGGACACCCTCGACGATGCGGACGATCTCCGGCTCGACCTCGCGCGGCGGCATGAAGTCGATGAGCCGAACCACACCCTCGGCCGTCTCGAGCTCTGTCTCGAGGACGAGCGTGTCGCCGCGATAGCGGCGCGTCGAGCGGAAGTCGCCGGCCGGCTGGATCGTCCAGTGCCCGTTCTCACGCGTGCCGAGGAGCGCGGCGAAGACGGCGCCCGAGTCGAACCTGGGCGCGCACAGCCAGTCGATCGCGCCGTCGCGACTCACCAGAGCCGCCGTCTCGAGATCGCCGATGAGGCCGTAGTCCTCGATGAGTGCCACTAGCGGTTCTCCTCCAAGAAAGCCGCGAGCCTGCCGAATCGCTTCGTCGCGGACCTGTCGAACGCAGCGCGGTACTCGGCGGCCGTCCCCGGGTCGAGCGTCGCGGCGTACGTCTCGCGCAAGTCGTAGAGCCGCTCGCCGATCGCGTCGACGACGAGCCGGTAGTCGCCGTACAGCTCCTCCGACTCGTCCGTCGCAGCGCTCGACCAGGCGGCATCGGCGTCTTGCGCCTCGTCGAGAAGCTCCGTCTCGTCGGCGAAGAGGTCGACCTGTCGCTCGACGAGCTCGTGGAAGCGCCCGCGTCGGAAGATCACGCAAGCTCCCGGTAGAGATCGAGGTGAGCTGCAGCCGAGGCGTCCCACGTGAGCTCCTCGCGGGCGCGCTCGGCCCCTTCCCGCGCCGCGGCGAGAACGAGCGGCTCGTCGAGCATCCGCCGCAGTGCGTCGGACATCGCCTCTGCATCGCCGGGGGCGACGACGGCGCCGGCCCCGAACCGCCGCACGACCTCGCCGAGCCCGCCGATGTCGTAGACGATCGCAGGCACCCCGGCGCCGAGCAGCTGGAGCAGCGCACCCGAGACGTCGATCTCCTCGCGGTAGGGGAAGAGGCCGACGGTGGCCTCCGACAAGGCGCGCCGGAGGTCCGCGTCGGGCAGGTACCCGAGTCGCCACTCCGCGCGGTCACCTGCAGTCCGGACGAGTCCGTCGAGAGGGACGCGCGGGTCGCCGACGACGAGCAGGCGCACGCCGTCCGCACCGAGAACCGCCTGGACGGCGTCCTCCGTGCCCTTGTACGGACGGATGAGTCCGAGGCAGAGCGCCGTCCGTCCGTCGTCGCGCCGGTCGATCTCGGACCTGAACACGGGGTGGCCGATCACGCGCATCTTCTCGGGCGAGAGGCCGAAGTCGACGAGCTGGTCGCGGCCGCGGTCCGAGTGCACTACGACACGCTCGAAGCGGTCGAAGAGGGAGCGCCACATCGCCGTCTTGGAGAGCGTGCGTCGCGGGATGATGTCGTGCGCGGTGAGGACAGCCGGGCTTCGCGGTCGGAAGAGCCAGCGGTCGAGCTCGGGCGCGCCCAGCCATTGCATGTGGATCACGTCCGGCTTCGAAGGCGCGAAGCGCGCCATCCCGAGTGGATGCTCGACCGCCTTCACGGCGAGCCGCGCACGGCCGCTACGCATGCGAGACGAGAGCGGATAGAACCACTCGCTCGCCTCGTAGCCCTCCGGCGCTGCGACCGAGGCGAAGCGGAAGCGGGAGGTCACGAGCTCGACGTCGGCTCCCGCGCGCGCCAGCGCCGCGCACAGCGAGCGGTCGTATGGAGGCGTGTACGCGGGAGGATCGGCGACGACGACGCGCATGTGCGCCGCAACGTTAGGTCAGAATCGGCGCGTGAACTTCGAAGAGGCACGCGCACAGTTCCCGGTCCTCGAGCGGTACGCCTATCTCCAGGCCGGAAGCGTCGGGCCGCTCGCGCGCGGGACGATCGACGCCATGACCGCTGAGGAGGACATCGGCATCCGGGAGGGCCGCGGCAGCTACACGCGCTTCATGCGTCTCCTCGAGCAGCGCGAGGAGCTCCGGGCCGAGGTCGCCGCCCTCGTGGGCGTCGGCGTCGGGCACGTGGCGCTCACGGCCTCGACCACGGACGGCTGCAACATCGTGTTGGTCGGCCTCGAGCTGGGGGCGGACGACGAGGTGATCACCACGACCGACGAGCACTTCGGGCTGCTCGGGCCGCTCCACGCCTCCGGCGCGCGCGTCGTCGTCGCGGATCCGGACCCCGACAGCATCGTCTCGGCCGTCACCTCTCGCACGCGGCTGATCGCGATCTCCCACGTCCTCTGGACGACCGGCGCCGTCCTCCCCGTCCACGCGCTCCGCGCGTCGACCGGCATTCCGCTGCTGGTGGACGGCGCGCAGTCGGTCGGCGCTATGCCGGTGGACGCGAACGGGCTCGACTACTACACGGTCTCGGGCCAGAAGTGGCTGTGCGGGCCGGAGGGGACGGGCGCGCTCGTCGTCGCCGATCCGGACGGGCTGCGCGTCGGGCACCCGAGCTACCTCTCGCAGGACGGCTACGAACAGGACGGCGCGTTCGAGCCCAAAGCGGGTGCCGCACGGTTCGACCCGAACCTCACTCCCGGCCCGCATACGGCCGGGCTGCAGGCCGCGATACGCGGTATCCCGGCGTGGGCCCACGAGCGGGCTGCGGAGATCGCCGAACGATTTCGCGCCGAGCTGCGTCAGGCCGGCTGCGACGTCATCGTCCCCGACGACCGCGCGACGCTGGTCACGTGGCGCGTGCCACCCGAGGAGTCGGCGGGCATCGTGGCGCGACTCGCGGACGCCGGAGTCATCGTGCGCGACCTCCCTGGGCGCGGCCTCGTCCGCGCGTCGGTCGGCTGGTGGACGAACGACGACGACCTCGAGCGGCTCGTCGCCGGTTTGTAGGGTCGGGCCATGTGCTTCGACGCCGACTCCGCCCCGCCGATCCCGGTTCTCTCGGGGGCCGCGGTCTCGCACGACGACCTGACGCTCGAAGCAGCGGACGGAAATCGCTTCGCAGCGTTCGCCGCCTCACCGGATGACGTAGCGCGCGTCGGCGTTGTGATCCTCCCTGACGTCCGCGGCCTGTACCGCTTCTATGAGGAGCTGGCGATGCGGTTCGCGGAGCGCGGATACGCCGCCGTCGCGTTCGACTACTTCGGCCGTTCGGCCGGCGCGAAGAAGCGCGGCGACGAGTTCGAGTACATGCCGCACGTCGAACGCACGACTGCCGAGGGCGTGCAGGCGGACGTGGCGGCGTGCGTCGCGTTTCTCCGGGCAGCCGGCTGCGGTGCGGTCTTCACGGTCGGCTTCTGCTTCGGCGGGCGCAACTCATGGCTGGCTGCGGCCGCCGGGCACGATCTCGCCGGGGCGATCGGCTTCTACGGGCGACCAGGAGAGGGCCG
>DASQLF010000038.1:0-26335 GCA_035630135.1 Gaiellaceae bacterium
ATCGCTTGTAATGTCGCGCGTATTCCGTCGACTCCGATCACCCTGCTCCGTTTTCCCGATGGGGAGTCCGAATGGCGCTCCACGCGCGGAGAACTCCCGATTGGCGCCCTCGTGCGCAGCCGGGGCGCCTTGTGGCGGGTGCGTGACCATGACGGCGAAGCCGTCCTGCTCGAGGAGGCCTCGCTCGAGGATCAAGTCATGCACGGGCCTGTGGTAAAGGCAAGCCCGCTCGGCGACGAGCCGACGCTGCTCGAGACGGTCATCGAGATTTGACCGGCCAAGAATGGTTGGCGAGTCGACGGCTGACCAGCTTCTCCGCGCGCGGCCATGGGTACTACCGCGCCGTTCGCTGAGGTTCGCACTCGAACGTGACGAAGTCTTCGATGCTGGGAAGGCGCCTTCGGCGGTCTGCGAGATGGGCATGGAGGGCGTTGTCGCGAAGCGAACGGCGAGCCGTTTCGGGGCAGCCGTACCCGACTGGGCGAGCGTCGAGAATCCGAGCTAGGCGCCGGGAAGCGAGCGGAAAGCGACAAGCCCAGCGCAGCCGTCACACGCCCATCGCCCGAACCTAGTCCTCGCGCTGCTCCGGTGGTTCGTCCGTTCGACGCCGCTGTTTATCAGCGGGTGTGGAAGGCGCATCTGCTTGCTGCTTGCGCCGCTCCTCGACTGTGGATCTCGAGATGAGCTCGCGCATACCTGCCGAGAGGCTTTCTTTCTCGGTCGAGCCTTCAGGGGACTTGGTACGACGACGCCTTGCCATCGTTCAGCACATCGGACTTCTGTCGTGAAGCCTTTAGACGTGCAATCCGATACGCGGCACTCCTAGCTCGTGCCTTAGCGCACTCGTGGCCGAGACGTCCCGAGGTCCGGTCGACGCATTCTCGAGGTCTCAGCCGGACTAGCGCTCCGGGAAGATCGGCGCGGGGTCGCAACAGTCGCTCCAGTCCCGTGCCACACGCATGCCACACACGCCCGAGAACGGCCGTTGTGGGAAACCACGCGGGTTCCCGTGCCGTCAGAGGCCGGAAACCCGCATGGCTGCATCCGATCGTAGTGGTGCGTCGTCGCGTGTTGAGATCGTCGGCACGGCTTGGGAAGCCGACGCTCTACCAGCTGAGCTACGCGCGTGGCGCGAGTCCTGGCCGCGTGTCGAAGCGCCTCAGTGCGGCGCCGGCAAGCCGACGGGCTGTCCTCGCGCTGACACCGTCTTCACACACCGGCCCTACAGTGGCGGCGTGCGCGTGCTCCTCGCCGTCCTCGTCAGCGCATCGCTCCTCGCGGCCGCCGGCGCGGCGACGGCTCCGGCAGCCAGGGAAGCGGACGCATCGGTGTTCGGCGGGCTCGGGACCTGGGTCGACATCTACGACAGCGCGGTCTACGCGGCGCCCGAGCGGACCGCGCAACGCATCGCCGCGCGCCGGATCAAGACGGTCTGGGTGGAGACGGCGAACTACGGCGCGTCCGTGGATGTCGTCGATCCGGTCCGGCTCGGCCGCTTCGTCGATGCTCTGCAGGCGCGGGGTGTCCGTGCCGTCGCCTGGTACCTCCCTGGCCACGTGCGGCCCGCGCTCGACAGCCGCCGCGCGCTCGCGATGCTCCGCTTCCGGACGCCGCAGGGCGGAGAGTTCGACGGCATCGCCCTGAACATCGAGTCGACGCGGCTTCGCGACGTCGCGCTCCGTTCGCGGCGAGCCGTGGCGCTGACGCGCGAGGTGCGAGTTGCCGCGGGCGACATGCCGCTCGCGATCGTCCCGTTCAACCCGCGCGGGCTCGAGCGTCGCCCCTCGACCTGGCCGCGCTTCCCGTGGGCCGACCTCGCGGAGAGCGCCGACGCCTTCGCGCCGATGATCTACACGGGCGGCGCATACGCAGGCTTCGACGCGACGTACGGCTACGTGACGCGCGCTCTCCGACTGCTTCGTGCCCAGGCGGGAGAGGACGTGCAGATCCACGTCGCCGGAGGCGTGGCGAACCGGCTCGGGCGCGAGGAGCTCGAGGGCTTCGTCGCAGCGGTCGCGGACGACGGCGGGACGATCGGCGTCAGCCTGTACGACTGGATGACCACGCCGCCGGCCGCGTGGTCACAGCTGGCCCGCCTCAGTCGCTAGCGGGCCACGCCTCGCGTAGACGATCGCGCGTTTCGAGCAGGTGCTCTGGGAGCACCTTCACGTCCGCGAGCACGGGCATGAAGTTCGTGTCGCCACCCCAGCGCGGCACCACGTGCAGGTGGACGTGGTCGGCGATCCCGGCGCCGGCGACCCGGCCGAGGTTCCAGCCGAGGTTGAACCCGCCGGGGCCGTAGACGCGCGTGAGCACGTCAACGGCCTCGACGGCGAGGCGATGGATCTCGAGCGCCTCGTCGTCCGTGAGCTCCGCGAGCGAGCCCACGTGTCGTCGCGGCGCGGCCATCAGGTGCCCTGACGAGTAGGGGTACTTGTTCAGCAGCGCGATCGCCGTTTCCCCGTCACGCAGACGGAGGGACTCCGCGTCCGGTACCTCGTGCGCGGACTCGGCGCAGAAGACGCAGCCCTCGAGCTCATCTGCCTGCGCGATGTACTCGAGCCGCCACGGCGCCCAGAGAGGCTTCGTCATGCCCCGTTTCTACCAGCGGTTGCGCGTATGGCCCGCACAGTCGTAGACTCGACGCGATGGCCCTGTGGGCGAAATACTCTGCCGCGCTCATCGCAGTCCTACTGCTCGGCGTGCTCGGGATCCTGATCTTCGACCGGATCTGGTACCAGGTCGGGCTCGGAGCCGCCATCGTGGTCGTGTGCGGCGGGCTTCTCTTCTTTGCGTGGTGGACGGACCGCAAGGACAGCGCGTCCCGTTCCGGCCTCGAGGACATCTAACTCCTGTTCCGCCACGTCGCCGTAGCGCTCGCGCTCGTCGCGATCGTCTCGGGCTGCGCTGACGAGCCCACCGTTGGTGAGCCGACCAGCGCTGTCGTCTCGCGAATCGGCGACGGTGACTCGCTCGACCTCACGAACGGCACGCGCGTGCGACTGGTGCAGATCGACGCGCCGGAGCTCGGCCAGGGCGAGTGCTTCGCACGCGAGGCCCTCCGTGAGCTCGAGCGCCTAGCGCCTCCGGGAGCCCGGGTCGAGCTCGAGACCGATCCGCGACTCGACGACCGAGACCGCTACGACCGCGCGCTTCGCTACGTCCTCGCCGGAGCCGTGAACGTGAACGTCGAGCTCGTTCGCCGCGGAGCTGCGACGCCGTACCTTCGAGGCGGGAACGAAGGCCGCTACGTCGACGAGCTCCTCTCGGCGGTCGACGAAGCACGTCGCGGAGCCCGCGGGATGTGGGCCGCCTGCCGGGTCTCGTGGGAGCCCGATCGCGCGGTCACCACTCGTCCGAGGTAGTTCGTCACTCGGACGAGGGACGTCGGTCCCGGCATACCAGACCTTCGGAGCGGCGACTCTGGACCTCAAGCGGGCGCTGCCGGAGGCCGATGACGCTGAACTGTTACCTGTAGTCGAAGAGAGAAGAGGGAGGCGGCAGTGACTGCGGCCCAGTTCGAATTGATCGACGAGACGGAGGCAGAAGCGATCCTGCGGTGGCGCTTCGAGGAGCTCGTCCGCTCCGGGTACGACATCGGGTCGGCACTGGTCCTCGCCTCTCACGTGGAGGTCGACCTCCACGATGCGTCCTCGCTGACGCGCCGCGGCTGCCCTCCTGAGACGGCTCTGCGGATTCTCCTCTAGCGAGTGGCGGCGCAGCAAGACCGGAACCTCGATGCGGCGGAGGTTCTGGTCTTGCTCTGCTTTTGTCTGCAGATCGGATGCTCGCTAGCGCAGGCGTCCGATCGCGGAAATCCCTGAAGCGCCCGGTGTCGCGGGCGGCGCGCTGCTACTGAACACCGCAGTCGGCGAGGACTCGGTCAGCCTTCTACGTGCCCTGATCCTCGTCAGACTCGTCGCCCTTCGAATCGGCTTCGGGATCCGGCCCGGTGTAGGGCTGGTCGGTGGTCGAGCTGACGTCCTCCGGGTTCGGCCTGTCCCGTGCCGTGTCGTCAGCCGAGCCACCCGCTGATTCGTTCTCCATGCGAAGCGTCTACCCAGTCCGAGGGCGACGCAAGCTTCGCCCTACAACCAGCGGCGCCAGCGGAAGAACCCGAGTGTGCCTGCGGCGATTACAAGAAGCCCGACGACGATCGCCCAGAACGCCTCCCGCGTGCCCTCTCCCGGGAAGAGGACGTTCATGCCGAAGAGGCCGGTGACGAGCGTGAGCGGCAGGATCGTGACGCTGATGACCGTCAGCAGGCGCAGGACGTCGTTCTGGCGGTGCGCGAGCACCGCCTCGTTCGTCGACTCGAGGCCGTCGACGACCTCCTTGTAGTTGTCGAGGAGGTCCCAGATCCGCTCGGCGGCGTCGACGATGTCGTCGAAGTAGTCCTCGAGATCCTCGGGCAGGAAGCCCTCGACGCGGCGCTCGAGGACGCGCAGCGTCGAGCGCTCGGGCTTGATGATCTTGCGGTACGAGATGATCTCCTGCTTGACGTTCGAGATGTCGCGGACGACCTCGTGCGAGCGGCCCTCGAACACCTCGTCCTCGATGCCGTCGAGCTTGTGCGCGATCTTGTCCAGGATCGGGAAGCAGTAGTCGAAGAGGTCGTCGAGGATCTCGTACAGCAGACGGCCGGAGCCGCGAGCGAACAGCCCCTCGCGGTACGCCTCGTCGTCGTCGCAGCGCGCGAAGAGCCGCGTCACGGGACGCAGCTCGTGGTTCGGGATCGTCACGACGTAGTCGTGGCCGACGAAGACGTCCAGCTCGGCGGCGTTGAGCCGCTGCACCTGGCTGTCATAGAACGGGAAGTGGAGAACGGCGAAGAGGTAGCCCTCGTCCTCGTAGTCGTCGACCTTCGGCCGCTGGCGCTTCGAGACAATGTCCTCGACGTCCAACGGATGCCAGCCGAAGCGATCGGCGAGGTCCTGTGCCGTCTCGACGTCAGGCGAGACGACGTTGACCCAGGTCAGGCCGCTAGCGGTGAGCTCGTGGACGAGCGGCGCCGGCGAGACGACCGGGGAGCCGGCACGGGGACGCGAACGACGGATGCGAGGGAGGCTCGGCATGGGTACTCAGTGGTTCGTCCTTCGTCTGCGCCATGTTCTCGATTGTAGCCTCGGAGCCTTCCTCTCAAGCCGAGACGGGAGCTGCGGCAGGAGTGCGGCGCGTGCCCAGCGGCAGTGACCCCTCGACGACGAGCGCGAGCACCGCGCCGAGCACGCACAGCGCCGAGGCCGCGAGCCAGACGCCGGTGGGCGACAACGCAAGACCGGCTCCGCCGAGCGCAGGGCCGAGCGCGAATCCGATCTGCCACGAGAGCGCGTTCAGCGCCATGTAGCGGCCGAGGACGTGCGGCTGGGCGAGATCGGCCACGAGCGGAGCCGCCACCGCGCCATGCAGGCACATGCCGATCGCGAAGACCGCCATGACCACGACGAGCAGCAGGAACGCGGTTCGTCCACCGGCGGCTCCGGCGACGGGCACGAGCAGCCAAGCGCCCGCCCAGAGCAGCCCGAAGAGCGCGAGCGTCGGCATCCTCCGCCGGCCGCGCGAGAGCCCGGCGATCGGCAGCTGGGCGAAGATGATGACCGCGGTGTTCACGAGGAAGAGCAGCCCGATGCTCATCTCCGAGAGGCCGGCCTCGTTCTTCGCGTACACCGGAAGCACGTCGAAGCCGGAGTAGCCGGCGAAGATGAACAGTGCGTTCAGCGACACGACCGCGAGGAACGGCCGGTGGCGGAGGACGTCCCGGTATGACCCACTTCGGCCGGCGCTGTCGTGGCGCGTCGCCGGCTCCGGCACGAGCGCCACCATCACGGCGAGGTAGACGAGGAACGTCACGGCGTCGATCAGGAAGAGCACCTCGAAGGTTCCGGGCGAGTCGGCCACCGCGATGAAGCCGCCCGTGAGCGCGCCGAGCCCGAAGCCGAGATTCATGACGACGCGTTGCATCGCGAAGGCCGACGGCCGCTGCTCGACCGGCGTCAGTCCTGCGATGAGGGTGGACTGGGCGGGCCAGAACCCACCGACGCCGATCCCGCTCACCGCTGCGACGACGAAGCCCTGCCACGGCTCCTGTACGAGGGCGTAGCCCGCGTAGCCGACGGCCATGATCACGAGGGAGATGCCGAGCAGGCGCTTGCCGCCGAAGCGGTCGATCAGCGAGCCGCAAATCGGCCCCGCGACGATGCTGACGACGGCGTGCGTCGCGAGGATGAGCCCCGCGACCGCGTAGCCGATGCCGCGAACGTTGTAGAGGTAGATGAACAGGAACGGCATGACGAAGCCGTTCCCGTACGAGTTCGCGAGCCCGCCCGCCTGCAGCGTCAGAACCGAGCGAGGCAGAGGCGGAAAGTAGGTCGAGAGCAGCCGCCGCACCGTGGGACACTAGATGCGCGCGGCCGGCGAGCGTTCCAGGCGGGCGCCTGCTTGAATCGCCGAGCGTGGAGGAGTTCCGGCACGAGGGCTTCGTCGTCGACCGCAAGTACGTCGACGCACTGCCGTACGTGGGGGCGGGCGCAGAGGTGACGTTCGACGAGCTCGACGGGTTCATCGCGGCGACGCTGGCTGATCTGGGTGCCGAGAAGGGCGATCCCTTCTTCGTGCTGTACCACGAGGCGCTCGCTCCGGGGGAGCGAGCGTTCGTCGAGGTCTGCCGGCCGAGCTCCGCCCAGGACGCGACGGGCGAGCTGCCCGCGGGCGAGGTCGTCTACACGACCGCACGGGGCGATCAGTCCGAGTTCCCCCGGATCGCGCACGCGTACGACGCGCTCACGCTGTGGGCTCAGGATCACGGTCGCGAAGTCGCGAGCCCGGCACGCGAGGCCTACGCCGTGGACGGTTCGCTCGAGATCTCGAAGCCGCTGCGCGAGCCGGACTGAGGCCGGCGCCGTGCGCGAGGGCTTCCTCCTCGATCCCGAGGTCGCGTACTTCAACCACGGCAGCTACGGGGCGTGCCACGTGTCGGTGTTCGAGGAGTACCAACGGCTCCAGCTCGCCCTCGAGCGCGAGCCGACCGAGTTCCTGACGAGACGATTCAGCGAGCGGATGGAGAGCGCGCGAGCGGCGCTGGCGTCGTTCGTCGGTGCGCGCACCGAGGATCTCGTCTTCGCCCAGAACGCGACCGCGGCGCTGAACGCGGTGATCCGCTCGCTGCGCGTCCGGCCGAACGAGGAGATCCTCACCACGAAGCACGAGTACGGCGCGATCCTGCGGACGCTCGAATTCATCCGCGCCAACGTGGTGCTCGTCGAGCCCGAGGAGCTGATCGCGAAGATCGGTATCCGGACGCGAGCGATCGTGGTCTCGCACATCACGTCGCCCACCGCCCTCGTGCTGCCCATCGACGAGATCTGCGCCGCTGCGCGCCAGGCGGGTGTCTTCACGATCGTCGACGGTGCGCACGCTCCGGGCCAGATCCCGCTCGACATCGAGGCGATGTGGCCGGACGTGTACGCGGGCAACTGCCACAAGTGGCTCGGCGCGCCGAAGGGCTCCGGCTTTCTCTGGGCGCGCCCGGAGCACCAGGACTGGATCGAGCCGCCCGTCGTGAGCTGGGGCTATCGCGAGGACGCCGGCTTCGGGGAACGCCACGGCTGGCAGGGGACGCGCGATCCCGCGGCGTACCTCGCCGTGCCGAAGGCGATCGAGGTGCATGTGACCTTCGATCTCGACCGCGCCCGAGCGCTCGCGGACGAGGCCGAGCGCGTGCTGAAGCCGTACGGCCTGCGGCCCCTGCGCGGCAATCGGGCGCCGCTCATGCGGGCTCTGACGGTGCGCTCCCCCGACCCGGACGCGCTCTGGCGGCGTCTCTACGAGGAGCACCGCGTCGAGGTGCCGGTCTATGAGTGGGAGGGCGCCTCGCTACTGCGCGTCTCGATCGGCCCGTACACCGACGAGGCGGACGTCGCACGCCTGGCCGACGCGCTCAGGCAGTCTCTGCGCGCGTGATCCAGCAAGCGATCCAGACGCTTCTCGACGGCGACGACCTCACGCGTGTCGAGGCGCGCGACGTGATGGGGGAGATCATGGCCGGCGAGGCGACGCCCGCCCAGATCGGCGGCTTCCTCGTCGCACTACGGGCGAAGGGTGAGACGGCGGACGAGATCGCAGGCTGTGCGGAGGCGATGCGCTCTCACGTTCTGCACGTCCGGCCGTCCCGGGAGGACGTCGTTGACGTCGTGGGTACCGGTGGCGATGGCGCCGGCACGTTCAACATCTCGACGACTGCCGCGGTCGTCGCGGCCGCCGCAGGTGCCGCTGTCGCGAAGCACGGGAACCGCGCGGTGAGTTCGATCTCGGGCTCTGCGGACGTGCTCGAGGCACTCGGCTTCGAGCTCGAGCAGCCGGCGGAACGAATCGCCGAGTCGATCGACTCGCTCGGGTTCGGGTTCATGTTCGCTCCACTCCACCATCCGGCGATGAAGCACGCGGCCCCGGTGCGGCGCGAGCTCGGCACGCGCACCGTCTTCAACGTCCTCGGCCCGCTCACGAACCCGGCCGGCGCGCGGGCAGGCGTCTTCGGCGTCTACTCGGCGGAGATGGCGAGGACGGTCGCGCAGGCCCTGGCAGTGCTCGACTCGCGACGCGCCTTCGTGGTGCACGGTGCGAACGGGATCGACGAGCTCTCGCCGGCCGGTCCCAATCTCGTGCTCGAGGTCTCCGGCGGAAATGTCCGCGAGCGGATGCTCGACCCCCTTGAGCTCGGGATCGCGCGCTGCGATCCAGGCGAGCTCTCGGGTGGCTCGCCCACCGAGAACGCGGAGGCCGCGCGCGCTGTCCTGGGGGGCCAGCCGGGTGCGAAACGCGACGCGGTGGTGCTCAACGCCGCGGGGGCGATCGCCGCGGCCGGTCATGCGGCCGACCTGCGCGAAGGGATCGGCTTCGCCGCAGACGCCATCGACAGCGGCCGCGCGGCGGCTCGGCTGGATCAGCTCGTCGCGTTCTCGCGAGAATCCGCGTGATGGGACGTTTCGCCGATGCATTGCGCGCTCCGGGACTGACAGCGATCGCGGAGGTCAAGCGCCGCTCGCCCTCGGCCGGCGACCTCCGCCCGGATGCCGATCCGGCAGTTCTGACGGCGGCATACGAACGGGCGGGAGCCGCCGCGGTCTCCATCCTCGTCGACGAGCGTTTCGGCGGTACCTGGGACGACCTGCGCGCAGCCCGCGCCAGCGCTGCGCTCCCACTCCTCGCCAAGGGCTTCTTCTCGACCGAGGAGGATCTGCGAACCGCGCGCGAGGCCGGCGCCGACGCGGCGCTCCTGCTTCTGCGCGACCTCGACGACGGCGCGGCGCGGCGGCTCCTGGCGTACGCGGAGGAGCTCGGGCTGGAGACGCTCGTCGAGGCGCACGACGCCGACGAGCTCGAACGCGCAACTGCCCTCGACGCGCCGGTCGTCGGCATCAACGCGCGCGACCTCTCGACCTTCAGGATCGATCGTGCCGAACAGCTTCGTCTTGTCGCTCGGGCGCGAGGCGACCGCGTGGTCGTCGCCGAGAGCGGGATCGAGTCGCGCGCGCAGGGAGCCGCCGCGGAGTTGGCCGGGGCCGACGCGATCCTCGTCGGCTCGACGCTGATGCGCGCACCCGATCCGGGCGCGAAGGTCGCCGAGCTCCTCTCGCGGCCGCTGGTCAAGGTCTGTGGACTGACGAGGGAGGAAGACGTGGCCGCAGCGGCCGAGGCCGGCGCGGACATGCTGGGCTTCGTTCTCGTCGACGAAAGCCCGCGGCGCGCCGAAGCGGTTCTTCCGGCGTCTGACCCTGCATCTGAAGCCTTGCTCACGGTCGCGGTGGTGGTGGGCACGTCCGAAAACGCCGACGCGGATCTCGTCCAGCGCTACGAGCCGGAGGCCGGCAAGGTTCGTGGGCGCGACGCGGTGTTGCTGCGCGACGGCGAGGAGGTCGCGCGCGTCGTCGATCTGCCGTGGCAGGAGGGCGACGCGACGCACTTCGATCGCGCCCGCGCCGTACAGGGGCGGGTGATGCTCGCGGGCGGCCTCGGGCCGGAGAACGTGCGAGCGGCGATCGACGCCGTCGGGCCGTGGGCGGTGGACGCGAGCTCCAGCCTCGAGAGGTCGCCCGGGATCAAGGATCACGAGCGCGTCCGCGCGTACGTCGAGGCGGCCCGATGACGGCGGAGACGTACGGCGAGTACGGCGGGCGCTACGTGCCCGAGACGCTGATCCCGGCCCTGGACGAGCTCGAGCAGGGCTGGAACGAGGCGCTCGCGGACGAGACGTTCCGCGCGGAGCTCGAGCGGCTCGGCGAGCGCTACGTCGGCCGGCCGTCGCCTCTCTACGAGACCGAGCGCTTCGCCCCGCCCGGCCGGCGGATCGTCCTCAAGCGTGAAGACCTGAACCACACGGGCGCCCACAAGATCAACAACGCGCTCGGGCAGATCCTCCTCGCGTCGCGCCTCGGTAAGCAGCGGATCGTGGCGGAGACGGGGGCGGGGCAGCACGGCGTGGCCACCGCGACCGTGTGCGCGCGCTTCGGGCTCGAGTGTGTGGTCTACATGGGCTCCGAGGACATGCGCAGGCAGCACCCCAACGTCGAGCGCATGCGTCTCCTCGGTGCGCATGTCGAGCCGGTGGAGTTCGGCACGAAGACGCTCAAGGAGGCGACGAGCGAGGCGATCCGCGACTGGATCGCGAACGTCGAGTCGACGTACTACCTCATCGGGTCGTGCGTCGGACCGGCGCCGTACCCGAGCATCGTGCGCGAGTTGCAAGCTGTGATCGGACGGGAGGCACGGGGCCAGATGCTCGACGCGTACAACCGGCTTCCTGACGCGGTCGTCGCCTGCGTCGGTGGCGGATCGAACGCCATCGGGCTCTTCGCCGGCTTCGTCGACGACGCCGAGGTGCGGCTCGTCGGCGTCGAGGCAGCGGGCGCGGCGAGCCTCGGCTCGGGGCGGGCGGCAGTCCTGCATGGGGCGCGGTCCTCGGTCCTCGCGGACGAGGACGGACAGGTGCTCGACGCGCACTCGATCTCCGCGGGTCTCGACTATCCGGGCGTCGGCCCGGAGCACGCGGCGCTCCGCGACTCGGGCCGGGCCGAGTACGTCACGGCCACCGACGAGGACGCGCTCGGGGCGTTCCACCGACTGGCGGAGAAGGAGGGAATCCTGCCTGCCCTCGAGCCCGCCCACGCGCTCGCGCGCGCGCTGGACCTCGACGCGGAGCTGATCCTCGTCGGGCTCTCGGGCCGCGGCGACAAGGATCTCGCGGAGGTGCTCGGGCACTGACGAAGGCGCTCGTCGTCTATCTGATGGCGGGGCCGGAGACCCCGGAGCTCGCCGCGGCCGCAGAAGCCGGCGGAGCGGATCTGGTCGAGATCGGCTTCCCCTTCTCCGATCCGCTGGCCGACGGCCCGGTGATCCGGCGCGCTGCCGAGCGCGCGCTCGAGGCAGGCATGCGCACCGAGGCGTGTCTCGAGAACCTGCGCTCGATCCGCGAGCGCCTTTCCGTGCCCCTCGTCCCCATGACGTACGCGTCGCTGCTCGAGGCCTACGGCTGGGAGCGGTTCGCGCAGGATGCCCGCGCAGCGGGTGCGGAATCGTTGATCGTGGCCGACCTCCCCGTCGACGTGCGCCCAGAGCTCGAGCGGGTGCAGCTCGTCGCCCCGACGTCCACGGACGAGCGGATCGCGCTCGCGGCGCAGCGCACCGACGGGTGGCTCTACCTCGTGACCGTCGCCGGCACCACCGGGGCGCGCACGGAGCTCTCGCCGGCCCTCTCGCCGCTCGTGGAGCGCACGCGCGCGCTCACCGACGTGCCCCTGTACGCAGGCTTCGGCATCTCGACTCCGGAACAGGCCGCCGCGGCCGCCGAACTCGCGGACGGCGTCGTCGTCGGCTCGGCAGCCCTCCTCGCCGCCGAGGAAGGCCCGGCAGCGCTCGAGCGCTTCGTGGGTCAGCTGCGCGCGGCTCTCGCCTGAGTGACGAGCCAGTCGCGCGCCACGTGCCAGGCGTCGGAGCGCACGTCGATGTGCTCGAAGTGGCCCGTGTGCGTGAGCACGCGCAGCTCGCACGGGTCGCCCGCCGCGCGTGCGGCCGTCGCGTAGCTCGTTGCGATGCGCATCGACACGGTGTCGTCGCGATCGCCGTGCAGGATGAGCTGCGGGATCCCGAGTGGCAGCCGCTCCCGGGGCGAGGCGAGGACGTAGCGGTCGTACCGCGTGGCGGGATCGCCGAGCAGCGCCTGCGTCGGCGTCGAGGACGGCATGAGCCCCGCGGCGAGGCCGAGGTCGAGGACGCCCGCCTGCGAGACGGC
This sequence comes from Gaiellaceae bacterium, assembly GCA_035630135.1. Classification (GTDB taxonomy): domain Bacteria; phylum Actinomycetota; class Thermoleophilia; order Gaiellales; family Gaiellaceae; genus GMQP-bins7. The sequence goes on from DASQLF010000038.1 coordinate 12,284, forward strand.
GGCGACCATTCGCACCTTGGGGGCGCAGCCGGGCGCGTCCTCCGGAAGCGTGTGCCGTGCGGCCGCCCAGAACGCGAGCTGCCCACCGGCCGAGTGGCCGACCGCGACCACGCGGTCGAGGTCGAGCGGCGCGGAGAGCTCCGCGAGCACGTCGATCCCGGCGGCGACGTCCTCGAAGGTCGCGGGCCAGCCTCCGCCCGCACCGACGCGCCGGTACTCGAGGTTCCACGCGGCGAGGCCGTGCGCGGCAAGGTCGTCGCAGAGGCCGGTCATGAGCGAGCGGTCGTACTGCGCGCGCCAGTAGCCGCCGTGCACGACCACGCAGACGGCGTGTGGGCCGGAGCCTGAGGGCAGGAAGAGCTCACCGACCTGCGCCGGGAAGTCTCCGTACGGATAGACGTGTCGAGTCACGAGACGTCCCGAACGAACCGCTCGATCATCGGCGTCAGCTGATCGGCAGCGTCCAGCTGTAGGAAGTGTCCGGCGCCGACGATGGCGCTGATCTCGAGATCCGGCTTCAGCGCGAGGAGGCGGGCCGGATCGTTGCTTCCGCTCGTCTGCACCGCCAGGCTCGAAAGCACGACGAGCATCGGAACGATGCAGCCGGCGAGCGCCGCCGAGCCGTTCCAGCGCAGGTATCCCTCGAGCATCGAGGCTGCGGTCTCGCGCGTCGGGCTGCACATCGTCGTGGCGACCCGGGCGGCTCGCGCTAGGTCGTCACCCGGACGGAACATGCTCGCGACGTACTCGGGCCGCGGATCGTCCTCGTTCGGATCGCGGATGCGCGCGGCGAGCGCCGAGAACCTCTCCCGAGACGCCGGTAGAGGATCGAACGGGCCTGGATCGACGGCGACGATCGCTGCGACCAGGTGCGGATAGCGGGCCACGAGCTCGACCGCGATCAGCGCTCCGAGGCTGTGACCGACGACGATCGCCCGCCCGACGCCGAGCTCGTCGCAGACCCACGCGAGATCGTCGGCGAGCGTCGCGACTTCGTAGTCGTCGCCTCCGTCACTTCGCCCGCAGCCGCGCAGATCGTACGAGACGGCGCTCGACCGCGTTCCGAAGTGTGCGACCTGCGGCTCGAAGAGCGTGTGGTCGCAACACCACCCGGGCACGAACACGAAGGGGGGCGTTCCGGCTCCGACCTGTTCGTAGTAGAGCTTCAGACCGTCTCGCGTTGCGTACGGCATCGAACCTCGGATCCTGACTGGTGATGCGCCCGGCAGGATTCGAACCTGCGGCCTCGCGCTCCGGAGGCGCGCGCTCTATCCCCTGAGCTACGGGCGCGGGGAGCGGCGAGTGTAGACGCTGAACGCCTGGGCGCGAACCTGCGGAATACTCCGCCGCATGCCGTTGGCCGATGTCGCCGAGACCTACACGGACATCGTCACCGCGGTCTTCTCGTCCACTATCGCGGCCAAGGCCTGGTTTGCGACGGCGGCCCTGGTCCTCGCCGCGGTTCAGGTGACGACAGCCGGGCGCATCTACGGCAAGCTGCGCTTCCTGCCCGAACGCGGTCCCGCAATCGCGACGACGCATCGCTGGTCGGGCAGGCTCGCGTTCCTCTGCACGCTGCCCGTGTTCTTCCACTGCGTCACGATCCTCGGCTTCCAGACGCCCGATGCGCGCGTCGCGACCCACTCGCTCGTCGGAACGTTCCTCTACGGCGTGTTCGCCGCAAAGGTGCTGATCGTGCGCGACCGCTCGCTCCCGACGTGGGCGCTGCCGACAGCCGGCCTGACGCTCGCATCGCTGCTGCTCGCGCTCTGGCTGACGTCGAGCCTCTGGTACTTCACGACCGTGCGGTTCGGCTTCTGATGAGCCGCGGTTGGCGTCCGCTCGCGCTCGGCGGAGCGGTGGTCAGCATCACGTTCGTGCTCGCCCAGGCGCAGGTTTTCGCTCCGTCTGCGCGGGCGGAGACCGGATCCGCCGGGGATCCTGTACGCGGTGGGGAGGTCTTCGCGAGCGAATGCGCCGGTTGTCACGGGGATGGCGCGACCGGCGGTGTCGGGCCGGCGCTCGTCGGAACGGGTCTCGACTCGGTTCAGGTGGCGACGGTCGTGCAACAGGGCCGGGGCGTCATGCCCGCCGGCATCGTCTCGGGGCAGGAGCGGGCCGACGTCGTCGCCTACGTCGTGTCCGTCTCGAGCCCGTCCGGGTAGGTTCGCGGCGTGGAGGTCGAATCTCGCATCGTCCGCCTGCCGCTCGCGGAGACGTTCGTCATCGCGCGCGAGGCGGCCGACTACGCGGACGTCGTGCACGTCGCGCTCACGCACGAGGGCGTCACGGGCTACGGGGAGGCTGCGCCCGTCCACCGCTACGACGAGTCGGCGGAGTCGGCCCAGCGTTTCGTGGACGACCATGGCCGGCTGGTCGGCGACGACCCGTTCGCACTCGAGGACATCGGCGAGCGCCTGTCGTCGATCGCGGGCGAGCAGGCTGCGAAGTCGGCGCTCGACGCGGCACTGCACGACCTGCAGGGAAAGCTCCTCGGCATCCCCGTGTTCAAACTCCTGGGCCTGCCGCGTACCGGCCCGCCGACCTCGTGGACGATCTGGCTCGGCGATCCCGAGGACATGGCGCAACGCGCCGAGAAGGCGTCGACATCGTTTCGCCGGCTCAAGCTCAAGCTCGGCGGCGGTGACGGTCTCGACGTCGAGCGCGTTCGCGCCGTGCGCGGCGTCACCGAGCTTCCGCTGATGGTCGACGTCAACGAGTGGTGGACGCTCGAGGAGGCGCTCGAGGCACTGCCGCAGCTCGCCGAGCTCGGCGTCGAGTACTGCGAGCAGCCGCTGAAGGCCGGCGACGACGCCGGTCGCGAGCTCAGGGCTCGGTCGCCGATCCCCATCTACGTCGACGAGGACTGCCACACGCTCGCCGACGTCGGGCGGTGTGCCGAGATCGCGCACGGCGTGAACATCAAGCTGGCGAAGTCCGGCGGGATCCGCGAAGCCATCCGCATCGCCCACGCCGCGAGGTCGCTGCGCATGGGTGTGATGCTCGGCTGCATGCTCGAGTCGGGGCTCGGGATCGCCGCGGGCTGCTGCGTCGCGCCGCTCTGTGATCACGTCGACCTCGACGGCAACCTGCTGCTGCGGGAGGACGCGTGGCCCGGCGTCGAGTTCGTCGACGGCGTGCAGACACCGTCGCTCGAGCCAGGGCTCGGCGTCTCGGCCCGGGAATGACGCGACCGCGCCGACTGCTCATCCTCGGCGAGGGCTTCTCGCACGACGCGCACTACGGCAAGACGATGCGCGGGATCGTCCGCTACGGGCCGGATCCGGTGGTCGCGATCCTGGACTCGAAACGGCCCGGCGAGAGCCACGCTGGCATCCCTATCGTCGGCACCGTCGCGGACGCCCTCGCGTACGAGCCGACGGTCGCAGTCGTCGGCGTCGCGACGCAGGGTGGACGCTTCCCGCCTGCGTGGCGCGACCTCCTCAAGGACTGCATCGCGGCCGGGCTCGACGTCGAAAGTGGTCTCCACGAGTTCGTCTCCGAGGATCCCGAGTTGACCGCCCTCGCGCGCGACCACGACGTTCGGCTTCGTGACCTGCGCAAGCCGCCGGAGGGGCTCAACGTCCCGACCGGGGCGAATCTCGAGGTCGACGCGAAGATCGTTCTCACTGTCGGCTCGGACTGCGCGATCGGCAAGAAGACCGTTGCCGTCGAGCTGGACCTCGAGGCGCGCTCGCGGGGCCTCGCGTCGGTCTTCGTGCCGACGGGGCAGACCGGCATCGCGATCGCCGGCTGGGGCATCGCCGTCGACGCGGTCGTCTCCGACTTCCTCGCGGGTGCTGCCGAACAGCTCGTGGTGGAGGGCGCGCAGCGTGGGGGAGAGCTTCTCTTCGTCGAGGGCCAGGGCTCGATCGTGCACCCGCTCTACTCCGGCGTCACGCTCGGGCTCTTGCACGGCTCCGCTCCGCATCTGCTCGTCCTCTGTCACGCGGCCGGCGCGACCGAGATAGAAGGCTGCGACGGCCATCCGATCCCACGCCTTCCGGAGCTCGTGGAGCTCTACGAGCAGATTTCGCTGCCGGCCCGCAAGGCGGCGGTCGCGTGCATCGCGCTCAACACCGCCACGATCGCCGGCGACGACGACGCGAGGGCGGTGATCGCGGGAGTCGCCGACGAGACGGGCCTGCCGGCCGACGATCCCGTCCGCTTCGGCCCGCAGCATCTGCTTGACGCGCTCCTCGCTCGCCTCTAGGCTCGCAAGTCGCTGCGGGCTGTGGGGAGCTCGCGAAGGGTGGATTGGATGCGGATCTTCGCGCTCGCAACGGCTTTTGCTGTGGCGCTCCTCTGCGGAGCGTCCGTCGCCGTCGGCGCTGACGTGGGGGCGAACGACGACTCTGCGAAGCACTCCGACGACGGTGGCGCGGCCCTCTTCGCCGAGATGTCGCAGCTCGGCCTGAAGCAGACCGTGATCGGCGTTCGCTTCGTTCCGAGCGAGGCGGTCGTCATCCAGGAGAAGCCGCTGCTCGACCGGGCGATCGCTGCCGCACAGGCAGCCGGCCTGCGGGTCGTGCTCGCCGTCTACCCGTACCCGCCCCGCGAGATCGAAGCAGGCCTGTCGTCGCCGTCGATGTTCGCCTCGTACGTAGGCGTCCTCGCATCCGTCTATCCCGACGTCAAGCACTTCGTCATCGGGAACGAGGCGAACCAGCCCGCGTTCTGGCGTCCCCAGTTCGACCGTGCGGGCAGGAACGTGTCGGCCGCGGCCTTCGGCCCGTACCTCGCTGCGTCGTACGACGTGCTGAAGGGCGTCGATCCCGCGATCTCCGTGATCGGCGTTGGGCTCTCGCCGCGCGGGAACGACCGTCCGGACGCCAGGAACAACATCTCGACGTCACCCGTGCGCTTCCTGCGCGCGCTCGGCGAGTGGTACCGCCGAAGCGGCCGCACGCTGCCGTTGATGGACGCCTTCAGCTTCCACCCGTATCCGAACGAGGCCACGGATCCGCTCGAGCGCGGGTACGCCTGGCCGAACGCGGGCTTCGCCAACCTCGACCGCATGAAGCAGGCGCTCTGGGATGCCTTCCACGACACCGCGCAGCCGACGACGGTGAACGGCCTTCGGCTTCATCTCGACGAGGTCGGCTGGCAGGTCGGCACCGCCGGCCGCGTCGGCTACCGCGGCTCCGAGAACGTGCGCGTCACGGACGAGGTGACGCAGGCGGCGATCTACGGACAGCTCGTCCGGCAGGCGGCCTGTGACCCGGACATCGCCTCGCTCAGCTTCTTCGGATATCGCGACGACGGGCTCCGGACGGGCTTCCAGGCGGGGCTCGCACGGGCCGACGGCTCGCCGCGGCCCTCGTCGGCCGCGGTGGCTGCGGCGATCGCAGGCACCTCGTGCGACGGCGACCCCGTCGTGTGGGAGCCCGGCCTGAACGTGCTCGGCGCGAAGGTGGACGTGGGCGGGCAGCTGACCGAGGTCACGACCCGCATCGCGGCCGGGGAGGACGCTCGCGCGAAGGTCTGCGTCCGCTCGACGGGTCTCCTGGCGACGAGCCAGCGGTGCCGCTCGGTGAAGGTCCGCGGGCGTCGCTCGCTCGACGTCGCGCTTCGCCCGCCTGCCGACGCGACGCGACGCGTCGAGGTGGCCGTGCAGTTCGCTGCCGAGGCGAACCGCAAGCGCCGCACCGTCGTGGTGCGTGCTGCGCTGCTTCGCCGCTGACGTTCGCCTTGACACGAACATGCGTTCGTGTCATAGTGCGAACACATGTTCGGTCGAATCGTCATCGTCGTGCTCGTCGCCGTCGTCGTCTGGGCTGTGCTTGCTCGGGATACGGGGGCCGGCCCGAAGCCGCGCGTCCACCGCGTGGCCGCCGGCGAGACGCTGTGGTCGATCGCCGTCGAGCGCTATGGCGGCGACCCGCGCGCCGGGGTGTGGAGGCTGCAGGAGGCGAACCGCCTGCAGGGCGCCACGATCGTCCCTGGGCAGCGCCTGCTCGTTCCTTAGCCGCACGTTCCGTGGGCGCGACTGGTAGAAACGCCCCGATGGCCTCCGAGCGCATTCTCGAGCTTCTCCGTCGGTCGGTGGACGTCGACGAGTACTCCGAGATCCGAGAGCTCTGGAAGACGCACTCGATCGCGGAGGACAACCGGGATCTGCCGGGGCTCATCTCGACGCTCACCGAGGACTGCGTCTACGAGGTGATGGGAACGGGTGCGCGCTGGGAGGGCCACGAGGGTGCGGCGCGCTTCTACACCGAGCTCCTGACGGCGTTCCCTGACATCCACTTCGACCTCGAGTACATCGTCATCGGGCCGCAGGGCGTGTGCGAGGAGGCGAAGGTCACGGCGACGCACGAGGCTCGCTGGCTCGAGCACGAGCCGACGGGGGACAAGCTCGAGTGGCGGAACGCGATCTTCTTCCCGTGGGACCCGCAGGCGCGGAAGTTCAAGGGCGAGATGGTGTACACCGACCTCGCCTTTCCGGGCGCGTAGAACTCAGACCGCGATCGCGGGTGGCGTAGCCGCGCTCGGAGGCGCGATGTCGCCGGGGCGCCGGTGCGCTACCGACACGAACGCGTCGACCACGGCCGGGTTGAACTGCTTGCCGCGGCCCGCGTGGATCTCGAGCATCGCCGCGTTCGTGTCGAGCGCGACGGCATACGGGCGGTCTGTCGTCATCGCGTCCCAGGCGTCGGCGATCGCGATGATCGCCGCCTCCACCGGGATGTCGGTGCCGCTCAGCCGGTCGGGGTAGCCGAGGCCATCCCAGCGCTCGTGGTGGTGGCGGATCGCGGGAACGGACTCCCTGAGCGACGAGATCCTGGAGACGATCTCCGCGCCGCGGGTTACGTGCTCGCGCATGACTGCGGCCTCGGCGCGGTCGAGCTTCCCCGGCTTCGTGAGGATCGCGTCGGGCATCCCGATCTTGCCGATGTCATGGAAGAGGGCCGCCGTCCCGAGCGCGCCGAGCCGCTTCGCGGACAGCCGGAGCTCGCGCCCGATCGCGAGCGAGACGGTGCGCACCCGTTGCGAGTGGCCCGCGGTGTACGGGTCACGTGCCTCGACTGCGGCGTTCAGCGTCTCGATCGTCTCGAGCAGCGTGGCCTCGAGCTCGCGGGACGACTCGAGGAGGTCGTGCGAGCGCTCGGCCAGATCGGCGTGCTGCGAGTGCATGCGAGCCGACGCACCGCGAACGAGCAGGGCGAGCATTATCCAGAGAGCCGTGAACACGAGCCCGACCGCGTACCAGACGGTGTCGCGCGTGTCGTCGAGGAGCTGCTCCACGACCGAGTCGTCGAGAGTGACCTCGGTGGCGCCGATGACGCCTCCCGACGGCGAGTGCAGCGGAGCCCAGACCTCGACGATGCGCGAGCCGTCACCTGCCGCCTCCGCCAGCGCGGCGGACGGTGCGCCGGACGCGAGGGTCTCACGGAGTGCCGGACTCGAGCTCATCCGGCCCATGCGACCCGCCTTCGTCGTGGAGAACGCCAGCCGGCCGTCCCGGGTGTAGACCTTCAGGCCGCGAACGTCGGTCGGCAGGCGCACCGCGCGGGCGAGGCGCCGGCGCGCCGCCGGGCTCCGCGCGATTCCGCCGTCGCGGACAAGCGTGGGAGCGAGGATCGCATCGGCATAGCCACCGACGTCGAGCGCGGTGTCGGCGAGGGCAGCATCGCGAAGATCGCGCGACAACGTGGAGGAGAGTGCGAAGGCGCCGAGCGTCAGCACAGCAGCGGACGCGAGCAGGAAAGCCCGAAGCAGGGTCAGGGAACGCCCGAAGCCGGGCGAGCGGTGTTCCCGCACTCGCCGCATGGCGTGTGTATCGGCTCGCACAAGCGGTTCATTGATACGCCGCTCGAAATCCGCTTTTACGCGGATTCCGAGCGGACGATCCCTGTGGGCGTCGGGTTCGCCGCAGTGCCGCGCCGCCGTTTGAGAGTCCGCACCTAGACTCTGCCGCCGTGGAGCTCGACGTCGTCTTCCTCGGGACGTCAGGTTCCATGCCCACCGCGCGGCGTGCCCCGAGCGCGACGCTCGTGCGGCGCGGGGGCGAACGCCTCCTCTTCGACTGCGCCGAAGGCACCCAGCGGCAGCTGCTGCGCAGCGACGTGGGCCTCGTCGACCTCGAGGACGTCTTCTTGACGCACTTCCACGCCGACCACTACCTCGGGCTTCCGGGGATGCTCAAGACGTTCGCCCTGCGCAGCCGGGAGCTCCCCCTCACGATTCACGGCCCGCGCGGGCTCGAGGAGCTGTTCTCGACGCTCAGGAGGATCTTCGGGCGGCTCACCTATCCGGTCGCGATCGTCGAGCTCGAGCCGGGCGCTCGCCTCGATCGGGACGGCTACGGGATCGAGTGCTTCGCCGTCGAGCACGGTGTCAGCGCGCTCGGCTACCGCATTGCGGAAGCGGAGCGGCCCGGCAGGTTCGATGTCGACGCAGCCGATCGGCTCGGCGTCCCGCACGGTCGCGAGCGGGGGCGCCTGCAGCGGGGTGAGACCGTGACGCTCGATGACGGCAGTGTCGTCAGCCCGTCCGACGTGCTCGGCGAGGCGCGCGCCGGCCGCACCGTCGTGCTCACGGGAGACACCGCGCCCGCCGCGTCGGTCGTGGCAGCGGCCACCGGAGCGGAGCTTCTCGTCCACGAGGCGACGTTTCTCGCGGACGAGCGCGAGCGCGCGCGGGAGACGAGCCACTCGACCGCGGGAGAGGCGGCGCTTGTCGCGCGCGAGGCTGGTGTCGAGCTACTCGCGCTCACGCACGTATCGACCCGCTACTTCGGACATCAGGTCGTCGAGGAAGCGACGCAGCTCTTCCCTGCCACCGTCGTCCCGCGCGACTTCGACCTGGTCACTGTCCCGTTTCCGGAACGTGGCAAGCCGGAGCTCGTCCGCTCGGGTGCGCGGACGGGTCAGGCGGAGCGGACGAACTCGATCCGCGTCGACCCGATGAGCCCGTCCGACTCGAGCTCGTAAACGCAGCGGCCGCTGCCGTCGGCGGCGGCCGGAGCCGGCACCGACGGACGCCACACAGACTCGGGCGGAATCGAGCGCTCGGCCACGACTGCGCCGTCGAGTCGGAGGCGGGTCGGAAGGCCCTGCTTTCCGAGAAGGGTGAGCTCGAGCGCGCCCGGGCCGCAGCCGAAGACCTCGATGCGCGCCGACTCTCCGCCGTAGAGGTCGCCGTTCGGATCGAGGCCACGCACGCGCTGCAGGACGCGAACCGGCGACTCGACGTTCCAGAGCGTCATCCCCGGCTCCGACGTCGACGCGATGGACGCGACGGGCTCCCCGCTCGTCAGCACCGTGGACGGCGTGGCCAGCTGAGCCACCTGCACCGTCTCGCCGTCCTTGCCGACGAGGACGCCGTCGTCGCGGATCGTGACGATCTGTTGCGGCACCACGCCCGGCGAGCGCGCGCTCTGCAGGCGCACGACGTCGGAGATCGAGCGGTTCCAGAACATGTGGTGCCAGACACTGGGCCAGAGACGGTCGCCGGTGTCGAGAAAGGCGACCTCCCGTCCTCCGTTCGCGTCGATCCAGTTCACCGGCTCGCCGGAGAAGAGCGTTCCGCGGTCGAACTGCGACCGCTCGCGCATCTCGTGCGACGCGATCACCGACCCCGCGGCGAGCAGCACGGCCACGGCGCCGGCCACGACCGGAGCGACGCGGCGCGGAGCGAGCACCGCGAAGAGCAGGAAGGCGGCGGCGATGCCGGCGTACAGGGTCTCGAACGTCACCTCGGAGACCTCGCGGCGGAGGTACTCGAGCGGCACCGTCGACAGAGCGTCTGCGGCGGCGGCGCGGGTCGTGATCCGCTCGACTGGGAGGAGGAGCGCGGAGGCGGCGATCGCGATCGCGAGGATCGACGTCACGGGCTGCGGGCGGGGCATCCCACGGCCCAGCCAGACGGCGAAGGCGACGAACACCGGTGGCACCACCGACAGCAGCTGCCGCTCCGTGATGTGCTCGACGAACCGTGACGCGAAGAAGCCGACCTCGACGACGGTCACGAGGAAGTAGGCCAGCGCGACCGCGATGAGCACGCGAACGCCCTCGTCCGGCTCTCGCCGGCGGAGGGTGTCCCACGCGAGCACACCGAGGGCGATCAGCGGAACGCCGACGGTGAGGAGTGCCACGGCCCCCGTCTGCCAGGCGATGGACGCGGCGAGATCGGCGATCGAGTACTCCTCTGCCTCGGCCAGCGTCCCGTACGCGCCGAGCGTCTCGCCGGAGCCGAACGCGAGCCTTCCCAGGGTCCACGCTGCTCCCGCCGCGCCCAGCGCGACGAGCGCCGGCAGTAGGCGACGAAACGGCGCGGTCGAGCGCTCCGCGACGGCCAGGATGAGGAGGGCGAGGACGAGCGCCGCGACGAGGCCGACCGCCTGCAGCCGCGTCGCGACCGCGAGCCCGATGGCCGCCACGAGTAGGAGCTGACGCCCGAGCGTGGGATCGCGCAGGCACAGCGCGAGCACCCAGACAGCGAAGACGGCGACCGGGTAGTACAGGGCCTCGCTCATCAGGAGCGCGCTGTAGGCGAGCCCCGGGATGAGCACGGTCAGCGCCGCCGCGAGCAACGCGAGCCGCGAGCCCGCGAGGGGACGAGCCCAGAGGAAGACGGGCACCGCCGTCGCGGACATGAGGAGCGCCTGGGCGACCTGGGTCACGGTCACGCCCGTCGCGGCATCCGTTCCCAGCAGGGAGAGGCCCACGAACAGCGGGTAGAGCAGGCTGTAGTACGGGACGCGCTCGCCGACGATCGTCAGTCCGTTCCCGTGCACGAGCGACCGTCCGACGAGGCCGTACAGGTGCTCGTCTGGCGCGATCCAGGGCGCGTCGACCCCGCGCGAAAGCGCGACCCGCACGACCGTCGAGACGAGAACGAGGACACCGAGCGCGAAGAGGGCGCGATTGCTGCCGAGGCGGCGCGGCATCGCGGAACTTTGCCAGCAGCGGCGGAGACCTCCGACCGATCCCTCCGGCTAGACTCGCCCCCGACCCTTTAAACCGGTCCAGCGAGGCCGGAAAGGAGTGAGATGTCGACGCACGTCCCCGCAGACGCCACCGCGAGGCTCCTCCTCGACGGCGAGGCGATCGCGAAGTCTCTTTCCCGCATCGCCCACGAGGTGATCGAGCGCGCCGGCGACGATGGGCTCGAGTACCTGGCGCTCGTGGGCATCCAGTCGCGCGGCGCACCGCTCGCCTCGCGTCTGCGTCGGCTCGTCGAGGAGCGCAGCGGCGTGGCGGTGCCGGTCGGCGCCCTCGACATCACGTTCCACCGCGACGACGTGCACGTCCGCGACGGCGGTCGCCCGCCGGGCAGGCAGCCCGTCGTCCGCGCCACCAGCATCCCGTTCCCGATCGAGGGGCTGACGGTGGTTCTCGTCGACGACGTCCTCTACACGGGCCGAACGATCCGCGCGGCGATCGACGCGCTGCTCGAGTTCGGGCGGCCGGCCCGCGTCCAGCTTGCCGTCCTCGTCGACCGCGGCCATCGTGAGCTTCCCATCCGGCCCGACTACGTCGGCAAGAACCTGCCGACGGGCCGCGACGAGCGGATCCAGGTCGAGCTCGTCGAGATCGACGAGCGCGACGGCGTCTACCTGGTCGACGAGCGCGAGGACGAGGACGAGAGATGAGCGAGCTCCGCCTGCCCGCCCCCCCGAGGCGGCACCTCCTCTCGATCGCCGATCTCGAGCGCACCGATGTGGAGCGGATCCTCGACACTGCGGCGTCCCTGGCCGGATCGCTCGAGCGCGAGGTGAAGAAGCTCCCGACGCTGCGCGGGCGAACCGTCGTCAACCTCTTCTACGAGTCGTCGACGCGGACGCTTGCGAGCTTCGAGCTCGCCGCCAAGCGCCTCTCGGCGGACACGATGTCGCTGCGCTCGTCCGGCTCCTCGGTCGACAAGGGGGAGTCGCTCAAGGACACAGCCCTGACGCTCGCCGCCTACGAGCCCGACGTCATCGTCGTGCGGCACCCGTCGATCGGCGCGCCGCAGCTGGTCGCGCGGCTCACCGACGCGCACGTCGTGAACGCCGGCGACGGCAAGCACCAGCATCCGACGCAGGCGCTTCTCGACCTCTACGCCATGCGTGAGGCACTCGGCCGCCTCGAAGGGCTGCACGTCGCCGTCGTCGGCGACGTCCTCCATTCACGCGTCGCGCGCTCGCTCGTGCAGGCGCTGTCGCTCGTCGGCGCACGATCCGTTCTCGTCGGCCCGCCGACCCTGGTTCCGCGCGGCATCGAGTCGCTCGGCTGCGAGGTGTCGCACGACATCGGTGCGATCGCCGGCGCGGACGTCGTCTACGTGCTGCGGATGCAGCAGGAGCGGATGGGCGAGGCGTTCGTGCCGTCGCTGCGCGAGTACACCGCCCTCTACGGCATCGGGCCCGAGCGCGTACGGGAAGGGCAGGTGGTCATGCATCCCGGGCCGATGAACCGCGGCATCGAGATCGACCCGCGCGTCGCGGACTCGCCCGCCGCCCTCGTGACGGATCAGGTGCGTGCGGGCCTCGTCGTGCGAATGGCGGTGCTCTACGACGTGCTCACGGTCCTTCCGGTCGAGGCGCGCGAGCGCGCGGGAGTCGCCTGATGCTCGTCGGACGAAACGGCCGGTCGGACTCGCTCGCGCTCGAGGGCCGAGTGGTCGCTCCGGCCCAGGGCATCGACGAGTCCCTGCGCATCACGGTGACGGACGGCGTGATCTCTGCGATCGAGCCGTGTCCTGTCGGTCACATCGTCGTGGCTCCCGCCTTCGTCGATCCGCACGTGCACCTGCGCACGCCAGGGCGTGAAGACGAGGAGACGATCCGATCGGGCACGGAGGCGGCGGCGGCCGGTGGGTACTGCGCGATCCTCGCGATGCCGAACACGGACCCCGTCGTCGACTCGGCGTCGGTTCTGGGCGCGCTCCTTGACGGCGCACGGCAGGAGGCGGTCGTCCCGGTCGGCTTCATGGCGGCGATCAGCAAGGGGCAGCTCGGCGACGAGCTGACCGAGATGGCGGAGCTCGCCGCCGCAGGTGCTGCCGCGTTCACGGACGACGGCCGCCCGGTCGTCTCGGCCGGGCTCATGCGCCGCGCGCTCCAGTACAGCGCGCTGACGGAGCTCCGCCTCGCGCTGCACTGCGAGGAGCCGTCTCTCTCGCGGGGCGGGCACGCGCACGAGGGCGACGTGTCGGCGGAGCTCGGAATCGGCCCCTACCCCTCGACCGCGGAGAGCCTGATGGTCGAGCGCGACCTGTCGCTCGCGGGCGCCGAGGAGCGGCCGCTCCACCTGATGCATCTCTCCGCCCGCGAGTCGATTGCCGCCCTCGACCACGCGCTCGCGAGCGGCGTCGCGGCGACCGGAGAGGTCACCCCGCATCACCTCGTCCTCACCGACGAGGCCGTTCGCTCGCTCGACACGAACACGAAGATGAACCCGCCGCTCCGCGCCGCCGACGATCGCGAGGCACTGCGCGACGCTCTCCGCCGAGGCGCGATCTCGTGTGTCGCCACCGACCATGCCCCGCACGCGCGGCAGGAGAAGGACGTGCCGTTCGAGGAGGCTCCGTTCGGGGTCACGGGCCTCGAGACGGCGTTCTCGGCCCTCTACACGCACCTCGTCCTGCCCGGGATCCTGAGTCTCGAGACGCTTCTCGAGCGCATGTCGGCAGGACCGGCACGTGCCTTCGGGCTCGACGAGCCGCGCATCGAGGTCGGCGCGCGTGCAAACCTCGTCGGGGTCGACCTCGACGCCGAGTGGACGGTCACCGAGGACGGCTTCCGCTCGCTGTCGGCGAACTCGTGGCTTCTCGGCGAGACCCTGCGCGGCCGAGTCGTCACGACCGTCGCCGACGGCCGCATCGTCCACGAGGCCGCCCGATGAGCCTTGCAACAGACTGTTACAAGGGCTCGTGAGACCGCGCGGCTACATCGTTCTCGAGGACGGAACCGTCTTTCGGGGTACGTCCGTCGCGGCCGGTGGCGTCGCCTTTGGCGAGGCGGTGTTCACGACCGGCATGACGGGCTACCAGGAGACCGTCACGGACCCGAGCTACGCGGGGCAGCTCGTGACATTCACGACGGCGATGGTCGGCAACTACGGC
>DASQLF010000039.1:0-15990 GCA_035630135.1 Gaiellaceae bacterium
GCGGACAGCGCCGACACGGCGGTCCGCGCGGTCTCGACGGCGATCACGACGCCCGTGAAGAAGGTCAGCGGCCTTGCGGCCGGCGTCTCCCACGGGCTCTCCGCGTTCCGCTCGCGACGCGACGCCGGCGAGGCGGTGCGCGTGGCGAAGGAGAGCGCGGCGCGACGCGAGAGCGAGCTCGACGAAGAGCTTCGGAACGCAGCGAACGTGGAGCCCGAGGGCCCACCCCCGGCCGCGTAGCGGCGCACCGCGTTTCGCGGCCGCGCTCGTAGAATTCCGGGATGCGCACGACCGCCGAGCTGCGTGAGGGCTTCCTCTCGTTCTTCGAGGAACGGGGTCATCTGCGCTGCCCGTCCTACCCGCTCGTCCCGCGGGCCGACGACCACTCGAGCCTCCTGACGACGGCCGGGATGCAGCCGCAGATGCCGTTCTTCCTCGGCCTCGAGCCGCCGCCCGCGCCGCTCACGACGACCTCGCAGAAGGTCTTCCGCACGGTCGACATCGACGAGGTCGGGCTGGACGGCCATCACCTGACGTTCTTCGAGATGCTCGGAAACTTCTCGTTCGGGCAGTACTTCAAGGAAGGCGCGATCGCGTTCGCGACCGAGTTCGTGCAGGAGCAGATGAAGCTCGACTGGGATCGCGTCTGGGTGACCGTCCACGCCGGCGACGCCCAGATGAAGCTCGGCCCCGACGAGGTGGCGATCGACCTCTGGACGAAGATCGGGATGCCGCCCGAGCGCATCGTGCCCCTTCCGACTTCGGAGAACTTCTGGTCCGTCGGCGGGCCGGGGCCGTGCGGGCCCGATTCCGAGATCTACTGGGACTGGGGTGTCGAGCACGGCTGCGGCGAGCCGGGCTGCGCACCCGCGTGCCCGCGCTGCGACCGTTTCCTCGAGTTCTGGAACCTCGTCTTCATGGAGTACGAGCTCCGGGCCGACGGAACCGTGACGCCCCTCCCTGAGCAGAACATCGACACCGGGCTCGGCCTCGAGCGCGGCGCCGCGATCCTTCAGGACGTCCGCACCGTGTACGAGACGGACGGCTATCAGCAGATCATGCGCTGGATCGCCGACGAGTCCGGCGTCGCCTACGGGGACTCGCCGGCTGCCACGAAGGCGCACCGAATCCTCGCCGACCACGGTCGTGGCATGACCTTCCTCGTGGGCGAAGGTGTCACGCCCTCCAACGAGGGCAGGGGGTACATCCTGCGCAGGATCATCAGGCGCGCCGTGCAGCAGGCGCAGAGCATCGGCCTGCGCGACGTCCACCGCCTCTCCGGCGTCGTCGTCGAGCAGATGGGTGCCGCGTATCCGGAGCTTGCGCCGAAGGCCGACGAGATCGCGCGCGTGCTCCGCGTCGAGGAGGAGCGCTTCCTCGAGACCCTCGAGCGGGGGCTCAGGCTGTTCGAGGAGCTCGGCTCGGAGAGCGCGATCTCCGGCGAGCAGGCTTTCACGCTCGCCGCGACGTACGGCTTCCCGGTCGAGCTCACGGCGGAGCTCGCCGAGGAGCGTGGTCAGGCGATCGACCTGGACGGCTATCGCGTCGCGATGGACCGGCACCGCGAGGTTTCACGCGCCGTGGGCTCCGGCGAGCAGCAGCGCGCGGCCGACTTCGCGCGGGGTGCCGACTTCACGACCGAGTTCGTCGGCTACGCGAAGACGGACGTGCTGACCCAGATCGGCGCCCTCGAGACCGTCGACGACGGTCACTTCCTCGCGAAGCTTCGCGAGTCGCCGTTCTATTCCGCGGGCGGAGGGCAGGTCACCGATGCGGGCACGATCGAGCTCGACGACGGCTCGGGCACTGCTGCCGAGCTGGTCGAGGCCTACCGGCTCGACGACGATCAGGCGCTCCTCTTTCGCGGTACGGGCTTCTCGGCCGGCGACCGCGTGCGGGCACGCGTGCCGTGGGGCGTGCGCTTCCCGACCATGGCGAACCACACCGGGACGCACCTCTTGCACCAGGCGCTGCGCGACGTGCTCGGCGGCCACGTGCAGCAGGCAGGCTCCGCAGTGCGCCCCGACAAGCTCCGCTTCGACTTCACGCACGGAGCCGCGCTGACGACCGAGCAGCGCGACGCCGTCGAGCGCCGCGTGAACGAGCTCGTCTTCGAGAACCGCCCGGTGCACATCTTCGAGACGCCGATCGAGGAGGCGCGCAATCTGGGCGCGACGATGCTCTTCGGCGAGAAGTACGGAGCCATCGTGCGCGTCGTCGAGGTGCCGGGCTACTCGGTCGAGCTGTGCGGCGGCACGCACGTCCGCACGACCGCCGAGGTCGGGCCCTTCGTTCTCCTCTCCGAGAGCTCGGTCGGCTCGGGTGTGCGGCGTGTGGAGGCGGTGACGTCGGGCGCGGCGTGGGCGCTCCTGGACGAGCGCGCACGCGAGCTCGCCGCGCTCCGCACCGAGATCCAGGCGCTCCGCAAGGCACGGAAGACCGCGGCGCCGGCAGCCCGGGCGGAGGCTCCCGAGCCGGAGGTCAGGGCGGAAAAGGGCGTCAACCTGATCGTGCAGCCGCTCGACGGGGTCGGCGCCGACGAGCTCCTCGAGCTTTCCGATCGCTACAAGCAGAAGCATGCGCCGGCCGCGGTCGTCCTCGGCTCGAAGGAGGACGGCGCGGTGCACCTGGTCGCGAACTTCGACGAGGCGGTCGCCGAGAAGGTGAGCGCGTCGGACGTCGTGCGCGGCGCCGCTGCGATCGTCGGTGGTGGTGGCGGAGGCCGACCGACGATGGCGCGTGCCGGCGGCAAGGATCCCGAGAAGCTGCCCGAGGCACTCGCCGAGGCCGAGCGGCTCATCGTCGCGGCGTTGTGAAGGTGCTCGCGCTCGACTACGGCGTTGCACGCACGGGCGTCGCCGTCTCGGATGCGACCGGGACGATCGCCCGGCCGCTCGGCGTCGTCGTGCGAGCCGCCAGCGAAGCGGGGCTCGGTGAGCTCGTCGCGCTGGTTCGCGAGCACGAGCCCGAGCGCATCGTCGTGGGGATGCCGCTGACCCTTCGCGGCGAGCGGGGCGAGCAGGCGCTCGAGACGGATGAGTTCGTCGGGGCGCTTCGCGAGGCGGTCTCGGTTCCGGTCGAGACGTACGACGAGCGGTTCACGACTGCACTGGCCTCGCGCGGGGGCGGTGCGGCGGACGAGGACGCCCGCGCAGCGGCGCACCTGCTCGAGAGCTACCTGCGGAGCGTGAGCGCATGAGGCTTCGACTTCTTGCCCTCGGACTCGTCGCGCTCGCGCTCGCGGGCTGCATGGGCGAGGAGCCCGAGCCGGCGCCCGTGGTGACGACGCCGCCTCTCGAAGTGCTGCGAATCATCTTCCCGGAGGGCTTCACTCGCCGCGAGATGGCGGATCGAGTCGCGGCTGTGCGCGAGATTGCGGTCGACAAGCGTGGCGTCACGCCACGCATCACGCGCGTCGGATACCTCGAGGCGTCGGGCGCCGCGATGCCGCCGGCGGAGTTCCGGAAGGACTGGAAGCTGAGCTCGATCGAGGGCTTCCTCTTCCCGGCCACCTACGAGTTCACGAAGCTGACGTCGTCGCCGGGCCTCGTCTCCGACCAGCTGCGCGCGTTTCGCAGGAGTTGGCGAAAGGTGAACCTCCGGTACGCACGCTCGAAGAACCTCACGCCGTACGACGTCCTGATCATCGCGTCGATGATCGAGAAGGAGACGGTCGTCGCGCCCGAGCGCCGGCTCGTCGCGGCCGTGATCTACAACCGGCTCCGAAATCGCATGCCGCTCGGGATCGACGCGACGATCCGCTACGGCCGGGACGTGCCGGGCACCGAGCCGCTCAAGCAGTCCGACATCGAAAGCGACAGCCCGTACAACACCCGCCGCCGCCTCGGGCTTCCGCCGACCCCGATCGCGAACCCCGGCTTGGCCTCGATGCGCGCCGCAGCGAATCCTGCGCGCGTCGACTACCTCTACTTCGTGCGCATCCGCGAGTCGAACCGTCACTTCTTCACCGCGAGCGAGGCGGAGTTCTGCCAGAAGTCGCTCGAGTACGGCTACGGCGGCTGCTGACGCTTCTGCCCGGAGATACTTCATCGCCGTGAGCGGGATCTCCGGCACGACGACGCTCGTAGGGATCATCGGCTGGCCGGTCGCGCACTCGCTCTCGCCGCGGATGCACAACGCCGCGTTCGCAGCGCTCGGGCTCGACTGGGCCTACGTGCCCTTGCCGACGGCGCCGGAACGGCTCGAGGAGGCAGTGCGCGGTCTGGCGGCCCTCGGGTTCGCGGCCGCGAACGTGACGACGCCGCACAAGCTGGCGGTGACGGCTCTTTGCGACACGGACGCGCCTTCGGTCAACACGCTCGTCGTGCGTGACGGTCACATCCGGGGCTGGACGACGGACGCGGCGATCCTCGACGGCTTGCCGGCCGACCGGCCGGTCGTGCTGGGCGACGGCGGCTCTGCCGTGGCGTTCATGCCGGCGCTTCCACACGCTCGCCGGTTCTCGCGGCGCACGACCTGGCCGCCCGACGTGACCGGGGCTGACCTCGTCGTGAACGCGACCTCCGAGCGAGACGACCTCCTCGTCGAGCTCGGCACCGGCCAGACGCTCGTCGACCTTCCCTACCCGGAGACGGCGACCGCGGCGGCCGCCCGCGCCAGCGGCGCGCGCGTGATCGGCGGGCTCGAGGTGCTCGTCGCCCAGGGCGCCGCGTCTTTCGAGCTCTGGACAGGGGTGAAGGCACCGATCGACGCCATGAGGGACGCCCTAGGCTTGCCCACGTGACCCTCGAGCTCACGACGGCAGGCGAGTCGCACGGGCCGGCGCTCGTCGCGATCGTGGCGGGGCTGCCGGCAGGTCTGGCGCTCGATCAGGACGCGATCGCCGCCGACCTGCAGCGCCGACGGCAGGGATACGGTCGCAGCCCGCGCCAGAACCTCGAGCAAGACGAGGTAGAAGTCCTCGCTGGCCTCAGACACGGCCGCACGCTCGGAACGCCGCTCGCGCTCGTGATCCGCAATCGCGACCACGGAAGCTGGGAGTGGGGGATGAGCCCGTGGCCGCCCGCGGGCGAGCCCGAGGGGAAGGGAACCAAGCCGGTCACGCTCCCGCGCCCCGGGCACGCCGACCTCGCAGGCGCGCTCAAGTTCGGCCACGACGACGTGCGAAACGCCCTCGAGCGAGCCAGCGCGCGCCAGACCGCTATCCAGGTCGCGGCCGGCACGGTCGCGAAGAGCCTCCTCCGCAAGATCGGGATCGCCGTGGCCGGAAACGTCGTCGAGATCGGCGGCGAGAGCGCAGACTGGGAGGCGGCGACCGACGCGGCGCGCGCGGGACGCGACACGCTGGGCGGGATCGTCGAGGTGGTCGCTAGTGGAGCTCCGCCCGGTCTCGGCTCCTACGCCGAGAAGGCCGACCGGCTCGACGCGCGGCTCGCGGCAGCGGTCATGGGCATCCAGGCCGTGAAGGGCGTCGAGATCGGCGACGGATTCGCCCTCGCGGGCGCGCGCGGGTCGCAGGCCCACGACGAGATCGGCCCCGATCGCCGCCGGGCGACGAACCGCGCCGGCGGGCTCGAGGCCGGGGTCACGAACGGTGAGGCCGTCGTCGTCCGCGCCGCGATGAAGCCGCTGCCGACGCTCATGCGTCCGCTTCGGTCCGTCGATCTCCGGACAGGCGAGCCCGGAGACGCCCTCGTCGAGCGCAGCGACGTGCAGGCGGTCGAGGCGCTCGCCGTCGTCGCCGAGGCTGCGGTCGCATGGGAGCTTGCGCGCGCCGCGCGCGAGAAGTTCGGCGGCGACGCGCTCGTCGACTTCGTCGGCGCCCATGCGGCGTACCTCGAGCGGATCGCGTGGCTCCACACGCCCTAAACCGACACGTTGCCCTCGTCGGCTTCATGGGCGCGGGCAAGTCGACGCTCGGGCCGCTCCTGGCCGAGCGGCTCGGCCGGCCGTTCATGTCGGTCGACGCGCTCGTCGAGGAGCAGAGCGGCGCGGCCGTTGGCGACCTCTTCGAGGAACGCGGGGAGGCGGAGTTCCGCGCCCGAGAAGAAGCGGCCGCAGTCGCCGCGCTCCGGCAGAGACCGCTGGCGGTGGTCGAGCTCGGCGGTGGTGCCCTCGGATCCGAGCGGACGCGTGCCGCACTTGCCCAGAGCGCGCTCACCCTCCATCTCGAGACGACTCCGGAGGAGGCGTGGGAGCGTGTCGCCGACAGCGGCAGGCCACTGGCGCGCGACGCCGACGCGTTCAGGGCGCTCTGGGAGGAGCGCCGGCCGCTGTACGAGGCGGCGGATGCGAGCGCCAGCGATCTCGACGGTGCGGTGCTGGCGGCCGCGGGGATTCGCTTCGGCTCGCACCGGGATGCCGGCGCGGCCGCCGTCGTCTCGGACGAGCACGTCGCCGAGCTCCACGACGTGGCGGCGACGCACACTGTGCCTCGCGGCGAGACCGCAAAGTCGCTAGCCGAGGCCGAGCAGCTGTGGCGCTCGCTGACCGCCGACCGCAGCGGAACCCTCGCCGCCGTCGGCGGAGGCTCCACCACCGATCTCGTCGGCTTCGTGGCCGCCACCTACCTGCGGGGCGTCGACTGGATCGCGGTCCCCTCGACGCTCGTCGGGCAGGTCGACGCGGCCATCGGCGGAAAGGTGGGGATCGACCTACCGGAGGGAAAGAACCTCGTCGGCGCGTTCCACTGGCCGACCGCGACGGTGATCGACACGACCCTCCTCGAGACCCTGCCCGAGGAGGAGCGGCGAAATGGCCTCGCCGAGGTCCTGAAGACCGGCCTCCTCCTGGGAGAGCCGCTCTGGGAGCGCGACACGGCTCTACAGGTGCGCGTCTGCGCCGCCTACAAGGCGGCAGTCTGCCTCCGCGATCCGACCGATCGCGGTGAGCGCGAAGGTCTCAACCTCGGGCACACCTTCGCCCACGCGCTCGAGGCTGCGTCCGGCTACACGGTGCCGCACGGGCGCGCGGTGGCGCTCGGGCTCCTCGCGGCGCTCCGGCTGTCCGGGCTCGAGGACGAGGCGCGCGTCGTCCAGGACGTGCTCGAACCGACACCCGTCCCGGTAGACCCCGACGCGGCCTGGGCCGCGCTGCAGCGGGACAAGAAGGCGCGGGACGGCGAGATCCGGCTCGTGCTCCTGGACGAGCCGGGCCGCTGGCGCGTGTCGTCCGAGATCGATCCGGAGCGCATCCGAGCTGCCCTCGGCGCACTCATCGCGTAGGGTCGGGCCGTGCGGATCGCCGTGCTGAACGGGGCAAATCTCGACATGCTCGAGCACCGCGATCCCGGGCTGTACGGCGGGCTGTCACTCTCCGAGCTCGAGACACGCATCTACCAGTGGGCGCTCGAGCGGCAGTGCACGACGCGCTGCCGTCAGACGAATCACGAGGGCGAGTACCTCGACTGGTGTCACGAGGCGCTCGAGTGGGCGGATGGTGTCATCGCGAACCCCGGTGCGTGGGCGCACTACTCGTGGGCGATTCGCGACGCGCTCGAGCTCTTCACCGCGCCCGTCGTCGAAGTGCACCTCTCGAACATCGCCGAGCGTGAGGACTGGCGGAAGTTCTCCGTGCTCGCGGAGATCGCGGCCGCGCGCTTCATCGGCAAGGGGCCTGATGGGTACCGCGAGGCGATCGAGTTCATCGTCGGGAGGTCGACGTGACGCGCGTCGAGCGCCTCGCCGCCCTGCTCGAGGAGCCGCTCCTCGTCGCGGGGCCGCCATACGTCCTCGGCGGGCAGGCGAATGTCCGCTATCTCACCGGCCTTGCGAGCTCGAACGCGGCCGTGCTGGTCGAGCCGGACGGAGCGGCGACGCTGTACACGGACTTCCGCTACGCCAATCGGGCCCGCGCCATCGAGGGCTTCGACGTGGTGGAGACAGCACGCGGACTGCTTCCCGCGATCGGCGAACTGCTGGCGGGACGGCGGATCCAGTTCGAGGAGCAGCACCTGCCCTACGCGCTCTATCGCGATTTCTCCGAAGCGGGCGTCGACGCGGTGCCGAACGGCGCCGGTCTCGTCGAGTCCCTGCGCGCCGTCAAGGACGACGACGAGATCGCGCGGATGCGGCGCGGAGCCGCGCTGTCGGACGAGGTGTTCGCCGCGCTCGCGCAGGAGCGGTTCTCCGGACGCAGCGAGCGCGAGCTCGCGTGGTGGATCGAGAGGAGCTTCCGCGAAGGTGGCGCCGAGGGCGTCTCCTTCGAGGCGGTCGTCGGCGCCGGAGCCACCGGAGCCTCGCCGCATGCCGTGCCGGGCGACGATCCCATCGAGCCCGGAGTGCTCGTGGTGGTCGACGCGGGATGCGTGTACGAGGGCTACTGCTCGGACTGCACGCGAACATTCGCGGTCGGAGAGATCTCGGAGCGACAGCAGGAGCTGTACGCCCTCTGCCTGGACGCTCAGCTGGCCGGCCTCGACGCGGTCGCCCCAGGCGTCCACGGACGAGACGCGGACGCGGCCTCCCGCGACCTCATCGAGGCGCAGGGGCTGGGCTGGGCGTATGGCCATGGGATGGGCCACGGCGTCGGCCTGCAGATCCACGAGGCGCCGACGCTCCGCCAGGAGTCGACCGACGTGCTCGAGGCCGGGAACGTCGTCTCCGTCGAGCCCGGGATCTACATCCCGGACGAGAGCATCGGCATCAGGATCGAGGATCTCGTGCTCGTCACCGACGACGGTCGCGAGCGCCTGACCGTGTTCGACAAAGAGCTCGTCACGGTCGCGTAACTACACTGCGCCGCTGCCATGGCCGAGACCGTCAACACCAACCAGTTCCGCAACGGAATGCACATCGACATCGACGGCGTCGTGTGGCGCATCGTCGAGTTCCAGCACGTCAAGCCCGGGAAGGGCGGGGCCTTCGTGCGCACCAAGCTCAAGGCGCTCGAGTCCGGATCCGTCGTCGAGCGGACGTTCCGCGCGGGCGAGAAGTTCGCGCGCGTGCACACCGAGGTGAAGAACCTCCAGTTCCTCTACGACGATGGCTCAGAGGCGCACTTCATGGACGAGGAGTCGTACGAGCAGTTCGGTCTGCCGCACGCGCAGGTGGCCGACGAGCTCGCGTACCTGCCGCCCTCGAGCTCGGTGCAGATGCTCCAGGTCGACGGCAAGCCGTCGGGCATTCAGCTCCCGGCCTCGGTCGAGCTGACCGTGGCGGAGACGGAGCCCGCAGTCCGCGGCGATACGGTGACGAACGTCACCAAGCCGGCCACGCTCGAGACGGGCGCGGTGGTGCAGGTGCCGCTCTTCGTCGGCAGCGGCGAGCGGATCAAGGTCGATCCGCGCGAGGGCCGCTACATCTCTCGCGCCTGACGGCTTTCGCGCCGACGCCTCGGTAAGGTCCCTCCGTGCCGAAGCTCGTCGACACGACGATTCGCCTGCTCTCGCAGGAGCCGCTCGCGGGCAGGCTTCCGACGGCGGAGGTGCTGCGCGTCGCCGAGATCCTCGACGGCGCAGGGTTCGCGTGCCTCGAGGTCTCCGGCGGAGGCGTCTTCGATGCCACCGTCCGCAGGCGCGTCGAGAGCCCGTGGGAGCGCATCCGCGCGATCAAGACGCGCGTGTCCACGCCGCTCGGGATCGCGCTTCGCGGACGCTTCCTCGTCGGCTCGCGTCCCGTCTCGGGCGACATCGTCGGGCGCTTCGTGTCGTGCGCGGCCGAGAACGGCATCGACGTCTTCCGGCTCCACGACCCGCTCAACGACGTCTCGAACCTGCGCGAGGCAGGCGCTGCGATCACGAGTGCCGGCGGCGCATTCCACGCCGGGCTCGTCTACAGCCCCGGTCGCACCGAAGCGAAGGACTTGCTCGTCGAGCAGGCACGCAAGCTCCCCGATCTCGGCGCGACTCGCATCATCCTCAACGACCCGACAGGCGCCCTCCTCCCGCACAAGGCGCAGGAGCTCGTGGAGCGCATCAAGGAGGCGAGCGGACTTCCGGTCGGCTTCTACGTGCAAGGTGCGGCCGGCGTGGGGCTCGCGTCCGCGCTCGCGGCCGTCGAGTCCGGAGCAGATCTCATCGCGACCGCTGTCTATCCGCTCGCGCTAACACTCCATCGCGTCTCCGGCGAGTCGGTCGCCGAGTCGCTGGAGGGTCTCGGCCACGACACGGGGCTGGACGTCGCGAAGCTCTGGGACGCCGCGGACGTCGTCGACGAGTGGATCGGAGACGAGCCCGTCGCCCCGGTCGCGCCGCGCATCGCGGTGCGAGCCGCCGAGTTCGACCTCCCCGCCGGGCTCGTGGCCGCGCTCGAGGTGCACCTGCGCGCGCACGCGGCAGCCGACCGGCTGCTCGAGGTGCTCGAGGAGGTCGGGCGCGTTCGCGCCGAGGCGGGCTGGCCGCCCCTCGCTGCGCCGATAGGCCAGATCCTGGCCTCGCAGGCGCTGCTCCACGTGCTCGAGGCGAGGCGGTACGGATCGGTGATCGACGAGTTCCGCGAGCTCGTGCAGGGAGGCTACGGCGAGACACCGGAGCCGATCGATCCGAACGTCGCGCGTGCGGCGGAGCTGCTCGCGCCGCCGGGCGCGCTCACCGAGGATCCGGTGACGACCGAAGACGTGCGCGAACAGGCCGAGGGTCTGGCCGCGAGCGAGGAGGAGCTCGTGCTCATCGCGATGTTCGGTT
Source organism: Gaiellaceae bacterium (assembly GCA_035630135.1). Classification (GTDB taxonomy): domain Bacteria; phylum Actinomycetota; class Thermoleophilia; order Gaiellales; family Gaiellaceae; genus GMQP-bins7. The sequence goes on from DASQLF010000039.1 coordinate 10,583, forward strand.
CCGACGCGGAGGAATTGTTGAAGGTCATCCGCGGGCGCCACTCGCGCGGCTCGGTATTGATCGCCGAGGACGCCGACGCGGAGCGCGGCGAGCGGATCCGCGAACTCGTGAAGATCGTGCAGGAGTCGGGCGTCGGGGAGATCGAGATCGAGGACGAGGGGATGCGTGTCTCCGTCCGGCGCGCGGACGAGGCGCCGGTGGTAACGGTGCCGGTGGGCGCAAGCGTCGAGCCCGTGGAGAAAGAGCTCGAGGCCGCTGCCTTCGACCCCGCGAGCCCGGACGGCACGACGCGGGTGGAATCGCCGATGGTCGGCGTCTTCTATCGCGCGCCGAACCCCGGGGCGCCGGCCTTCGTCGACGTGGGTGACACGGTCGTCCCCGGTCAGGTGCTCTGCATCCTCGAGGCGATGAAGCTGTTCAACGAGCTGAAGTCGGAGACTGCGGGCGTCATCGCGGCGATTCACGCCGAGAACGCCCAGGCCGTCGAGTACGGCGAGCTCCTGTTCGAGCTCGAGCCCGTCGCCCAGGCGCCCGTCGTCTAGAGGTCAGGTGTGTTCGACCGCGTGCTCGTCGCAAACCGAGGCGAGATCGCCGTGCGCGTGATCCGCGCGCTCCACGAGCTCGGCGTCGAGGCGGTCGCCGTGTACTCGACGGCCGACCGCGACGCGCTCCACGTCGAGCTCGCCGACGCGGCCGTCTGCATCGGCCCGCCGGCGGCCACGGAGAGCTACCTCCGCATCTCGAACGTCGTCGCGGCCGCCGAGACGACCGGCTGCGACGCCGTGCATCCCGGCTACGGCTTCCTCGCCGAGAACGACGAGTTCGTGCGCGCGTGCGAGGACAACGACATCGTCTTCATCGGGCCGCCCGCCGACGTCGTCGAGCAGATGGGCGACAAGGTGCGCGCGAAGGAGGCGATGCGCGCGGCCGGCGTTCCTCTCGTGCCCGGCTCGGAGGGGACGGCTGCGGTCGACGACCTCAGGGCCGCGGCGGTGACCGCCGGCTTCCCCGTCCTGCTCAAGGCCGCGGCGGGTGGGGGCGGCAAGGGCATGCGTGTGGTCGCGACGGACGAGGAGCTCGCACCCGCGTTCGCCTCGGCGAGCGCGGAGGCACAGGCGGCGTTCGGCGACGGCTCCATGTACGTCGAGAAGCTCGTGGCGCCCGCGCGGCACGTCGAGATCCAGGTGCTGTGCGACGCGGACGGAGGCGTCCTCACGCTCGGCGAGCGCGAGTGCTCGATCCAGAGGCGGCACCAGAAGCTCGTCGAGGAGTCACCGTCGGCAGCGCTCGACGAGTCGACGCGCGAGCGGATGGAGACGACCGTCGCGCACGCCTGCGAGGCGATCGGATACGTGAACGCCGGGACCTTCGAGTTCCTGGTCGGCCCGGACGGCGCCTTCTACTTCATCGAGGTCAACTGCCGGCTGCAGGTCGAGCACCCCGTCTCCGAGCTCGTCACCGGCATCGACATCGTCCGAGAGCAGATTCGCGTCGCAGCCGGCGAGCCTCTTGTGGCGACCGGCCGTGCGTCGCGCCGCGGTCACGCCCTCGAGATCCGGATCAATGCGGAGGATCCGGCACGTGGCTTCCTGCCCGCGCCCGGAGAGATCACCCGGCTCGACCTCCCGCTCGGGCCCGGCGTGCGCATCGACACCGCGGTGCGTGCAGGCTCCACGATCCCGCCGTACTACGACTCGATGATTGCGAAGCTCGTCGTCTGGGACGACGCGCGCGACACCGCCATCGCGCGGGCCGAGCGCGCGCTCCGCGAGCTCGTCATCGAGGGCATCCCGACCACACGGGATCTCGCGCTCGACGTGCTCGGCTCCGATGCGTTCCGCAGCGGCGACTACTCGACGTCGACCCTGGTCGAGCTCGAAGGCCGCCTTCCCTCATTGGCGCCCGCATGAAGCGCGCTGTCAGTCGAAAGGCCGCGCGGCGGCAAGCGCTGTACCTCCTCTACCAATGGGATCTGACCGGGCAGGAGCTCGCGTCGCTGTACGAAGGCGAGCCGGACGAGTTCGCACGCGCACTCGCCGAGGCCGTCTCCGACCGTGCGCTCGCCCTCGACGCGCGCATCTCGGACGCGTCGCCCGAATGGCCGGCCAACCGGCTCGGCACGCTCGAGCGCAATATCCTGCGGATCGGCGTGTACGAGCTCGAGGAGGAGACGGTGCCGCGCGAGGTCGCGATCAACGAAGCGGTTGTGCTGGCGAAGCGCTACGCGTCTGAGGATGCGGCGCGGCTCGTGAACGGCATTCTCGCGCGGGTCGCCCGCGAGGAAGCGGCGTGACCCCGGTCGACGACGCGCTCGCTCGCGCGGAGGAGCTCCTCGGGACGCTGAACGCGAAGCGCGAGGAGCTCGAGCGCCTGGCCGCCGCCGAGGACGTCGACGGAGACGCCGCGGTCGAGCTGATCGGCGAGCTCGCGGAGCTCGCGCGCCAGATCGAGGCGGAGCTGACCCGCGCACGCAGCCTGGCCGATGCGCCGGGCTGACGAGCTCCGCGAGGCCGTCGAGGCGTACCTGGGCGCGCTGACGTTCGCGCCGCAGCTCGGCGCCCTCGACGAGGCGCTGCGCTATCCGCTCGAGGCGGGCGGAAAGCGCATCAGACCGGTTCTCTGCGTGGCCGTCGCGGAGGCTGCCGGAGGCTCGGCAGACGATGCGCTCCCAGCTGCCGCCGCACTCGAGCTCGTGCACACGTTCTCGCTCGTCCACGACGATCTTCCCGCGCTCGACGACGACGACGAGCGGCGTGGCCGGCCGAGCGCGCACATTGCGTTCGGCGAGGGCGTCGCGCTCCTCGCGGGCGACGCGCTCCTCGCCGAGTCCTTCCGTCTCGCGCTCTCGTACGACACGAACGAGGTGGCGCGCGAGCTCGCCGATGCCGCGCTCGGGATGATCGCCGGTCAGTACCGGGACATCACGGGCGACGACTCCGACCTCGAGGCCGTGCACCGGCTCAAGACGGGGCGTCTGTTCGTCGCGGCGGTGCGGATCGGCCTCGCAATCGCAGGCACCGCGAGCGTCGAGCGCGAGCCATGGCTCGCCTTCGGCGAGGAGGTCGGGTTGCTGTTCCAGGTCGTCGACGATCTCCTCGACGGGGACGGCTACGCCGAGCGGCTCGGCGTCGACGGCGCGGAGAGTCTCGCCCGCGAGTCCGCCACGCGCGCCCACGCGCAGCTCGCGCGTATCGCGGCCGACACGAGCGTCCTCGGTGACCTCGTCGACGTGCTCGCCGTCCGCACCGCTTGAGGGACGCCGGTTGGGGGATGGGAGCGTCCGCACTTCCGGCTACTCTGAGGCGCGTTCAGAACAGACCAGGTGGACATGCGCGCGCATTGCCGGGCAAGTCGACCGTCTTTCTCCTCTCCTCATGTCGATCCACTCCCGCAGCCGCCTGTTCCCGTTCGTGCTGGCGGTCGTGGTGGCTGGGGCGACCGCCGGTTCGGCGCTCGCGGAGGGTCGCGGCCCGAGCACGTACGTCCCCGCCCCGCCGACGAAGGCGGAGCGCGCCGTCAAGGTCGCGCTCGGCGCCGTCGGCACGCCGTACCGCTGGGGCGGCGAGTCGCCGGCGACCGGCTTCGATTGCTCGGGCCTCGTGCGCTGGGCGTACGGCCGGGTCGGGATCGACTTGCCGCACAGCTCGTATGCGCTCTCCAGCGAGGGGCGCCGCGTCCGCGAATCGCAAATGGAACCTGGTGACGTCCTCGTGTTCGACGGTCTCGGGCACGTGGGCCTCTACATCGGGAACGGCAAGATGGTGCACTCGCCGGAGACCGGACGGCACGTCGAGGTCGTCCGCCTGGCGGCGACGAACTACGGCGCGCGGCTCGTGGCCGCTCGCGGTGTCGTCGTAGCCTGAGCAGCTAGCGTCGCGAGCGTGCCGAAGAAGCGTCTCGACGTCCTGCTCGTCGAGCGCGGTCTCGCGGAGTCGCGCTCCCAAGCCCAGGCGCTCGTCCTCGCCGGCCGGGTTCGGGGACACGAGAAGCCGGGCGAGCAGGTCGCGGAGGACGCGGAGCTGGATGTCGAGCAGCCGCCGCCCTTCGTCTCGCGCGGCGGGGAAAAGCTTCGCAACGCCCTCGAAGCGCTGGACGTCGAGATCGCGGGTCGCGACTGCGCGGATGTCGGCGCATCGACGGGCGGCTTCACGGACTGCCTCCTGCAAGCCGGCGCGGCGCGCGTGCTCGCGATCGACGTCGGCTACGGGCAGCTCCATCCGAAGCTCCGTACGGACGCGCGCGTAACTGTGCTCGAGCGCGTGAACGCCCGATTGCTCACCGAGCTGCCGTTTGCGCCGGACCTCGTGGTCTGCGACGTGTCCTTCATCTCGGTGACGAAGGCACTGCCGCCCGTACTGGCCCTCGCGCGTCCCGGCTGGGAGGCACTCGTGCTCGTGAAGCCGCAGTTCGAGGCAGGACGCGCCGAGGTGACGAAGGGTGTCGTCCGCGACGCCGCGGTGCAGCGTCGGGTGGTCGGCGAGGTCGTCGAGGCCGCGCGGGCGTGGGGTGCCGTGACTTCGGGCGTCGTAGACTCCGGGCTGCCCGGGCCGAAGGGAAACCGGGAGTTCTTCGTCCAGCTCCAGCACCGACCCGGCGGATCGAATCCCGATGACATCGACCGACTCGTCGCCGAAGCCATCGCCTAGGGCCTCCGGTAAGCCCGTCGCACGGGCTGCCGTGGTGACGCACGGCACCCCCGGGCAGATCGGATCCGGGCTCGCACGGCTGCAGGCGGTCGCGCAGGATCACGGCGTCGAACTCCTCTTCGCCGAGGAAGAGGCGACGAAACACGGGATCGCAGCGAGCGGCGATCCGACGGCCGCAGACCTGGCCGTCGTGCTGGGTGGGGACGGAACCGTGCTGCGGGCGCTCACGCGCTTCCTCGGCACCGGAGTTCCGGTCATCGGCGTGAACTTCGGTCGCGTCGGCTTCCTCAGCTCGATGGGCCGGCGTGACCTCGAAGCTGGCCTCGGCCGCGTGTTCTCCGGCGAGTACGACGTCGTCGAGCTTCCGACCCTCGACCTCGAGCACCCCGACGGCCGCACGGTCGCCGTGAATGACGTCGTCGTCTCGAGCGCGTCGCTCGGGCGCATGATCGAGCTCGAGCTCGCCGTCGGCGACGAGGAGCTCGGTCGACAGCCGTGCGACGGGATCATCTGCTCGACCCCGTCGGGCTCGACTGCGTACAACCTCTCGAACGGCGGCCCGGTGCTGATGTGGGGGCTCGACGCGATCGCGCTCACCTACGTCGCCGCGCACTCGCTGCACGCGCGCCCGCTCGTCATCCCGCCCGGCGCCGACGTGATCGTCTGGAACCGCTCGGCGGACGTGGAGGCCGGAGTCCTGGTGGACGGCCACCGCGTATCCACGCTCGGCAAGGCCGAGCGCGCCGTGATCAGGCTCGGCCC
>DASQLF010000040.1:0-12098 GCA_035630135.1 Gaiellaceae bacterium
ACGCTCGTCGACGCCCTCCTCTGGGAGTCCGGCGCATTCCGCACGAACCAGGACGTCGCCGAGCGCGTGCTCGACACGATGGATCTCGAGCGCGAGAAGGGCATCACGATCCTCGCCAAGAACACGGCCGTGCGCTACGGCGGGACGAAGGTCAACATCGTCGACACGCCGGGCCACGCGGACTTCGGCGGCGAGGTGGAGCGCGGCCTGACGATGGTCGACGGCGTGTTGCTCCTCGTCGACGCGAGCGAGGGGCCACTGCCGCAGACGCGTTTCGTCCTGCGCAAGGCGCTCGAGGCGCGCCTCCCGGTCATCCTCGTGGTGAACAAGGTCGACCGGCCCGACGCGCGTATCGAAGACGTGGTGAACGAGGTGTACGAGCTCTTTCTCGACCTGGACGCCGACGAGAGCCAGATCGAGTTCCCGATCGTGTACTGCAACGCGAAGGCGGGGCGTGCGTCGCGGGCGCCGGACCCCGACGGGCTCGAGCCCGACCTCCGGCCGCTTCTCGACCTGATCCTCGAGCACATCCCGCCGCCGACCCACGAGGAGGGTCACCCGCTGCAGGCGCTCGTGACGAATCTCGACGCGTCGCCGTACGTCGGCCGGCTCGCGCTCTGCCGGGTCGTCCAGGGCACCATCGCGCGAGGCCAGCAGATCGCGTGGTGTCGCGCGAACGGCGCGATCGAGCGTGCGAAGGTGACGGAGCTGTACGTCACGGAGGCGCTCGACCGCGTGGAGACCGACGAGGCCGGGCCGGGGGAGATCATCGCCGTCGCCGGACTGCCCGACGTGACGATCGGCGAGACGCTCGCGGACGCCGACGACCCTCGCCCGCTCCCCGTGATCGCCGTCGACGAGCCGTCCCTGTCGATGTCTATCGGCATCAACACGTCACCTCTCGCGGGCCTTTCGGGCGACAAGCTGACGGCGAGCCTCCTCGAGGGCCGGCTTCGGAGCGAACTCATCGGGAACGTCTCGCTGCGCGTGTTCCCCACCGAGTCGCCGGACGCGTGGGAGGTGCAGGGTCGTGGCGAGCTGCAGCTCGCAGTCCTCGTGGAGCAGATGCGGCGGGAAGGGTTCGAGCTGACCGTCGGCAAGCCGCAGGTCGTCACGCGCGAGATCGACGGGCGGATCCACGAGCCGGTCGAGCGCGTGTCCGTCGACGCTCCCGAGGAGTACCTCGGCGTGCTCACGCAGCTCTTCGCGCTGCGGAAGGGGCGCACGGAGGCGCTCGTCAACCACGGCTCGGGCTGGGTTCGCATGGACGTCCTCGTCCCGGCGCGCGGGCTGATCGGCTTCCGGACGGAGTTCCTCACGGAGACCCGTGGCACGGGGATCATCCACCACGTCTTCGAGCGCTTCGAGCCCTGGTTCGGGGAGTTGCGCACGCGGCCGACGGGGGCGCTCGTCGCCGACCGGCGCGGGAAGGCGACGTCGAACGCGATCCTGAGCCTCCAGGAGCGCGGCTCGCTCTTCATCGCGCCGGGCGTCGACGTCTACGAGGGGATGATCGTCGGCGAGAACTCGCGGGTCGAGGATCTCGACGTCAACGCCACGAAGGAGAAGAAGCTCACGAACACGCGCGCCGCCTCGGCGGACGCGACCGTGCGGCTCATCCCGCCGCGACCGCTCTCGCTCGACCAGGCCCTCGAGTACATCCGCGAGGACGAGTCCGTCGAGGTGACCCCGGGGAACATTCGCCTGCGCAAGGCCGAGCTCTCCGCGCAGAAGCGACAGACCGCCGCGAGCCGGAAGGCCCGCGGGCTCGCCCCGGCCTAGCCTGGCTCGACAGCAACGGGCCGAAGCTCGTCGAGGCGATCGACCTTCGCGAGCGCGGGAAAGAGCTTCCACCACACGCCCGCCACGACCACGGTCGCGATCCCGCCGAAGATCACCGCCGGCACCGCGCCGATCAACGCCGCCGCGACCCCAGACTCGAATGCTCCGAGCTCGTTGGAGGCGCTGATGAAGACCATCTCGACGGCGTTCACGCGGCCGCGCAGCTCATCCGTCGTGACGAGCGGCAGGATCGCCTGCCGCAGCACGACGCTCACCATGTCGAGACCGGCGCCGAGCGCGAGCGCCAGCATCGACAGCCACATCTGCCGCGAGAGGCCGAACGCGATCATGCACAGGCCGAAGCCCGCGACCACGGCGAACAGCTTCGGACCCGCATGGCGACGGATCGGGAAGCGAACGATCAGCGCCGCGGCGACCAGCGCCCCGACGGCGGGCGACGCGCGCAGCAAGCCGAGGCCGGTCGGTCCCACTTCGAGAATGTCCTTCGCGAAGATCGGGAGCAGCGCGACGGCACCTCCCAACAGCACCGCGAAGAGGTCGAGCGAGATCGCCCCGAGCAGGACGTTCGTGCGCCGGATCAGCCTGACGCCCGCCAGGACCTCGTGCATGCCTGCGGCGCCCACGGCCGCCGGCGCCCGCCCGCTGCGCATCGCGAGCACGCACGCGAGGGACACAGCCGAAAGGACGATCGCGACGGAGTAGACGAGCTCGGCCTGGATCGCGAACAGGAGGCCTCCGAGCGCAGGCGCGACGACGGCCGACATCTCGAAGCCGATCGACCGCTGCGCGAGCGCACTCACAAGGATCTCCTCGGGAACGAGCGACGGGGTGAGCGCCCGACCCGCGGGGGCACCGATGGCGCTGCCGACGCCCTGGAGGAACGCGAGCGCGAAGAACGGCCACACGCGTTCGGCGCCCGACAGAGTGACGGCGAGCAGTCCGCCGAGAACGACGAAGTTCATCGAGATCATCACCGCGAGCAGCGTCCGCCGCGGCACCCGATCGGCCAGCTGGCCCGCGGGAAGCGCGAAGAGGAGGAGCGGCAGGAACTCCGCGAGTCCGACCAACCCGAGGTCGAGCGGGTTCTCGCGAACCGAGTAGACCTGCCACCCGATTGCGACGAACGACATCTGCAGCGCGAACGACTCGGTGACGAGCGACACCCAGAAGAGCGCGAAGTCGCGATGCCGGAAGGCGGATCGTCCGGCCTCACTCATGGTCTGAACCTACGCTGCGGCGGGCTGATCCGGCGGCGCTTCGTCCTTCGCGCCGAACTCGACCTCGATGCGCATGATGCGCGTGCCGTCGATCTCCAGCACGGTGAGGCAGAGCCCGTCCTGGCGGACCTCGTCGCCGATCTCCGGGGCGTGCCCGATCGCTCCGAACACGAGACCGGCCATCGTGTTGTAGTCGGCCTGCTCGAGCTCGGTGCCGAACTCCTCGTTGAAGTCGTCGATCGTGTACGTCCCGCCGATGCGGACGTGCGTCTCGTCCACCCGCTCGACCGAGGTGTCGGGGAGGTCGAACTCGTCCTCGATGTCGCCGACGATCTCCTCGAGGATGTCCTCCAGCGTGACGATGCCGTCCATGTCGCCGTACTCGTCGAGCACGATCGCCATGTGCTGCTTCTCTCGCCGGAAGTCGGCAAGGAGCGCGCCGAGATCCTTGGTCTCCGGCACGGCGTAGGCAGGACGCAGGATCGTCTCGAGCTCGACCGCCGCGATGCCCTGGTCGTGGATGGCTCCGAAGAGGTCGCGCACGTGCATGATCCCGAGCACGTCGTCGAGCGAGCCCCGGTACACCGGATAGCGCGTGTACGGGGAGTCCACGACCGCGCGAAGCGCCTCCTCCGGTGGCAGCTCGACCGAGATGGCGACGACGTCGGGCCGTGGCACCTTCACCGCCGAGACCTCCTTCGACGCGAAGTCGAAGACCTTGTAGAGCATCTCCTCCTCGGCCTCGTGGAGCTCGCCGACGTCCTCCGCCGCGGCGACCGAGTGCCTGATGTCCTCGCGCGTGTACGCGATCATCCCGGCGGGCGCGGGCTTCACCCGCATGAGGCGGAGGACGACGTTCCCCGACTTCTGCAGCACCCAGACGAGCGGGTACGTGATCCGCGCGAGCCAGTCGAGCGGCACTGCGAGGGCGACGGCGAGCAACTCGGCCCTCTGCAGGGCGACGGCTTTCGGCACGAGCTCGCCCAGAACCACGGACAGGTACGTCAGGATCGCGAACGCGATCAGGAACGAGATGGTGCCGGACAGGGGCGGCTCGAAGAAGTCGGAGAGCAGCGGCTCGCCGATGGCGCCGAGCAGGATGGCCGACACCGTGATCCCGACCTGAACGGTCGAGATGAAGCGAACCGGATCGTCCATGAGGCGAAGCGCCGTGCGCGCGCCCCGGCCCCCGCGCAGCGCACGCTCCTCGAGCCTGCTCCGACGTGCCGTGATGAGGGCGTACTCAGCCGCCACGAAGATCGCGTTCCCCAGCACGAGGAGGAACACGATGGCTATGCGGAGAGAGGTGCTCACGCCCCGTCAGGGGCGCCGGTACTCGGCGGGATTTCGTCGCCCACGATGATCAGGCGGCAGTATAGGTAACGAGACCGTCGGCTCCACCCCTGTGTGCGACGCCCTCCTGCATGAGCCGCTCGAAGTGCGAGAGCGTCTCGGCAATCGCGAATCTCCGACCGGCCGCCGGAAGATCGCGACCGAAGAGCGCGAACGAGAGCTCGTACCCGGTCTTCGGCTCCGCGGTCAGCGCCGCCGCCGCCTCCTCGAGCCGCAGGCGATGGTGCTCCTTGAGCTCCCGCGCGCGTCCCGCCGGATCCTCGATCGGGTCCCCGTGGCCCGGAAGCGCGATCTCCGGGTCGAGCTCGATCGTCCGGTCGAGCGCGGTCAGGTAGTCGCCGAGTGGATCGGGGCGACTGGCGGGCCACAGCCCGACCGTAGGCGTGATCCGTCCGAGCAGGTGGTCGGCGGCGACCAGGATGCCGTCGCGCAGGAGGCAGAGCTGGCCGTCGGCATGGCCTGGCGCGGCGACGAGCTCCCAGCCGTCGACCTGCTCTCCCGCCTCGACGAGAATCGGATCCTGCTGGTACCGGATGAACGGGCGGTACACGGAGCTCTGGCCGACGAGCTCCTCCGTCACGTCGTCGGGCGTGCCGTGCAGCCGGAACCACTCGACGAGTCGCTCCGACCAGGCCGGATTGCCCCACACCAGCTCGCACTGCGCATAGTCGAGCGTCCCCTGCACGACGGGCGCGCCTGTCAGCTCGTGGAGGTCCGCCGCCGCTCCGATGTGGTCGGGATGGAAGTGCGTGACGAACACGGTGACGACGTCGCCGTCGATCTGCTCGAGCTCGGCCGCCCACGTCTCCTTCGCGTCCGGAAGCCCGATGCCGGTGTCGACGAGCGTCCAGCCCTCGTCGCCCGGAAGCAGGTACGTGTGCACATGCCCGGGCCTGGTAGGCAGGGGCAGCGTGACACGCCGGATCCCGCCGACGAGCTCGTCCATCGTCCGACTCTACTTCTTGCCTTCTTACGAACATGTGTTCTATTCTCGACCGATGCGCGTCGAGTATCGAGAAGAGCCGTGCCGGTCGGCGTTGACCCAGGTGAAGGGCATGCCCTTCCGCTGGTCGCTCAACCCGTACATGGGCTGCGTGCACCGCTGCACGTTCTGTTACGTGAGGCACTTCGAGCGGCGCGCCGATCGCCCCTCGGACGATCGGTACGGACGCTCGATCCGCGTGAAGACGAACGTCGCCCAAGTGCTGCGGCGCGAGCTCGCCCGGACTTCGTGGGAGCGCGAGGAAGTGGCACTCGGAACGGCGACCGATCCATACCAGCCTGCGGAGGGAAGGTTTCGGCTGACGCGGGCGTGCCTCCGGGAGCTCGATGCCTCGTGGACGCCGTTTTCGATCGTGACGCGCGGCCCGCTCGTCGTGCGAGACATCGACGTCCTGCAGGACGCGACGAGCCGTGCCGGCGCCGAGGTCTTCCTCTCGCTCCCCAGCCTCGACGAGACCGTCTGGCGAACGACCGAGCCCGGGACGGCACCACCGCGCAGCCGGCTCGAAGCGGTGAGGCGGCTCGCCGCAGCCGGGGTCGAGGTCGGAGTCGGTATCGCGCCGATCCTTCCCGGCCTGTCCGACGACCCCGCGCAGCTCGAAGCGGTCGTTCGAGCGGCGCGTGCCGCCGGAGCGCGGACGATCTGGGCCGCCGTGGTGCATCTGCGGCCGGGCGTGCGCGAGCACTTCCTCGAGGCCCTGGCACGCGATTGGCCCGAGGAAGTCGCCCGCTACGAGGCTCTCTTCGCCACCCGCGCGTACCTTCCGGCGGCGACGACGAAGCCGATTCTCGAGCCCGTGTGGAGGGCCTCTGCGTCCGCTCCGAGTCCGACGCGACGGCCGCGCCGGCCTTCGCCACCGCGTCAGCTCTCACTCGCCGTCTGAAGCCGCTGCAGGAACGCTCCGGCTCGCGCCGTAGAATCGCCCGATGGCCGACGAGATCACCTGTCTCATCGCGGACGACCACGAGGTGGTCCGGGAGGGACTTCGCCTCGCCCTGTCGCGCTCCCCGCGTGTCCGCGTGATCGGAGAGGCCGCTGACGGCGCCTCCGCCGTCGCGCTCGCCGAGCGGCGCCGGCCCGATGTCGTGATCATGGATCTCCGCATGCCCGACATGGACGGGCTCGAGGCGACCGAGCAGGTCCTCCAGAAGGCACCCGACACCGGCGTCCTGATCTTCACCGCCTATGGAGAGCGCTCACTGCTGCAGCGGGGACTCGAGTCCGGTGCGCGCGGCTACATCCTCAAGGAGGCGCCGCACGAGACGCTCCTCCGCGCGATCGAGAAGGTCGCCGCCGGCGAGACCTTCGTCGACCCGGGCCTCATGGCCGAGTTCGTCTCGGCGCAGGGTCAGGCCGACGTCCTCACCCCACGCGAGCGGGAGATCCTGCAGCTGCTGGCCGACGGCATGTCGAACGCGGACGTCGCCACCAAGCTCTTCATCAGCCAGGAGACCGTGAAGAGCCATGTTCGGCACATCCTTGCGAAGCTCGAAGCCGACACGCGCACGCAGGCGGTCGCGATCGCGCTCCGCGAGGCCATGATCGACTGAACGTGGACGAGACGGAGCGAGCGCTCCTCGCCGAGCGCATGCTGGCCGAGCAGGAGGAACGGCGCCGCGTTGCCGAGCTGCTCCACGACGGGCCGGTGCAGCAGCTCTCCGCGATCTCGCAGATGCTCGACGCCGGGCTCGCGGACCTGGCGCAAGGCGAGACGGACGCTGCCGCTCGAGTGTTCTCCCGGGGGCTGGAGCTCGCGCGGGACGCGGTGCGCGACCTGCGCGCGCTCTGCGACGACCTCGAGCCACAGGTGCTTCGCGAGCTCGGTTTCACCACGGCTGTGGGAGCCCTCACGCGGCGCATCGCCTCGCGTCACGACGTCGAGATCCACCTCGATCTCGAGCGGGCGGACGAGCTCGGCGAAAACGCGTCGCTCGCGCTCTACGAGATCCTGCGCGAAGCGACCGAGCAGGCCGTCAAGCGCGGCTCGCTGACGCGCCTCGAGATCTCCCTGCGAGCCACCGCTGCCGGCGGCGTCGAGCTCGTCGTCACGGACGACGGCCCGCCCGAGCGACGCGCTGCCGTGCTCGAAGCGCTGGCCGAGCGAGCCTCGACCATGAACGGGCGCTTCAGCTCGGAGGTGCGCTACCCCCGGGGCTCGACGCTCCGAATCGACGTCCCTCCGGCCGCGGCGCATCGCTAGGATCGGCGGCGTGGAGGGCAACGGCGGCCGCAGCGGGTTCCTCTTCTTCGTCTGGTCGGCCGGTGGCTACACGCTCATCGAGCGCTCGGGCGATCCACCGCGTCCGGGCACCGAGGTCGAGGACGGCGACCAGCGCTACCGCGTGACCAAGATCGCGCCGTCGCCGCTTCCGGGCGACCCGCGGCCCTGCGCGTACCTCCTGCCTGCCTGAGCGTTACTCGAGCGGTTCGTTCTGGACGTTGTGCTCGGTCGCGTACGCGTCGGTGAGCGCGTTGATCTTCGCCGGGTCCGGAAAGGCGTAGTTGATCTCGACGAAGGCGTTCCACTTGTCCGGGAGCGCATCCTCGGGGAAGATCGCCTCGACCGGGCACTCCGGCTCGCACGCACCGCAATCGATGCATTCCTCCGGATCGATGATCAGGATCCGGCCGAACTCGTGGATGCAGTCGACGGGGCAGACGTCGACGCACGAGCGGTCTTTGATGTCGATGCAGGGCTCGGAGATGATGTACGTCACGCGGGGCGAGTCTAGCCACCGTCCGGCGGCGCTTATGGCTCTTCCGTCGCCCCCACGCCCGTGAGCTCGGCGACCACATCGGCCGCTCGCTCCACGAGCGCGGACTTCACGATCACCTGGTCGAAGCCTGCCCCGTGCGCCCGCTGCAGCCCTGCCTTGTCGGTGTGATTCGTGTAGCCGAGGATGGGGATGTCCGGCCACGCCTCGACGACCTCCTCGGGCTCAACGCGCGCGATGTCTGCGATGACGAGGTCGGGCGCGTGGACGCTGTCGCTCGTCACCAGCCGGTGGTCGGGGAGCAGGCCTTCGAGTTTCCCTCGGAAGAAGAGGTCGACCCCGACCAGCAGGATCGTCGCCACGCAGCGAGGGTAACAGCGGCCACGGACGCCGATAATCGGCCTCGATGGGACTGGACGAGGGGCTCGAGCTGATCCGTCGGGGCGCGTACTTCGAGGCGCACGAGGAGCTCGAGGACGACTGGCGCGTCGCCCCGCACGAGGAGCGCGACTTCCTCCAGGGACTCGTCCACGTAGCCGTCGCCTGGCTGCACGCCGAACGCGGGAACCGCAACGGCTGCGAGCGGCAACTCGTGAAGGCGGAGCGGCGGCTCGCCTCCTACCGGCCGAGCCATCGCGATGTCGACGTCGAGATCGTTCTCGCCGATGTCGACACGGCCCGACGGCTCGTGGAGTCAGGCTCGCTCGAGCTCCCGCCGCCGCGCGTCTAGAACGCCGGCTCGAGCCCGAGCCACTCGAGGAACCGGTTCAGATACACGCGCAGGACGTAGAAGCGCTCGAAGAAGAGCAGCAAGCCGAGGGCGACCATGATCACGCCGCCCGCGACCTGGATCACGCGATAGTGGTCGCGGAGCCAGCGGAACGCCGACATCGCGCGCGTGAACAGTGCCGCGGCGAGGACGAACGGGACGGCGAGGCCGAGCGAGTAGACGCCGAGCAGCGCCGCACCCTGGAATACCGTGTCCGACGAGCCCGCGAGGACGAGGATCGCGGCCAGCACCGGCCCGATGCACGGTGCCGCGCAGACCGCGAACGCTCCGCCGAGCAGGACGCGGGAGCCGCGACCACGCGCTTCCTGCAGCAGGCCCGCGCCGACGAGGCGCTCGGGCCACGGGAGCAAGCCCATGAACGCGAGCCCGAACACGACGAGCACGAAACCGGCGATGCGCTCGAGCAGGAACTGGTCGCCGAGGATGCGCCCGCCGACGAGCGCCGCCCCCACCCCGAGCAGGACGAAGAAGGCCGTGAAGCCGACGACGAATGGAACGCTGGCAGTGACGACGCGCCGCGCAGTGCCCGGCTTGCCGAGCTGATCGGCGTCGACGGCAGAGACGGCAGAGAGGTACGCCGGCACGAGCGGCAAGACGCACGGCGCGAGGAACGAGACCATCCCGGCGAAGAACGCGACCGGTACGGCCGACCAGCTCACGACGTCAACCGTCGAAGCGGGCGAGCTCGTCGTCCACGCGGCGCTCGAGCTCCGGGTCGAGGCGCTCGCTCGGCGCGCCACCGGACGGTGGGTCACGCCGACTCCACGCGCGGACGAGGAGAGCCACGGCAACCGCCCCGGCGAGGAGTCCGACGAGAGGCAGCAGCCACGCGAGAGCTCCGAAGCCGCCGTCCGGCGGCTCGGCGAGCACACCCGCGCCGAACTGCGCGACGAGCGCGTCCTTGATCTCCGCCTCCGAGTCGCCGGCGGCTATGCGGACGCGGATGAACACTTTCATGCGCTCCGCGACGGGAGCGGTCGACTGGTCGAGCGTCGTCTCGCAGACGGGGCACACGAGCTCCGCCTCGAGATCTGCGGCGTTCGGGGGAGCGGCAGACGCAGCCCCGGCGCAGAGCAGGCCGAGCGCGACTGCGGTCGCCACCGCGCGACGCCTCACGTCTCGAGCGCCTCGTCGATCGCCTCGAGCAGCCTCGGGCGCGTGTCCTCGTCGTCGACGGCGCCCTTGAAGGCCGCGACGACCTTGCCCTCGCGATCGAGCACGAACGTCTCCGGGAAGCCGGTGACGCCGAAGCTCGACGCCTCGTCCCCGGGGCCGTCGTAGACGAGCGGGAACGTCAGCGAGAAGCGCTTGGCGAACCGGAGTGCGTCGGCGCGGAAGTCCTTCGAGTCGAGCCCCAGCACGACGACATCACGGTCCTTGTTCTCGCGCCAGACCTCCTCGAGGAAGGGCGCCTCGTCCTTGCACGGGACGCACCAGGAGGCCCAGAAGTTGACGACGACCGCTTTGCCGGCGAGGGAGGAGAGCTGAAGCTCCCCCTCGTCGTCCAGCCGCTCGAGCGTGAAGTCGGGTGCGGCCGGCCGGTCGCCGCGATTCGCCTGGGCGGCCAGCGTGCCCGCTTCGTCGGTGAGAAGCGACCACGCGAGCAGGATGAACAGGAGCGCGACGAGGCCGATGGCCACGCCCTGGCCAACGAGCCGGGCTCGTCTCGCCATCGCTACTTCGCGATGATGAAGACCGGCGTCCCGATCTCCATGTGGCGGAAGAGCCACTCGGCGTCGGGAATGCGCATCCGGATGCAGCCGTGCGAAGCGGAGTAGCCGATCGACGCCGCGTCGGGCGTGCCGTGGATGCCGACATACGGCGCCGAGATCCCCATCCAGCGTGTGCCGAGCGGGTTTCCAGGCCCCGGCGGGACGGGCTCCGAGTCGGCGGCCCAGTCGGAGGGCGGCGGATACCACCACGGATTCCGCTGCAGGTTCGTGATTTCGTAGTCGCCGAGCGGCGTCGGGAACGCAGCCTGCCCGGTGGCGACGCCGAACGTGCGGACGTACTTGGCGTTGTCGAAGTACAGCAGGCGATTCGACCCCCGGAGGATCACGACAGCCTCGTCGAGCTTCGCCGACAGAACCTCCGGCTTCTGGAGTTCGAAGCCGAGCGCGATCGGGTCACGGCGGTTCGTCGCGAGCGCGGTGCGGATCGCGCGACCCGCCGCGAGCTTCCTGAGGATGCGGCCGACCTGCGCCTCCACCGCGCGCGGCCTGGTGCCCTTCAGCACGATCCGCGCATCCCTCGGCTTCCGCTCGAGCCCCTTCGCAAGCTTCTCGACGTAGCCACGAACGCGAGCCTGCGACACCTCGACGTCGAGCGGCACGATCGCCCCCGGGCGCGCGAACCGCGCACGCTTGATCGCCTTCGGGACGTTCGCGCGTGCCCCGAGAGTGCTCGGCGCGAGCTCGATCGTCCGCGAGGTGTCGACCACGAGGCGGAGCGGGAGCGCATAGACCTTCGTCACGGCCTTGCCGGCCTGGAACGGCATCATCCCGCCGACCTTGACGCCACCCACGGTCACGCCGAACGCGATCGGGGCAGGCCCGGTCGGAGGTGGCACGACCGGAGGCTCGGTCGGCGGA
Source organism: Gaiellaceae bacterium (assembly GCA_035630135.1). Classification (GTDB taxonomy): domain Bacteria; phylum Actinomycetota; class Thermoleophilia; order Gaiellales; family Gaiellaceae; genus GMQP-bins7. The sequence continues at coordinate 11,472 of DASQLF010000040.1, forward strand.
GGCGGCTCCGTCGTCGTCGGCGGCTCCGTCGACTGAGCCTGCGCCTGCGTCCCCGCGTCAGCCGACGAGGCCAACCCGAAAGCGGCTGCAAATCCCACAAGAGCCAGCGCGACGGCGGCCCCTGCCCACATGGCTCGTGCGGACGGTCTCACGTCGCTCAGTGTAGACGTGCGTTCGGCAGGAAAAGCCGTGGATCGTTCGAGACGATCGCGTCGACTCCGGCGGCGTCCACGCGAGCGAGAACAGCGGGGTCGTCGACCGTCCAGGTGACGACGGCAGCGCCGCGCCGGTGGGCCGCGCGCACGCTCGCCTCGGTCACCAGCGAGTGATGGAGGACGAGCGCCGTCGCCCTCGTCAGCGAGAGCAGCGGTCGTACGACGAGCGGCGTCAGCAGACGAAGGACGCGCAGGGCGATCCTGCCGACGGGCGCGCCACGGCCCGTGTCGGAGATGCGGAAGATGCGCCGCGGCACCGTGAAGCCCGTGCGCACGACGCCGTCGTGGGTTGCGACGGTACGCGCCGTCCCGAAGTAGTACGAGCTGACGAACGTCCGCTCCGCGAGCCCGAAGCGCTGCACGGCAGCGATGACGTCGTGCTCGCGCCGCGTGAGCTTGAGATCGAGATGCA
>DASQLF010000041.1:0-2524 GCA_035630135.1 Gaiellaceae bacterium
GAGACCGACTTGCCCGTCTGGCCGACCTGCGTCGAGTACGGGTACCAACCGGCGTCGACGACCGCGCGCGTCGCGCCGACCGCGCCGCCGAGCGCTGCGGCGAGCTCCTCGAGCATCGTGAAGCCCTCCGGCGAGCCGAGGCCGCGCCCGCCCGCGACGATGATGTCCGCTTCCTCGATCGACGGGCCGCTCGCTGCCTCCTCCTTCGTCTGCTCGACGAGCGTCGCGAGCGTCGAGAAGTCGGAGAAGGTCGTCTCGAAGGTCTCGACCTCGGCACTCCCACCCGACTCGACGGGGTCGAGCGCGCCAGACCGGAACAGCCCGAGCTTCGTCCCGTCCTTCCAGCCGACGTCGACTATGACCGTGTCGCCGAGCGCGGGGCGGGTTCCGACGAGCTCGCCTTCGCGCTCCTCGAGGTCGGTGAGATCCCAGTTCAGGCCCGCGTCGAGGCGCGCGGCGAGCCCGGCGGCGACATCGGCCGACAGCACCGAGGCGGCGAAGAGCACGGCGTCCGCGCCGCTCTGCTCGACGAGCGTCGCGAGCGCGTCCACCCGCGGCTGCGGCAGCGGCGACGCGAGCTCGGGGGCATCGCAGGCATAGACCTTCGACGCGCCGAACGCTCCGGCGCCGGCGGCCACCTCCGCCGCTCCTTCGCCGAGGACGACGCCCGTGGCGTCGCCGAGAGACGCCGCCTTGCCGAGAACGCCCAGCCCGCCCTTCTCGAGCGCGCCGTCGTAGTGCTCGAGGAAGACGAGGACGTTCACACGAGCTTCCTCTGCACGACGAGCTCGAGCACCTTCTCGGCGGCCGAGCCGTCGTCCTCGATCTTGACCTGGTCACCGCGCGACGGTGGTGGGCCGAGCTCGCGCACGGTCGTCCTTGCGCCGGCCTCTCCCGCGTCGCCGGCGTCGATGCCGAGGTCCGCGAGCGAAAGGGTTTCCTGCGGCTTCGTCTTCGCGCTCATGATCCCCTTGAGCGACGGGTAGCGCGGCTCGTTGATCGCGTCGGACACGGCGACCACCGCGGGCAGCGGAACGCTGATCACGTCGTAGCCGTGCTCGGTCTGGCGCTTCCCGGAGACGGAGCCCTCCTCGGCCGTGAGCGACGCAACCTGCGACACGACCGGGCGCCGGAGGCGCTCCGCGACCGCCGACCAGAGCACGGCGCCGTCGCCGTCGCCCGAGGCTTGACCGAAGAGGACGAGGTCGGCGTTCTCGCGCTGGAGAGCGCCGGCCAGCGCTCGTGACGTGCCGAGCAGATCCGACCCGGCCGCGCCCTCGTCGGACACGAGGACGGCCCGATCCGCGCCCATCGCAAGCGCCTTGCGCAGCGAGTCGACCGCCTTCTGCGGCCCCATGCACACGAGCACGACCTCGCCGCCTTGCGCCTCCTTGATCCGCAGCGCTTCCTCGACCGCGTTCAGGTCGGTCGGGTTGAGCGCCGCCTCGCCGGAGCGGTCGAGCCGCTTCGTCGCCGGATCGATCCGCTTGTGCACGGTCGCATCCGGCACCTGCTTGACGCAGACGGCGATCTTCATCGGCGCGGACTCTATCGGCGCCGCTTCGGCGTGCAGCCGTCCAACCGACCTAGGCGCCGGGCAAGTTCTCGCGACCGCCGCGCAGGCACTCGGCGACGTACCGAGACTCGCTCACGAGCTCCTCGCAGTCGCGCACGCGGGCGGCGTCCTGCGTTCGGAAGCGACCGAGGACGATGCCGATTCCGTAGTAGCAGTGACCGCGTACGCCGGAGTGCACGGTGTCGCAGAGCTCGAGTGCCTTGCGAGCATCCGTGAAGTTGGCCGTGATGTCGTACGCGGCAGCCTCGACGCAGTACCCCTCGCCCCCATACTCACGCGCGACCTCGCAGGTCGCAGCGATCTCCTCGGCGTCGCGATTCGAACGCGACGACGCATCGCGGCCCAGTGAGCGAAAGCACCAGTTCCGGTACTGCGCCTCGACGTCGGCGCAGATCTCCGCCGTGCGCTCCCAGCTGTCGCCCACGAGGGTCAAGACACGGGAGGTCACGATCTGGTAGCAGCGGCGCTTCATCCCGAATGCCGCTGCGTTACACGGGTAGAGTGGGTCTTCGTCCTTGAGGAAGATGGACTCGAATCCGTACGAGGACTGGATGTTCTCCATGAACGCGCCACCGCTACAGGCATCGCGATCCCACCAGCGCTGCAGGCGCGCGCACACCTCCAGCGAGATCGGCAAGTTGAGACCGGTGGCGATCATCAAGCCATGGCCCAGTCCGTGCAGACAGCCGTAGACGACCCATGGGGTCAGCGTCGAACCGGTGCAGAGCGTGCGGGCGACCGCGGCGAGCTGCTTCGGCTTCCGGGACTTGACCTTCACGAGCGAGCGCTCGAGAACGCCGTGGTAGTACCCCGACCAGCAGGTCGGCGTGCCGGCGGCGAGCGTTCTCGCGACGTTCTCGCCGTTTCGGGCGAGCGATGCTGCGCCGATGATGTGCGTCACGCGGTGGCACGCGGGATCCTCCCCTTCGCCGTAGACCTCGCCGACGA
>DASQLF010000042.1:0-13353 GCA_035630135.1 Gaiellaceae bacterium
TCTCGGTCTCGAACTGGCGGACGACGGAAGCAGACATCGAGCGCACCGTCGCCGCGTACCGCGCCGCGCTCGTCGTCGTCTGAGGCCTCGGCATGCGGGGCGCCGGTCGGGCACCCCGCACGTCGAGCGAACGTCCTATGGGAGCGCGAGGAACTGCCCGAGAAAGGCCCGGGCCTGCGACGTGTCCACGCGGTAGTTGGAGTTGTTCGCGTTGCACTGCCCGTTGCCACCGCTCGTAACCGAGAGGACGAGGAGCGTCCCTCGATCGAGCTGCGGTGAGCCCGAGTCGCCGAAGCACAGGCCGCTTCCGCTGCCGATGCCGTTGCGGTTCTGGTTGTACTTCACCGTCGACTTGCCGAGGCCCGTGACGACCGAGGTTCCGGTCCGGCGCTTGCCGTCGAAGAAGAACCCGGTCGGTCCCTTCTCCTCCCAGATGGGGATGACGCCGTAGCCCACGAGATCGACGGTGCGGAAGTTGAGCGTCCCCGCGGCCTTGAGTGCGTCGAGATGGCCTGCCGGAGGCAACTGCACCGGCGAGACGTCCGGGCCTGGGATCGACGTATTCACCGAGCCGAGCGGAAGCAGCAGAATCCCGAGGTCGTGCAGATCGCCGCGGTCGTGTCCGAACCCCGGCATCTGGTGGTACGCGACGACCTGAATGGCCCCGCTCACCGGATCGGAGATGTCGGACGCGGTCGCGTTCGAATTGAACGAGACATAGAGGTCGCCCGCGGCGATCCCGTCCTGGGGACCGGGCAGGCAGTGCCCGGCGAGCAGAAAGACGTCGTTGAGGCCGCTCCGCGAGGTGCCTGCGTACGACCCGGAGCAGATGAGGCCGTCGATCGTCGGCAGGTCCGTGTCGGCGTAATCGAAGTACATGGCGCCCACCTGCGGGTGGGCGGTGTCGAGCGTTCCGCCCCAGACGCCCGACGCGCTCGCCGGAACGAGTGCCGCGAGGACGAGGACGAGGGCGGCCAGCATGCGCTTCATTCGTATCCCCTTCCCGCTCCCGAACCACCGGGAGCTGACGCGCGACTTCTCCCACAGGTCCGGAGGGAAGTCAAGCTCGGCGGTAGACCCGGTCAGTCCTCGCTTGGTTGCGCAACGGCGCGGTCTGCGATCTCCGACACGACGGCCGGGTCCGCGAGCGTGGTGGTGTCACCGAGCGGGCGGTTCTCCGCGACGTCGCGGAGGAGGCGGCGCATGATCTTCCCGGAGCGCGTCTTCGGCAGCTCGGACGTGAACACGATGTTCGCCGGCTTCGCGATCGGCCCGATCTTCACGGCGACGTGGTTGCGCAGCTCCTCGAGCCGCTCGACGGAGCCCTCCTCGCCGCCCTTGAGCGTCACGAACGCCACGATCGCCTGCCCGGTCAGCGCATCCGCCCTCCCACATACCGCCGCCTCGGCCACGCTGCGATGGTCGACGAGCGCGGACTCCACCTCGATCGTCGAGATGCGATGCCCGGACACGTTCATGACGTCGTCCACCCGCCCCAGAAGCCAGAAGTCGCCGTCCTCGTCCACACGCGCGCCGTCTCCCGCGAAGTACATGCCGGGAAAGCGCGACCAGTACGTCTCGCGGAAGCGAGCGTCGTCGCCGAAGATCCCGCGCGTCATCGCCGGCCACGGCCGCCTGAGCACGAGGTAGCCACCGCCTCCCGGCCCGACGTCGTTGCCGTTGTCGTCCACCACGCCCGCGTCGACGCCGGGGAACGGCTTCGTCGCGGATCCCGGCTTCGTGGTCGTCGCGCCCGGAAGCGGCGCGATCATGATCATCCCGGTCTCGGTCTGCCACCAGGTGTCGACGACCGGCGTGCGGTTCTGCCCGATGTGCTCGCGGTACCACATCCACGCCTCGGGATTGATCGGCTCGCCCACCGTTCCGAGCAGCCGCAGCGAGGAGAGATCGTGCTTCGCGGCGTGCTCCGGCCCCCACTTCATGTGCGCGCGGATGGCGGTGGGTGCGGTGTAGAGGATCGTCACGCCGTAGCGCGCGATGATCTCCCACCAGCGATCCTTGTCCGGGAAGTCCGGCGTGCCCTCGTACAGCACGCTCGTGGCGCCGTTGCAGAGCGGCCCGTAGACGATGTAGCTGTGGCCGGTGACCCAGCCGATGTCGGCCGCGCCCCAGTACACGTCGCGCCCGGGCTTGAGGTCGAAGACGTAGTGGTGCGTCGCGGCGACGCCGACGAGGTAGCCGGCGGTCGTGTGCGCGATGCCCTTCGGCTTCGCGGTCGTTCCGCTCGTATACAAGAGGTACAGGAGGTCTTCCGCGTCCATCGGCTCGCACGGGCACGACTCGGCGTCCGTCGACTGCTCCTCCACGAGCTCGTTCCAGGTGATGTCGCGGCCGGCCGTCATCGGCACTTCCGCCCGCGTGCGCTGACCGACAACGACGGCGCGGACGCCCGGGCACGCCTCGAGCGCCTCGTCTGCGTTGCGCTTGAGCGGAACGATCGTTCCGCGCCTGTAGCTCTCGTCCTGCGTGAGGAGCACCTCGCAGCGCATGTCGTTCAGGCGATCCGCGAGCGACTCGGCGGAGAAACCGCCGAAGACGACGGTGTGCGGGGCGCCGAGGCGCGCGCACGCGAGCATGGCGACCGGAAGCCCCGGCCCCATGCCCATGTAGATGCCGACCGGCGTCCCCTTCCCGACACCGAGCGCCTTGAGCCCGTTCGCCGCGCGCACGACCTCCTCGAGGAGCTGCGCGTACGTGATCGTGGCGCGCTCGCCGACGGGCTCGCCTTCGTAGTAGAACGCGACGCGATCGCCGAGCCCCGCCTCGACGTGCCGGTCGACGCAGTTGTAGGCCACGTTGATCTTCCCGCCGCCGTACCACTTCGCATACGGAAGCTCCCACTCCAGGAGCGACGTGAACGGCTCGAACCACGTGACCCGCTCGCGTCCCTCCCGCTCCCAGAACTCCTCGAAGGGAACGTCGTAGATCTCCGGCTTCGCGTTCGCCTGGGCGGCGAACTCCGGGGGCGGCGGATACGTGCGGTTCTCGGCGAAGAGGGTCTCGATCGCCTGGTCGCTCATGGCTGCCGATCCTAACGTCGTCGGTAGAGTCCTCGGCGGTGGACGCCGACCTTCGCGCGCTCAGGGAACGCCTCGCCGAGATCTCCGATCTCGCACGCACCGGAATGGTGCTCGCGTGGGATCAGAAGGTGACGATGCCCGAGGGCGGGCATCCGGCACGGGCCGAGGCGCTCGCGACCCTGAGCCGGATCGTCCATCAGAGGTTCGTCGACGACGAGGTGGGCCGCCTGCTCGAGCGCCTCCGCCCGCTCGAGGAGACGCTCGCCTACGACTCGGACGATGCGTCGTTGATCCGGGTCACGCGTCGCGACTGGGAGAAGCAGCGTCGCGTCCCGACGGAGCTCCGCGTCGACATGACACGGTCGGCTGCGCTCGGCAACCAGATCTGGATCGAGGCACGTGCGACGAACGACTTCGCGAAGTTCCTCCCTGCGCTCGAACGCAACCTCGAGCTGAAGCGGAAGTACGTCGAGTGCTTCGACTGGGAGGACTCGCCGTACACGCCGCTCCTCGACGACTTCGAGCCGCACATGCTCACGTCCGAGGTCGCGGAGGTCTTCGGCACGATCCGCCCTGTTCTCGCGGAGCTCGTGCAGCAGGCACCGCGCGTCGACGCCTCGTTCCTCGACCAGTCCTTCCCGGTCGACGAGCAGAAGCGCTTCTACGAGCGCATCCTCGCGTCGCTCGGCTTCGACGAGGGCTCGTATCGCCTCGATCCGACCGTCCACCCCTTCTGCACGTCGTTCTCGAACCGCGACATCCGCATGACCACGCGCTTCGAGAGCGGCCTCGACGGCCTCTGGTCGACGATGCACGAGGCCGGGCACGGCCAGTACGCCCACGGCATCGCGGACTCGCTCCAGCGCACTCCGCTCGCAAACTCCCCCTCGCTCGGCCTCAACGAGTCGCAGAGCCGCACGTGGGAGAACCTCGTCGGCCGGTCGCGCCCGTTCTGGCTCCACTGGTACGAGCCGCTGCAGGAGACGTTCCCGTCGCAGCTCGGCGACGTCGACCTCGAAGACTTCCTCGCGGCGATCAACCGCGCCGAGCCCGGCTTCATCAGGGTCGAGGCGGACGAGACGACGTACAGCCTGCACATCATCCTCCGCTTCGAGCTCGAGCAACGCCTGATCGAGGGGTCACTCGACCCGAAGGAGCTCCCCGAGGCGTGGAACGCAGGAATGCATGACCTTCTCGGCGTCGACGTACCCGACGACACGCACGGGGTCCTGCAGGACATCCACTGGTCGCAGGGCGGTATCGGCTATTTCCCGACGTACGCGCTCGGCAACGTGATCTCGCTGCAGATCTGGGCTGCCGTACGCGAGGCGATTCCGGATCTCGATGCCCAGATGGAGGCGGGCGAGCTCCACGAGCTCTCGGGCTGGCTCCGCGACAACCTCTACTCGCTCGGCCGCAAGCTCACGCCGAAGGAGACGATCGGGCGACTGACCGGGTCGCCGACGATCGATCCGCAGCCGTACCTCGCGTACCTCCGCGAAAAGCTCGCTTCGCTGCCCGCCGGTGTCTGACACCGTCGGCTTCGTCGTCAACGGCGAGGAGCGCTCGCTCGAGGTGGAGGGGCGGACGTTGCTTGTCCACGCCCTCCGGGACGGGCTCGGCCTTACCGGTGCGCACATCGGCTGCGACACGAGCCAGTGCGGCGCGTGCACGGTTCTCCTCGACGGACGAGCGGTGAAGAGCTGCACGGTGCTCGCGCTCCAGGCCGAGGGGCGCGAGATCACGACCATCGAGGGACTCGCCTCGGACGGCGAGCACCATCCGCTGCAGCGCGCGTTCGTCGAGCATCACGGGCTGCAGTGCGGCTTCTGCACGCCGGGTGTAATCCTCACCGCCGCAGACCTGCTTTCGCGCGACGGCTCGCCGAGCGACGACGAAATCCGGCACGCGCTGCGCGGGAATCTCTGCCGTTGTACGGGGTACCAGGGAATCGTCGAGTCGGTTCGAGCCGCAGCGGCGTCGTGATCCCGGCTGCGACACGCTATGCGCGCGCCAGCGATCTCGACCACGCGCTCGAGCTTCTCGCCGAGCCCGATGCCAAAGCGATCGCCGGTGGGCAGTCGCTCATCCCCGTGATGAAGCTGCGCATCGCGCGGCCTTCGCTCGTCGTCGACATCTCGCGCCTCGATCTCCGCGGCGTCAGCGAGCGCGACGGCGAGCTGCGAATCGGAGCACTGACGACCTGGGACGATCTGGTCGACGCGGAGGAGCTCCGGCGCCCCGCCTTAGCCGCGATCGCGGAGTGCGCGCGCGGAATCGGCGACCTGCAGGTGCGCAATCTCGGAACGATCGGCGGCAGCGTCGTCCACGCCGACCCCGCCTCGGACATGCCCGCGGTGCTCCTGGCCCTAGGCGCCCGGCTCCGACTGCGCTCAGCCGACGGAGAGCGCGACCTGGCCGTCGGGGAGGCGCTCGTCGGGCCGTTCACGACAACGCTCCGCGCACAGGAGCTCGTGACGGAGATCGCAATCCCGTCTCCGCCGCCGGGCTCGGGCTCGGCGTACGCGTCGCTGGAGCACCCGGCCTCAGGCTTCGCGCTCGCCGGGGCGGCCGCACTCGTGACGCCCGACGGCGAGACGGTGGCCGTGACGGGTGTCGGCGCGACACCTGTCGTGCTGACGAGCGACGGCCTCGCGCCGGACGACGTCTTCGGCGATCGCTTCGCCTCGGCCGAGTACCGGCGCGAGCTCGCCGGGGTGCTCGCCGGCCGCGCGCTCGAGTCGGCACGCGAGCGCGCGAAGGAGGAGGCATGAGCGAGACGCTCGGGGTCGCCCGCCCGCGGATCGACGCGCCGGACAAGGTCACGGGCGCCACGCGCTACGCGGCCGACGGCTACATCCACGGCCTGTTGCACGCGCGCCTTGTCCTCTCGACGGAGTCGCACGCGCGGATCCTCGGTGTCGACGACGCGGCTGCGCTCGACGTGCCCGGTGTGGTCGCGGTGCTCACGGCGGCGGATCTCCCGATCGCGTCGAGTGGCATCGACCGCACCGCCGAGCCGCTCGCCCGCGAGGAGGTCGTGTTCGCCGGCCAGCCCGTCGCGCTCGTCGTCGCCGAGACGGAGGCCGCGGCGGAGGACGGAGCGGAGCTCGTGGTGGTCGAGTACGAGCCGCTCGAGGCTGTCGTCGACGTCGAGGCGGCGATGGAGCCAGGCGCTGCGCTCGCCCGCGTCGTCGAGCAGTCGGAGGAGGGCGGCGGTGACCTCGAGTCGATCCACGCCGGCGTGGACGACGGCCAGCAGGACGACAGCGGCGAGGAGCTTTCCGCCAACGTGCTCGACCGCGTCACCCGGGAACGCGGCGACCTCGCGGGTGCGTTCGCCGCAAGCGATGCCGTGGTCGAGGGGACGTTCAGGACCCCGTGGGTGTACCAGGCGTACATCGAGCCACAGGTCTGCACCGCGTGGCTCGAGCCCTCGGGCGTTCTCGTCGTGTCGACGAGCACGCAAGGCTCGTTCGTCACGCGGAGGGAGCTCGCCGGCGCCTTCGACCTTCCGCTCGAGCGGGTGCGCGTCGTGGCCGAGCCGCTCGGTGGCGCCTTCGGCGGCAAGTTCGCACTCGTGGAGCCGCTCGCCGCCGGCGCGGCGCTCGTGCTGAAGCGACCTGTCCGGCTCACCTTCACGCGCTCGGAGGACTTCCAGGCGACGAACCCCGCCTCGGCGCAGGTGACCCAGCTGAAGCTCGGCGCGCGCAAGGATGGGACGTTCACGGCAATCGAGGGCCGGCTCGTCGTCGACCGCGGTTCGAACGCCGGCTGGGGGGTCGAGGGCATCTCCTCCTCGCTCGTCACCGGGCCGTACCGCTGGGAGGCGCACGAGATCCGCGGCTACGGCGTCCAGACGAACCGATTCACGTTCGGCGCGTACCGCGCACCGGGAGCGCCTACGGCCGCCTACGCACTCGAGTCGCTCCTCGACGAGCTGGCCCAGGAGCTCGAGCTCGACCCGATCGAGATGCGCTTGAAGAATGCCTTCGTCGAGGGCGACCTGGGCATGAGCGGCAGCCCGCTGCCGACGATCGGCACGATCGAGGTGCTCGAGCGGCTTCGCGAGCATCCGCTCTGGGCCGAGCGCGATTCGCTCCCGGACGGGGAGGCCGTCGGCATGGCCGCGGGCTACTGGCCGGGAGGCAACGAGCCGGCCGCCGCCGTCTGCCGCGTCGACACCGACGGGACGATGACCGTCGTGACGTCCGCAGTGGACATGAGCGGTGTGAGCTCCGGGTTCGCCGTCATCGCCGCTGCAGCCTTCGGCCTCTCCCCCGACGACGTGCGGATCGTGACCGCCGACACCGCTTCCGGCCCGTACGCCGGTGCAAGCGGGGGCTCGAAGGTGACGTACACCGTCGGAACAGCCGTGCTGCGGGCGGCCGAGTCGGCGCGCGAGAAGCTCCTCGCCGCCGCTTCACAGGAGCTCGAGATCGCACCGGACGACCTCGAGGTCGTCGACGGTGAAGTCCGGGCGGTCGGTGCGCCCGACCGCTCCATCTCCGTCGCCGAGATCGCGGGCAAGGCGCTGCGCTTCGGCGGGCGGTACGAGCCGATCGAGGGACACGGCGGCTCGGCGCAGACGAGCGGCGCGCCGTCCGTCGCAGCACACCTCTCCCACGTTCGTGTCGACAGGGAGACCGGGGAGGTCACTCTCCTCCGCCACGTCATCGCCCAGGACGTCGGCCGCGCGCTCAACCCGGCGCTCGTCGAAGGGCAGATGCGAGGGGGTGCGACCCAGGGCATGGGCTGGGCGCTCTACGAGGAGCTCGACCACGACGAGGACGGGCGTCTGCTCACCGGGACGTTCATGGACTACGCGATTCCGCGCGCCGAGCACGTCCCCGAGATCGAGACGCTGATCGTGGAGGTCCCCGCCCCGGACGGCCCGTTCGGCGCGAAGGGGATCGGCGAGGCGCCCGTGGTCGGTGCTCCGGCCGCCGTCGCCAACGCCGTCGCCCGCGCCGCGGGAGTGCGCCTATATGAGCTCCCGATGACCGCGCCGCGTGTCTGGCAGGCTCTGCACTCGTGAGCGCACTCGAGCGCGCCCGAACAGTCGTCGACTCCTGGCAGGAGCAGCTTCGGCGCGAGCTGCCGGAGAATGCCTACCTGTTCGACGTCCACACGCACCTCGGCCTGGACATCGACGGGATGGTCGGCGACTACGACGAGCTCACGTCTCTCCTCGACAGGTATGGCTTCGGCGGAGCGTTCATGTTCTGCCTCGACGAGCACGACCGCGAGCCCGCGTTCACGGTGCCGAACGGGCGCACGCTGGTGCACGCGGAGCGCTCCGAGGGAAAGCTGATCCCGTTCGTGCGACTCGACCTCACGGCGAACCCGCTCGAGGAGGCGAGACGCTGCCTCGATCTCGGCGCCCAGGGGATAAAACTCCATCCGCGCGCGCAGGCGTTCGCCCTGAGCGACGAGCGGCTGCAACCCGTCTTCGCCCTTGCGGTCGAGCGATCGGTGCCGATCCTCATCCACGGCGGTCGCGGGTTGCCGCCGATAGCGGAAGACCTGGAGGCGCTCGTCCGACGCAACGAGGGCGTCAAGCTCATCGTCGCCCACGCGGGCATCGCGGACATGGCCGGACTGGCCGGGCGCCTGGGAGGGATTGCGGGCGTCTTCTTCGACACGTCGGTCTGGAGCGGGCTCGACCTGCTCGACCTCTACCGGCAGGTCGCTCCCGAGCAGGTGATCTACGCGTCCGACTACCCGTACGGGCGCCAGCCGAACTCGTTGCTCGTGGCGGTTCGCACCGCCAAGCTCGCCGGTTTCGACGACAAGCAGCTCCGCCTCATGCTCGGCGGAAGCGCTCGCAGAATGATCGCGGGCGAGGAGCTCGAGCCGCTGTCAGGGCCGAAAGGGCCGGCCGCGCTCGTCCAGCCGCTGACCTTCGCGCGCATCCATCAGTACATCTCGATGGCGGTACCGATGCTGTGGCTGCGTCAGCGCGACGCGATCGGCGCGATCGGGCTCGCGGTCAACGCCTCGCGAGAGCGTTCCAATGGCCATCCCGATGCGTCGGAGCACATCGAGGAGCTCCTCGTCACGGCGCAGGAGCTCTGGCGTGCCTCCGTCGAGATCGACGAAAACGATCCCGAGCGCGTGACGTCCTTCCGCGCGGCGATCCAGCTCGTCAACCTCGCGGACATGGTCGCCCTGACTACGCGCGCCTGAAGCAGTCATCGGTGTGGTCGTCGACCATGCCGACGGACTGCATGAAGGCGTACATCACGGTCGGCCCCACGAACCGGAACCCGCGGCGCTTCAGATCCTTCGAGATCGCCTTCGACAGCTCGGTCTCGGCGGGAATCTCCTCGAGGCTGGGCCAGTGGTTGACGATCGGCTCGCCGTCGACGAACGACCAGAGGTACGCGTCGAAGGAGCCATCCGCCTCCTGTACCTCGAGCACGCGGGCGGCATTGTTCACGGTCGATTCGACCTTCAGCCGGTTTCGGACGATTCCGGGATCTGAGAGCAGGCGCTCGACGTCCGTCGCGCCGAACGCCGCAACCTTCGCCGGATCGAAGCCCGCGAAGGCGCGCCTGTATCCCTGGCGCTTGTTCAGGATCGTCGACCACGAGAGACCCGCCTGCGCGCCCTCGAGCGTCAGCATCTCGAAGAGATGGACGTCGTCATGCGAGGGAACGCCCCACTCGTCGTCGTGGTGAGCGAGCATGAGCTCGCTGCTTCCCGCCGCCCACTCGCAGCGCGTCACGGTCGACATCGCCGGATAGGATCGCAGACCGTGCGCGCCTTCCTCGTCCTGCTCGTCGCCCTCGTGCTCGTCGCCGGCTGTGGTGGCGGAGACGACGACGCGTCGAGCGGCGACGGCGACACCGCGACTGCGGTCACGGAGTGTGAGGAGGTTGAGGCTCCCGAGGCGCGGGAGCCCGAGCCGGCAGAGGCGCCCACCGAGCCGCTCACAGAGACGACCACACTGACGTTCGACACGAGCTGCGGCAGCTTCACGGTCGCACTCGATCCCGCAAGCGCGCCGAAGACCGGTGCTTCGCTCGTCGCGCTCGCCGAGAGCGGCTACTTCGACGACACGATCTTCCACCGCGTCGTCCCCGGCTTCGTGATCCAGGGCGGCGATCCGACGCAGTCCGGCGCCGGCGGGCCTGGCTATTCGACGGTCGACGTTCCTCCCTCGGACGGGAAGTACACGGAGGGTGTCGTCGCGATGGCGAAGTCCGGCGTCGAGGCGCCCGGAACGTCCGGAAGCCAGTTCTTCGTCGTCACCGGGGAGGACATCGGGCTCCCGCCCGACTACGCGATCGTCGGCGAGGTGACGGAAGGCATGGAGACGGTCATGCGGATCGACGCGCTCGGTGTCGGCGACGGCCCGCCCTCGCAGCCCGTCGTCGTGAACACGGTCACAGTCGGCCAGAGCTGACGATGCGAGTCGCCGCGATCGTCCTCGCTGCCGGCGAGGCGTCGCGGTTCGGCAGTCCGAAACAGACGCTCCTACTTCCCCGAGTTCTCGCGCGTCTGAGCGAGACGTCGGTCGACGAGGTCGTCGTCGTGGAAGGAGCGCACGCGCTCATCCCGCCAAGTGACAACGTGTCACAAGGGGTTCGGGTCGTTCGCTGCGACGAGTGGGCGGACGGGCCAGGAGCGTCTCTTCGCTGTGGGCTCTCCTCGCTCGACGACGTCGAGGCCGCGGTCGTCGTCCTGGCAGACGGGCCGAACCTCTCGCCGAATGCGGTCGCACGCGTCCTCGACGAGTGGCGAAGGCACGGAGGCGTCGTCGCGGCTTCGTACGGAGGCGACCGCAGCCATCCATTGGTTCTCGGACGTGCCGACTGGAGCGGGATCCCCGACGAGGGTCTGAGAGATCTTGCGGTTCGCCTCGTCGCGTGCGACGACCTCGGCTCGCCGGGCGACGTCGACACGCCGGAGGATCTCGAGAAGCTCTAGGCGGTGGCGTCGAGCCCGCGGAGCTCGGAGAGCTTGTCCATCAGCCCGGGCGGCATGCGCTCGACCGAGCTCGTCCGCACGTACCGCCGGAGCGTCTCCTCGAAGCGGTAGCGGCGCCGGCAGTAATCGCAGTCGCCGAGATGCGTCTCGGCTTCGCGCCACTCGGCGTCCGAGAGCGTGCGATCGAGGAAGTCCTGCAGAAGCTCCTCGCAGCGATCGCACGGTGCGCCCACTACGTCAGCGCTCCCTCTGCGAGGTGTTGCTTCAACGCTCGACGACCACGGTGCAGACGCGACATCACGGTTCCGATCGGTATGTCGAGGATCTGTGCAGCATCAGCGTACGAGAAGTCGCCGATGTCGACCAGTACGACGACGTCGCGGAACTGCGGCGAGATCTCTGAGAGCGCGTTGACGATCGAGTCCTGTGACAGGCGCTCGACCACGTCGTCCGTCTCGAGCGCATCTTCACCCGCGGCCGACGCGACCTTGTTCGCGAGGTAGTAGTCCGTCTCTTCCAGCGGCTGGGTCTGTGGCGAGCGCTGGATCTTGCGGCCCCGGTCGACGTTCAGGTTGGTGAGGATGCGCAGAAGCCACGCGCGCAGGTTCGTTCCGGGTGTGAACGACCTCCAGCTGCGAAATGCCCTTGCGTACGTCTCCTGCACGAGATCCTCCGCCTCCTCACGCGAGCCGACGAGTCGCCTCGCAACGCGGTACACCTGATCGGCGAGCGCCAGAGCGTCTTCCTCGAAGCGGGCCCGGTCGCGCGCTTCCGTCGCGATCCGTCGTGCCTCGGTCTCGGAGCCCGCCTCGCTCATCGGCGTACCGTATCGCTGCTTGCACGGGAGCCCCTAACGAGGCGTTCGCACGAGCTATTCCCGCGCGAGGGCCACCTCGGGGAAGCCAGATCGCGTGAGCGTGGCCACGATCTCGTCACGGGACGTCTTCTCGTCGTCCCACTGAAGCGACACCTCGCCCATGAGATTCGCGTTCGCGTACTCGATCCCGTCATGTCCGCGGAGCGCTCCGGCAAGCCGGCCGATGCAGCGCTCGCAGCGCACTCCGCTCACCTGGATCGTGGCGTTCGTCACAGCGGCGATGGTACCCGCGCGACATCGAGCCGCAGCTCGTCGTCGGCGAGCCCGATGAGGAGCGGATCGTGCGTTGCGCAGACGACGGTCGTACCCGTCTCGTGCGCGAGCTGCGCAAGAAGTGCACCTACGGCGAGCGTGGTGGCCGCATCGAGGCGCGAGGTCGGCTCGTCGGCGATGAGGACGGCCGGTCGGGCGGCGAAGACCCGAGCCACCGCGACGCGCTCGCGCTGCCCGGCGGAGAGGAGATCGACACGGCGATCCGCGTGCGCCGCGAGACCGACCGCGGCCAGGGCCTCCGCCGCGCGCTCCGGCGCCTCGCTGGCAGCAACGCCTCGCAGGCCGAGGCCGAGCTCGACGTTCTCCGCGGCCGAGAGAAAGCCGGCAAGGCCAGGTGCCTGCCCAATCACGCCGACGCGCTCGCGCCGGAGCTCCGCGCGCTGCGCGCGATCGAGCGCGGAAACGACCGTGTCGCCGAGCCGGATCTCTCCCGCATCGGGAAGATCGAGACCTGCGAGCAGCGCCAGCAGCGTCGACTTACCCGAGCCGGATGGCCCGACCACGACCGAGAGCCGGCCGGGAAGGAAGGTGGCATCGAGCTCCGCGAGCGCCGTCTCGCTCCCATAGCGCCGAGTCACCCCGCACGCCTCGAGCGTTTCGCCTCGCACGCCCTCGACCCGGGATCGCGTCACCGTCGCACGCTCGACGCGACCGTCGACCGGATGCAACGAGACGGAGCCGTCGGCGGCGACGATCCGGGCGCGGTCGTGGATCCCGGCTGCGCGCAGCGTCTCCTCGGGGACGCGCAGCCAGCCTCCGGCTCCCACGACCGCGGTCTCGTCGTCGCCCGAGCGCTCCTCACTGACGCGCCCGTCGCGGATGTGAACCACGCGATCCGCGATCTCCGTGGACGCGGGATCGTGACTCACCAGAAGCGCGGACGATCCCTCCTCGGACACGAGCTCGGCCAGGAGCGCGAGCACATCCCGCGCCGAGCCCTCGTCGAGGTCGCCGGTCGGCTCGTCCGCGATGAGCAGCCGGGGACTGTTCGCGAGCGCGGCGCAGAGCGCGATGCGCTGCTGCTCTCCGCCCGACAGCTCTCGCGGAAGCGCATCGGCCCGATCGAGGAGCCTGACGCGCTCGAGAAGCTGGCGCGCTCGCGCAGCCGCCTGCTCCGTCGGCACCGACGCGAGAGAGAGAGGGAGCGCGACGAGCTCCTGCGCCGTGAGCTCGCCCTCGAGCGCTCGCCAGTAGTGCTGGTCGGCATAGCCGAGGACGTCGCGCCGA
>DASQLF010000043.1:0-11462 GCA_035630135.1 Gaiellaceae bacterium
GATCGAGGCCGCCTGGCTCCTCGGAGCCGAGCTACCCGATATCGATGCGGTGATAGACGCGGCGCGCGGCTAGCGGCCGGCGAAGCGCATCTTGCGGCGGAGGCTGCGCTTGCCGAACTTCCACGCCATCCAGCCGATTGCGGCATACAGAGCCTTCTTCATCGCGAGTGGATCCCCGCTCGCGTGCGACGCCAAACGACGGCGCTACGGCACGACGACGAGCTTGGTGCCCGCGCCGTCGGCCTGACGGCGCCAGGCCTCGGCCACCGACTCGAGCGGCACTTCCTCCAGCTCGAGACGGATGTCGCCAGCGACAGCGTGCTGCACGAGGCGCCTGTACTCCTCCGCGAGCTCCCCGGGCGGTACGGCGAAGTTCGTGTGGCCGAGCACGGAGAGGCTCTTGAAGCGCACCGCGGCCGACGCGAGCGCAGCCGTCGCCCCCGCCGACTGGCCGAGGTTCACGATGGTGGCTCGTGGCGCGGCTGCTTCGACCGCCGCCGCCGCCGGCTCGCCCCAGAGTGGATCGAACACGTAGCTCGGGCCGCTGCCGCCGCACGCATTTCGGAACGCCTCGACCAGATCGTCGTGCTCGTCGAGGCGCACCGTGGCGTCGGCGCCGTGCTCCACGGCCCGCTCGAGCCCCTCGGCGCTCCGACCGGCGGCCACCACCCGCGCCGCACCAAGCAGCTTCGCCGCCTGCACCGCAACGAGCCCGACGGAGCCCGTGGCCCCGAGCACGAGCACGTTCTCGCCTCCCTGCAGCGGCGCACGCCACGCGAAAGGTAGCCAGCCGGCGAGGCCCGCGATCCCGAGCGCCGCCGCGAGCGCGGGATCCGCGCCGTCGGGCACATCGATCGGGTGCGCGTCGCCGATCTCCGCGCGCTCGGCCATCGCGCCGTTCGCCGTGCGACCGAGCGCTCCGCCGAAGATCCAGACGAGCCCGCCGTCGGCCGTACGCCCCACAGCCTCGCAGCCCGGGACGTACGGCAGCTCGGGATGACCGGTGGCGAGGACGCCGCGGGAGACGGCGAGATCGATCGGGTTGATCGGCGCCGCGAGCACCTCGATGGTCTCACCGGACGGGTCGGAGATCTCGGCCACGCCCGGAGGTGCGCCGAGCTCACGGATGAGCGCGGCTCTCATTCGACCTCGAAGATCGCCTCGATCTCGACCGTCATCCCGAGCGGCAGGCTGCCGACGCCGACCGCCGAGCGGGCATGGCCCTCGCCGAACACGTCGACGAGGAGATCGGAGCAGCCGTTGATCACCTTCGAGTGCTCGGTGAAGGAGGGCGCGGCATTGACCATGCCGAGGAGTTTCACGACGCGCCGTGCGCGATCGAGGTCGCCCAGCTCCTCACGAAGCACGGCGAGCAGGTTGAGCCCGACCTGGCGAGCGTGGGCCGCAGCCTCTTCCGCCGTGACGTCGGCTCCCACCTTCCCTATCGGAATCGGTTCGCCGGGGGTCGTCGGCCCAGCACCCGACAGGTAGACGAGGTTGCCGGTGCGAACCGCGTTCACGTAGCTCGCCGCCGGTGGCGACACCGGAGGCAGCTCGAGGCCGAGCTCCACGAGGCGCCTCTCAATCGACACCTACATACCCATCGCGTGGTATCCGGCGTCGACGTAGAGCGTCGTGCCGGACACGTTCGCGGCGTCGTCCGAGAGCAGGTACGCCGCCGCGCCGCCGCAGTCGTCCGACTCGATCGGCCGATGCAGCGGAGCGCGCTCCTCGAACATCGTCTGCATGGTCGTGAAGCCGGCGATCGACCGGGCCGCGAGCGTGCGCACCGGGCCTGCCGAAATCGCGTTCACGCGGATGTTCTTGAACCCGAGATCCCAGGCGAGGTAGCGAACACTCGCGTCGAGCGTCGCCTTGGCGACGCCCATGACGTTGTAGTGCGGCACCGCCCGCTCGCCGCCGAGGTACGTCATCGTCACGATCGAGCCGCCGCCGCGAGCCTCCATCAGCGGTTCCGCAGCACGCGCGCACGCGACGAGTGAGTACGCGCTGATGTCCACTGCCATCCAGAAGCGGTCGCGCGGCGTGTCCACGAAGCGGCCCTCGAGATCCTCCGCTGCAGCGAAGGCGACGGAGTGCACGAGCACGTCGAGTCCGCCACCGAACACCTCCCCCACCTCGCCGAAGACGCGCGCGACGTCGTCGTCGGAGCGGACGTCGCACTCCGTCACGAGCGGGCTCGACACACTGTCGGCGAGGTCGCGCACGTTCTTCTCGATGCGCTCGCCCTGATATGTGAAGGCGACGGTCGCGCCCTCGTCGGCGAGGCGCTTCGCGATTGCCCACGCGATCGAGCGCTGGTTGGCGACGCCGAGGACGAGCGCGTGCTTGCCTTCGAATCTGCCGGTCACGCGCCGATCCTATTCGGATAGCGTGGCGCGCCGATGGCGGTCAAGCGCGTCGCGGTGATCACGGGGGCCTCGTCCGGCATCGGGGAGGCGACGGCACGCGAGCTCGCGCGGAAGGGCTGGCACTGCGTGCTGCTGGCGCGCCGAGCCGAGGAGCTCGAGCGCATCGCGGGCGAGATCGGCGGCGAGTTCGAGGTCTGTGACGTCGCGAACCGGGCCCAAGTGGACGAGGTCGCCGCGCGCGTGCTCGCGCGGCATGCAGCGATCGGGCTCCTCGTGAACAACGCCGGCGTTCCGGCGCGAGGCAGCTACCTCGACATCGAGCCCGAGCAGATCGAGAAGGTGACGGCCGTGAACTACCTCGGCGGAATCTGGTGTCTGCGCGCATTCGAGCCGGGGCTTCGCGCGGCCGCCCGCCCCGGCGGCGCTCATGTCGTGAACCTCGTCTCGGTCGCCGGAACGGTCGCCTTCGCGCCTGCCGGGGCGTACTCGGCGGCGAAGCACGCTCAGCTCGCCTTCTCGCGCTCGACGGCGGCACTCCTGCGCGGCAGCGGGATCAGCGTGCACACGATCATGCCCGGCTTCGTCGAGACGCCGGGCTTCCCGCAGCGATCCACGCTGCGGAGCCGGCTGCTGCGGCGCTTCGTCATCGAGTCCGAAGAGGTCGCCGAGGCGATCGTGACGGCGATCGAGAAGGACAAGCTCGAGGTCACGGTGCCGTGGTTCCCGTATCGACTCGTGGCGATCGCGCAGGTGCTCGTTCCCGGCGTCTTTGCCCGGTTCGGGGGTCGCGCCGGGTACCAGCGCGGGGAGTAGCGCTAGACGCCCGGCTTGCGAGAGACGTACCAGCCGATCTCGACCTCGTACGGCGACGCGGGCGCTGGGCCACGGATGCGTACGCGCTCGGCCTCGTCGAAGCCGGCGAGCTCGAGACGTTGCTCCAGATCGACCCGCTCGCGCGTGACCTCGGACGAGACGAGCACGAGGTCGTTGGCGTCGAGGTAGCCGCGGATGTCCGCCTCGGGGAGCAGGCGCTGGTGCGTTGCGTCGCGCAGGCGCTCGAAGCGGTCTTGCTCGAGATTGATCAGCGGGTCGATCGATCCAAGCTGATCGGCGATGAACACCTTGGCTCCGGGGCGTGCGACCCGGGCGAGCTCGGAGACCGCGAGCTCGGGCCTACGTACGTGGTGTAGGACACGATGGCAGCAGACGAGGTCGAACTCCGCATAGCCAAAGGGGAGGCTCATCACGTCCGCCTGCTCGAAGCGCACGTTCTCCGGCGCCGCCTCGCGCCCGGCCTCGAGATAGTCCTCTCGCGTGTCGACCGCCACCACCCCGGCGACGTGCTGTGCGAGCGCAAACGCGACCGAGCCCGTGCCGGCTCCCGCGTCGAGCACGGCTTCCCGTCCGGTGAACGGGCCGAGCAGGCGACGCAGGCGAGCGGCGAGGTCGGCGCGCCGCTGCTCCTGCAAGGCGAGACGGAGCTCGACGCTCACGAGCACTCCGCCGCCGCGAGCTTGCGCGCGAGTGCCAGCGCGTCGTCGCGCGTCGTGATCGTCCCCGCAGCCCGCTCCTCGTCGATGGCGTCGAGGATACGCCCGATCGCAGGGCCGGGCGCGAGGCCGAGCTCGTCGCCACGCAAGAGCGGGGACGGAGGATCGGCGAGCCTAGCCGCTTCGACGACCGCGGTCAGCTCCGTCGCCCCCACGTACGCGAGCGCGTGGAGAGCCCATGGCTCCGTCGAGCGCCGGAAGCGATGGATCGCGCGTGGAGACGCGTCCTGCGGATGCTCGGCGCGACGCAGCGCGGCGGCGTAGCGCTTGAGGTCGTTCGAGATCGGCAGGCGCCTCAGATTCTCGCCGAAGACGACCACGAGCCGGAAGTCGGAGTCGTCGACGGCGTCGAGGCGCTCGTCGAGCCTCCCACCGAGCGGCGCGAGCAGCCCGACCTCGTCGAGGCGCCGATATCCGGCGGCGGAGATCCGCTCGAGCTCCGCGAGCACGCGCTCGCCCGCCGGTTCCGCAACCAGCGCCGTGGAGGCGAGCAAGAGAGCCTCGGTGTGCTCGTCCAGCCGAAAGCCGAGCTCGTCCTCGAAGCGCACCGCGCGGAGGAGACGTAGGGGGTCGTCGACGAAAACGGTGTCCGACACCGCCCGGACGACCCCGGCCTCGAGGTCCGCGCGGCCTGAGTGCGGGTCGTGCGTCGTTCCCGTGCCGACGTGCCGGGCCACCGCGTTGAACGTGAAGTCGCGCGTCGCGAGATCGGCGTCGATCCCGTCTCCGACCGGGGTGAAGTCGACCGTCTCCGCAACCCCGTCCACGACGACCCGCCACGCTCCATGTCGCTCCGAGAGCGGGAACACGGAGCCTCCGAACCGGCGCGCGAACCGGTTCGCCGCGTCGCGCGGCTCGGCGCATACGACGTCGAGGTCGAGCACAGGCCGAAGGAGAAGCTCGTCGCGCACGGCGCCGCCGACGACCCACGCGTCCTCATCGCCGAGGATCGCCCGCAGGCGCTCATCCATCGACGGCGACCCGCCGCGCGCGTCCCGAGCGGGTGTTGAGCCCGGTCGCGATCTCGTACGCGATCGTGCCGGAGACGCGCGCGTGCTCCTCCATCAGGATCCCGTCGCCCAGCAGCGTCACCGGCGTGCCCTCCGCAACCGGCGAATCGAGGACGACTGCGATGGCGTCCATCGAGATCGTCCCCACGACGCGGCGTCGCACGCCGTCGACCAGCACGTCTGTCCCCGTCATGTCGCGGCGGAATCCGTCCGCGTAGCCGACCGGGACAACGCCGATCCAGGTCGGTCGGTCGGCGACGAACCTCCGCCCGTACCCGGTGCTTTCGCCCGGCTCGAGCCGCTTGGCGAGCGCGACGTACGACTCCCAGCGCAGAGCGGGCTCGAGCTCGTCCTCCGTCGGATCCGCCCCGAACGGCGAGATGCCGTACAGCGCGATCCCGCAACGAACGGCGTCGAAGCGCGCCTCGGCGAAACGCAGCGCCGCGGCGCTGTTCGCGAGGTGTCGCGTGAGCGAGCCGAGACCAGCGGTGGCGTCGCGAAAGCGGGTGACCTGCAGCTGCGTGAACGCGGGATCGGACTCCGCCGAGGCGAGGTGGCTCATCAGCCCCACGACATCGCGTGACGGGGCCGGCAGCTCGGCGAGACCCCAGCGCCCCATTCCCGTGTCGAGTTTCAGGTGCACCTTGACGCCTTCCGGGACTCGCTCATCGGCCGTGACGAGCTCCAGGCGAGCCATCCGAGCTTCTCCCACTTCGCGCTCGGAGACCGGCCCCATGACGAGGATCCGCGCGTTGCGCAGTGCCGCTCGCAGATGGAGCGCCTCGGGCAGCGTCGCGACGCAGAGCGCAGTCGCGCCCGCATCGAGCGCGGCCTTGGAGACGTCGACGGCCCCGTGCCCGTAGCCCTCCGCTTTCACGACGGCCCACAGCTCGGCACCCTCGGCCGCACGCAGAAGCGTCGCCGCGTTGCGCCTGATCGCTCCGATATTCAGGGTGAAGCAGGACCGCTCCAAGCGGTCCATTGTCTACTGAATCTGCGTCTCGCAGGACGAATGAAACGTGTCCGTGCCCAGGCCCCCGATGCAGACATCGGTTCCGGCGTCCCCACGCAGTGAGTCGTTGCTCGCTCCCCCGACGAGACAGTCGTTGCCGCCGTTGCCGCGCATCGTGTCGACCGCCGCGCTTCCGAGCACGAGGTTGTTGCCTGCCCCGTCGTTGACGGTGCCCGACCCGGTCGTGATCCCGGCAAGCGTGAGCGCATTGCACGCGTTCGGCTTGAGGTTGTTGACGCCAACGGAGCTCGCCGCGCGGTCGGCCCGGCTTCCCGGCACCGAGTTGGACGCGGTGAACGCGACACTCACGAGGCAGACGAACGGGACGATCGCGAGCGCCGCAACCCGGGTCGGCGCCCAGACGGACCTCATCCCCGGCTCGTCTCTCTGCTCGGGGCCGTGCGGGCAGCACCTCCGCCTGCGAGCGCGAGCAGCGTGAGCCCGAAGGCGAGAAGCGCCGCGTGCAGGGGCTCGGCGAACCAGAGCAGGACCGATCCGACACGGGGAATCGAAAGCCAGTACGAGCCGATCACCTCGGACGGACGCGGCCGCGCGTCGTCGAGGAAGTCGTTCGCGTCGCCCTTCAGGACGAGCCGTCCGTTCTCGACGTCGCTCACGCGGTGCAAGACGCGCACGTTCATCTCGGGATCGCGGTAGAGGACGACGTCGCCGACGGCAGGCTCACCGCCCGCACGAACGAGCACCAGGTCACCGCGGCTCAGCGCCGGCTCCATGCTCGCGCCGTCGACCACGGCGTACCGCGTCGCGCCACCGAGCTCCGCCGGTGCGAGCAGCAGCCAGGCTCCGAGGAGCAGCACGACCGCGACGACCGCGGTGGGGGCTTGGGCGACGATGCTCTTCATGACCGTTGGTGGTGTGAGGAGGGGCCGCCGCATGGCCCCTCCTCGTTTTCCCGCCGCTACGAGGTCGCGATGACCGACAGCTCGTCGGCGCTCAGGACCGTGGGGTCGGGCGAGAAGTTGCAGGTGGCGTTGACGCCGCCCGCGACGGTGCAGTCCGTGTAGCCGGCGGAGGCGACGACCTTCGCCTTCACCGTGGTGGCGGCCGCGTTGAGGGTGAACGCGACGGAGTCGATGTTGGCCGGGTTGCCACTGGCGAGCGTGTACGCGACGCTCGAGACGACGTAGCCGGAGATCGCGCCTTCACCCTTGCCGGCCTTCGAGGCGGGCACGGTGTTGGATGCAGTGAATGCGAACGTGGCAAGGGCGAGAGCGGCTGCGAGAGCCACCACCAGAACCGTTCGCCGCCGAACTCGGGGCATGGAGAACTCCTTCTTCGTGATCCGCAGGGGAAGTGACGTGCGAGCCGGTTCTCGGCGCCGCTCCGGGCGGGGCATCTCACCCGTTGGAGGTAAATCCTTCGAGGTAGTCAGGCGCTGACGAGCGACGCGTCGCCTTATGCGCGAAGCTGACGTCCCGTCAGCGGTCGAGGACGTGCGGAAGCAGGCCGAGCAGGTCGCTGGCGAGGAGCCCTGCCTGCCTCGGCGCGACCCGGCCGGCGAGCCCGTGAGCCACGGCAGCGGCCGTCGCGGCGGTCGCTGGCTCGACACCCTTCGCCAGGAACGCGGCGATGACGCCGGTCAGCACGTCGCCCGTCCCCGCGGTCGCGAGCGAGGGCGGACCGTGATCCGAGACCGCCACGGAGCCATCGGGGGACGCGACGATCGTGTCCGTCCCCTTGAGCAGGACGATCGCTCCGAACCTCTCGGCGGCTTCGCGGGCGGCCGCGAGCCGATGGGCGTCGACCCATTCGGTGTCGCGGCCGAGCAGGCGGCCGAGCTCACCTGCGTGAGGCGTGAGCACCGTGGCCGCCGCCCGCTCGACCGGCTCGAGCTCGAACAGCGCGTCGGCGTCGACGACGGTCGGCAGGTCGATCCGGGCGAGAAGCTCGCGGACGAGAGCTTTGCGTTCGGGGCCGCGGCCGAGACCCGGGCCGAGCGCCAACGCCTTCGCCCGCTGCGCAGCGGACAGGAGCACGTCCGCGGCGTCGTCGTCTCCCCACGGGATCTTGACCGGCTCGAGCGCGAGAGTCTCGGCCGTGCCCAGGGATGCGTGGGGGACGGCGAGCGCCACGTAGCCGGCGTCAGCTCTGAGAGCGGCCATTGCCGTGAGGCAGGCCGCGCTCGTCAGCCCCGGCTCGCCGCCGACGACGAGGACCGAGGCGGCGTACTTCGTGTCGCCGGCCCAGCGCAGCGGGATCTCGTCGAGAAGCGCGGGGGTCGCACGGCGCAGCTCGGTCGAGCCGCCCTCGAGACCGATGTCGGCCACGACCACGCGCCCTGCCCGGAAGCGACCCGGCGCGAGCACGAGGCCCGCCTTCGGTGCATGGAACGTGACCGTGAGGTCGGCCTCGACCGCCTTCCCGGCGATCTCACCCGTCGACGCATCGACACCGGACGGGACGTCGACGGCGACGACCGGAGCGGCCGCGGCGTTCATGCGCGCGATGAGCTCAGCGGCCTCGGCCCGAGGCTCCCCGTGGAAACCCGTGCCGAAGAGCGCGTCGACCACCACGTCGTAGCCGTCGACCTCCGAGGTCTCGTCGGCGACGTGACCGGCCTCCCGCAGCACGCGCGCGGCGATTCGCCCGTCGCCTCCGTTCGAGCCCGCGCCGCAGACGCACGCGAAGCTGCGCGCGGCGGGATAGGCGAGCATCGCCTCGCGCGCGACGGCCGTGCCCGCGCGCTCCATCAGCTCCGGCACGGAGTCCGGGTAGTTCGGGTAACGCTCCTCCGCGACGCGCATCTCCGCGGCGCCGTACAGGGGCTCGTAGGGCTCAGCCATCGCTGCGCGGGCTCACGACGGCGATGGCGGCCGCGAGCTCGCGCGAGTGCGTCATCGAGACGTCGATGTCGCCTGCGCGCACGCGTTCCGCGTACGCCGCAGTTCGTCCGGAGAGCCGCACTCCGGGCTTGGGACGGCCCACGATCTCGATCTCCTTCCAGGTGAACCGCACGCCGCAGCCGAGTGCCTTGCCGACGGCCTCCTTTCCCGCGAAGCGCCCCGCGTAGCTCTGCGCCGGTCGTGCGCGTGAGTCGCAGTACGCGCGCTCGGCTTCGGTGAAGCAGCGCTCGCGGAATCCCGGCCGCTCGAGCGCCCGCTCGATGCGCTCGATCTCGATGAGATCCACCCCGACCTTCACGGGGCCCAGCCGCCGGCGAGATCCTCCTCGAGGAGCGCCGGGAAGTGCGCAAGCGACGAGACCACGATGTCCGGCGCCGTCTCTGCGGTCTCGAGCGTCTCGGGACGGAACTTCCCGGTGCGCACGAGGGCGGTCTTCATGCCGAAGAGCCGAGCGCCGCGCACGTCGGCCTCGACGTCGTCGGTGATCAACCACGTGAGCTCCGGCTCGGCGCCGAGAGCGTCGAGCGCGGCCGCGAAGTACGACGGGCTGGGCTTTCCCAGCACGGTCGCCTCCACCCCCGTCGCATACTCGAGCCCGGCCACGAAGCCGCCGGAGTCGAGCATCGGCCCCATGCTCGTCTGCCACCACTTGTTCTTGTGCAGGCAGTAGAGCGAGGCGCCCATCTGGATCTCGGCGAAGGCGCGCGCGAGGTTCATGTAGCTGAAGACCTGGTTCGGCTCGAGCGTCTCGTCGCAGCCTCCGATCAGCACGGCCTCCGCGTGATCGCCCACGAGCTCGATGCCTTCGAGGTCGGGGACGATCGCCGGCATCACGAGCGCGAGCACGCGCTTACCGGAGAGTTCGCGGACGGCCGCTCCAGGCGTCGTCTGCAGCTCGCCCGCCTCGAGCGTGAACCCCATCTCGCGGAGCTCGTCGGCGAGTCGCTCCCGGGATCGGGTCGAGTTGTTCGTGACGAAGCGAAGCGAATGGCCGTCGCCACGAAGCTCGGCGATCGCGTCGGCGGCACCGGGAGTCGGCTCCCCGGAGACGTGCAGCACGCCGTCGATGTCGAGCAGAATGCACGCCATGGAGCGTGAGTGTATTCGGGTAACACGCTCCGTCCTCCTCCCCGTTTCCGAGATCGGCATCAGGGTTTCGCGGTCGAGCGGGCCGGGCGGGCAGCACGCGCAGAAGTCGTCGACGCGGGTCGAGGCGCTGTTCGACGTCGAGGCGTCTTCCGCCCTCACGGACACACAGAAGCGGCGCGTGGTCGCGCGCGCCGGCGAGGTTCTGCGTGCGGTCGCGCAGGACGAGCGCAGCCAGGCGCGCAACCGCGAGCTCGCCGTCGAACGTCTCGTCGAGAAGCTCCGCGAGGCGCTGGCCGTGCCGCGTCGCCGTGTCGCCACGAAACCGGGGGCTGCGGCACGTGAGCGACGGCTCGAGAAGAAGCGCCGGCGGGGCCGGACGAAGGCCCTCCGGAGGCCTCCAGGCCCGGAATAGACTCGTCGCGTGGACGTGCTGCGCCTCGCGACGCTGCTCCCGGAGCTTCCGCGCGAGCGCACACGCCTGCTCGACAACCTCGGACGCGTGCGCCGCGAGGTCGGCCCGATCACGATGGAGCTGTCCGACGCGCTCGCGGATCACATGAACATCCGCCGCGGCGAGGTGCACGAGGTCGTCTCGTTCTACTCGTTCCTGCAGGTGCCGACCGACGCCGTGCGGGTGTGCACCGGCCCCGTCTGCGACTGCTTCGGCGCGCGCGAACTGCTCGCGTCGACCCCCGGCGCGATCGAGGTCGCGTGCCTGGGTCACTGCGACCTCGCGCCGGCGCTGACGCGCGGCGACGAGATCGTCCCGTCGGTGACGCATGCGACGAACGACGGGCCGGCGGTGGGCCTGCGAGACGGTGACGCGACGCTCGCGGACTACGAGGCCCGCGGCGGCCTCTCACTCCTCCGCGAGCCGCCGCCGCTCGCGCGGATCCTCGAGGAGCTTCAGGCGTCCGGCCTGACGGGCTACGGCGGAGCTGGCTTCCCCACGGGCACGAAGTGGGACGCGGTGTCGCGCGAGGCGGGGCCGAGGTACGTCGTCGTGAACGCCGACGAGGGCGAGCCCGGCACGATCAAGGACCGCTACGTAATGGAGCTGCGGCCGCATCTGATGCTCGAGGCGACCGTCCTCGCGATGCGGGTGCTGGACGCGAGCGAGGGCTACATCTATCTCCGCGAGGAGTACGCAACAGCCCGCGCACGCATACAGGAGGCGATCGACGAGCTCCGCGCGGCCGGTCTCCTCGACGGACTCACGCTCGAGCTCGTCGTCGGCGCGGGCGCGTACATCGCCGGCGAGGAGACCGCGATGCTCGAGTCGATGGAGGGGCGACGAGCGATGCCGCGGCTGAAGCCGCCGTTCCCGAGCCAGTTCGGCTACCTCGGCCGACCGACGCTGATCCAGAACGTCGAGACGCTCGCGCACATCCCGGCGATCCTGCGCTCGGGTGGAGAGTGGTGGGCGGGACTCGGAACGCGTGGCGCGAAGGGAACGCGTCTCTGGTCGGTGACCGGCGCGGTGGCGCGGCCCGGCTGCTACGAGGCGCCCAACGGCATCACGACGCGCGAGCTCGTCGAGGAGCACGCCGGCGGCTTCACGGGGG
>DASQLF010000044.1:0-12855 GCA_035630135.1 Gaiellaceae bacterium
GTGGAGCGTCATGCCGATGTTGCGCATGAGGATCTTCATCGCCGGCTCGGAGTTCTTGTGCTCGAGGAAGAGCGCGATGCCGCCCTCCTGGCAGCGCACCGCGATGTCGCCCACGCCGTCGATGAAGCGTGCCCACGCGTCGCGGTAGGGCGTCTGGAACGGGTAGTTGTAGCCCTCGACGCCGGGCCAGAGGATCATGTGCGCTCCGATCGACGCGGCGAAGTCGGCCGCGCGGAGCGCCTCGTCGAGAGCCGCGTCGCGCACCGAGTCGTCAGGCGACGAGAGCCCGCCCTTGCCGAACAGCGGGTTCAGGTGGGTACCGGTCGCGACCGCGTAGATGCCATGGCCGGCGAGCGCCTCGCGTACGTCGTCGAGGTTCTCCTCCGAGAGCTCCTGCGGGTAGTGGAACTCGTAGTCGTCGACGAGGTCACCGAGACCCTCGACCGCGCGCCGGACGCGCTCGGGCATCGTCTCGTCGGCCCACTGGGGCTGGTAGCCGCCCGGGACGAAGCGGGTCACCATCGAGCCGAGCGCCCAGATGCCGAGTGATGTCTTCACGCGCCGTAGTATCTCGCGCGACGTGGCCGCGCGTGACATCAAGGAGATCGGTGTCGGGATGCTCGGGTACGCCTTCATGGGCAAGGCGCACTCGAACGGGTTCCGGAAGATCGAGTACATGACGTGGCCGCCGCCGCTCCGGCCGCGGCTCGTGGCGATCGCCGGACGGGACGAGGCGGCCGTGAGCGAGGCCGCCTCGCGCTACGGCTTCGAGCGCTGGACGAGCGACTGGCAAGAGCTGGTCGCCGATCCGGCGATCGGTCTCTTCGACAACCTGGGGCCGAACTCGCTCCACGCCGAGCCGACGATCGCCGCCGCCGAGGCAGGCAAGCACGTCGTGTGCGAGAAGCCGCTGGGTCGCGACGCCGAGGAGAGCTTCGAGATCTGGCGGCGCGTCGCCGCCACCGGCGTCAAGCACCTGTGCGCGTTCAACTACCGCTTCGTTCCCGCCGTTCGACTCGCGCGCGAGCTGATCGACGCCGGCGAGCTGGGGGAGATCCGCCACTTCCGTGGGCGCTACCTCCAGGACTGGGGCGACACGGACGCCGAGGTGTGGCGCTTCGAGAAGGCCGCCGCCGGGTCGGGTGCGCTCGGCGACCTCGCAGCCCACGTCATCGATCTTGCGCGCTACCTCGTCGGCGACGTCGAGGAGGTCGGAGGCTTCGTCTCGACGTTCGTCTCCGGCCGCGAGGTCGACGACGCGGTCGAGGCGACCGTGCGCTTCGAGAGCGGTGCGGTCGGCACGCTCGAGGCCACACGGCTCGCGCTCGGGCGGCGTAACGCGTTCCAGTGGGAGATCAACGGCACGAAGGGCTCACTCGCGTTCGACATGGAGCGGCTCAACGAGCTCCAGGTATTCCAGGCGGGAGACGATCGCACCCGCGGGTTCAAGACGGTGCTCGTCTCGGAGGCGAGCCATCCGTTCTGGGAGCACTGGTGGCCACCGGGACACATCGTCGGCTGGGGCGACACGTTCGTGCACGAGCTCCACCACGTGCTCCGCGCGATCGGGGACGACACGGACATCGCGCCGCACGGCGCGACGTTCGAGGACGGCTACCGCGCCGCCGAGGTGTGCGACGCGATCGTCCGCTCGTCGGAGAGCGGCAGGCGCGAGCGGCTCGAGTACCGGACGCTCGCGTAGCGGCCGGTTTGCGCGAGCGCCGTTCCGTAATAGAGTCCCCGCGCAGGCACTAACCAAGCAAGGAGGGTGCAGTGAAGTCAGGTCTCAGAAGGTCTACGACGCTTCTCGTAGGCGTGACCGCGGCCGCCGTTGCCGTCGCCGTCGTCGCCAGTGGCGCGACAGCGCGTACGGCTCAGACGGGCTCGGTGTGCGTCCTCTTGCCGGACACGAAGTCGTCCGTCCGGTGGGAGCAGTTCGACAAGCCCGCCTTTGCCGCCGCCTTTAAGAAGGCCGGCGTCAAGGCAACTATCGTCAATGCGCTGAACGACCCGCAGAAGCAGCTCTCGCAGGCCGAGCAGTGCATCTCGAGCGGCTCGAAGGTGGGCATCATCACGTCGATCGACACCGGCACCTCGATCGCAATCCAGAAGAAGTTCACGGCCGCCGGTGGCAAGACGATCGACTACGACCGCCAGATCGTCGGCGGTACCGGCTCCGTCTACGTGTCGTTCGACGGAAATTCGGTCGGCCGCCAGCAGGCACTCGGCGTTCTCGCCGGCATGAAGGCGAAGAAGACGTACGGCCCGAACGGCGTCGTTGCACAGCTGTGGGGTGGCCCGACGGACGCGAACGCCTTCTGGTTCAAGAGCGGTAACGACGACATCCTGAACCCGGCCTTCCGAACCAAGAAGGTCAAGAAGGGCCCGGCGAAGTTCGTGCCCGAGTGGGACTCGAAGAACGCTCAGACGATCTTCGAGCAGATGCTCGTCCAGACGAACAACAACATCCAGGGCGTCGTCGGCGCGAACGACAACATCGCCGGCGCCGTGGTGGCGACGTTGAAGGCCAAGGGCCTGAAGCCGATCGCGTTGTCGGGGCAGGACGCGACCGTGCAGGGCGTCCAGAACATCATCTCCGGCTGGCAGACCAACACGGTCTACAAGTACGTGCCGGACGAGGCAAACGCGGCAGCTGCTGCTGCGATCGCTCTGTACCGGGGCAAGAAACCGCCGTCGAACACGACGCGGCCGAACGGCAACAAGAAGCAGGCGACGTTCGTCATCCCGGTGATCTCGATCACCAAGGCGAACTACACCCGGCTCTTCAGGGACAAGTTCCTGAAGCGGAGCGAGGTCTGCTCCGGGGAGTACAAGAAGTTCTGCAAGTAGTCGGTTAGCAAGACGCGACGGAGGCGCCTTGCGCGCCTCCGTCGCTCCTCTCGTACGACTCATCACTCGTGAGCGACACACCACTCCTCGAGATCCGCGACCTCTCGAAGACGTTCGGGTCGGTGCAGGCGCTGACCGAAGTCGATTTCGAGGCGCGGGCCGGCGAGGTCATGGCACTCGTCGGGGACAACGGCGCCGGCAAGTCGACGCTCATCAAGTGCATCTCCGGCATCCACGGCTACGACTCCGGCGAGATCTACTTCGACGGCGAGTCCGTCACCATCCACGGCCCGCAGGACGCAGCCAAGCTCGGGATCGAGGTCGTGTACCAGGATCTTGCGCTCTGCGACAACCTCGACGTCGTCCAGAACATGTACCTGGGCCGGGAGATTCGGGACATCTTCTTCCGGCTCAAGGAGCCCGCGATGGAGCAGCGCACGTCGGAGACCCTCAAGGGTCTCAGGGTGACGACGATCCGTTCCATCCGACAGGCGGTCGCGACGCTCTCGGGCGGCCAGCGCCAGTCCGTCGCCGTCGCGCGGGCGGTGATGTGGAACTCCAAGCTCGTCATCCTCGACGAGCCGACCGCGGCACTGGGCGTGGCCCAGACCGAGCAGGTGCTGGAACTCGTCAGGCGGCTCGCCGAGCAGGGGCTCGCCGTCGTTCTCATCTCGCACAACCTGCACGACATCTTCGAGACGGCAACACGGATCACTGTCCTCCGCCTCGGCCGCAACGTCGGCATCTACGATCGCGCCACGACGACGCAGCAAGAGCTCGTGCATGCGATCACAGCAGGAGTTCCGACGAAGGTCTCAGGTGTCACCCAGGTCGTCGCATGAGCACGGTCGACGTCGCCGTCTCTGACGTCGGCCCGCCGGATTCGGACGAGCAGGAGAGCGTCTGGCAGCGAGCGATCGGAAACGTCAAGTCGGGGAATCTCGGTGTCCTGCCGGTTGTCATCGGCGAGATCCTCATCATCGGCTTCTTCAGCTTCACCGCGACGAACTTCTTCACGGCCTCGAACTTCGTGAACATCATCCTGCAGATGGCGGGCGTGACGATGATCGCGTTCGGCGTCGTCTTCGTGCTGTTGATCGCGGAGATCGACCTTTCGATCGGCTTCCTCAGCGGCATCGCCGCGCTCACCGCGGCTTCGCTGCAGCTCCCCGACGGCCGCAATCTCCCGGGCTGGCTCTGCATCCTCATCGCGCTCGGGGTCGTCGCGATCATCGGAGCGGCACAGGGCACGTTCGTCGCGAAAGTGGGGGTTCCGGCGTTCGTCGTGACGCTGGCCGGGCTCCTCATCTGGCAGGGCGTGATCCTGAAAGTCCTGCAGGTGCGCGGCGTGATCATCGTCGAGGACGAGTGGATCAACAAGACGGCGACGTACTACTTCTCCGCCACCGTGAGCTGGATCATCGCCGCGGTCGTGACGGGCTTCTACCTGCTCGTTGCGTTGAGCGGCGTCGTGAGCCAGAGACGGGCGGGTCTCACGATCCGTCCGCTGCCCGCGATCCTGAAGGTGCTCGGTGTCGGGATCCTCGCCTTCGGCGTCGTCGGCATCTGCACACACGCGACGAGGCCGGCGGCATGTCCCCCGGGCACGCCGCTGACGGTGAACTGCACGCAGCCTCTCGGCCTACCGCTCGCCGCGGTTCTCATGCTCGTGTTCCTCGTGGGCCTGACCTTCCTGGCAAAGCGCACGACCTTCGGGCGCCACGTCTACGCGGTCGGCGGCAACGCCGAGGCAGCGAGGCGTTCCGGGATCAACGTCGCGCGCGTGCGGATCCTCGTCTTCATGATCTCCGGGATCATGGCCGGCGTTGGGGGGATCGTCCTTGCCGCGCGTCTGCAGTCCGTGAACCTGAACGTCGGAGGCGGCACGCTCCTGCTCGACTCCATCTCGGCCGCGGTCATCGGCGGCGTGAGTCTCTTCGGCGGTCGGGGCGAGGTGCGCGGCGCGCTGCTCGGCTCGCTCATCATCGCCACGATCGCGAACGGGCTGAACATCGGGGGCTACTCGACGGGGACGATCTACGTCGTGACCGGCGTCATCCTGCTCGCGGCCGTCACGCTCGACACCATCGCCCGCAGGTTGCAGGAGCGCTCGGGCCGCTAGCCGAGATCGACGACGCGATCCACCGCGAGGTTCGTGCGGCGAACGACGCGGCCGTCGGGGAAGCGCACCACGAGCTCGCGCAGGCGTCTCGCGGCACCCAGGCCGAAGTGCACGCGTGGGTCCTCGGACGACAGGTAGCTCGAGCCGGCTCGGACCTCGCGCACGACCCTCCGTCCGTCGGGAAGCGTCGCGGTGACGATCGTGCCCGGGGCGAGGATCGCCATGCTCACCTCGAGCCAGTGTCGGGCCGGCGCCTCGTTCCGCAGGAGCTGCAGGCGGCCGCCGATCGAGTTGATCGCGACGTCGAGGTCGCCGTCGTTGTCGTAGTCGGCGGCTGCGAGCCCGCGGCCGTTGACCCGCGGCGTCCGCTCGAGGCCGACGCGCGGCCCGACCGAAGCGAACGAGCCGGCGCCCCCGCGCCCGCCGACGTTCTCGATCACCTGGACGCGCTGCGCGTCCTTCGCGAGATTCGTGACCGGGATCGCGCCGTTCGCGAGCACGAGGTCGAGATCCCCGTCGAGATCGAGATCCGCCCAGGACGTGCCCCAGCCGGTCGACTTCGTGCCGATCGCTGCGGCGAGCTCGGGCCGCGCGTCGTCGAACGCGCGACCGCGGGTCGACGTCCGGCTGCGATAGGCCGCGTGCAGCTGCCCACGCGAGTTGGTGACGAGGAGGTCGGTGCGACCGTCGCCGCTGACGTCTGCCGCGGCGATCCCCATGCCGGCGTTCGGATCGGCGACGCCCTCGCGGCCTGCGACCTCCTCGAACCGGAAGCCGATACCGGTCGGATCGGCGACGTTGCGGTAGAGCTGGTTCGGGTCTGCGTCGTTGGCGACGTAGAGGTCGAGCCGCCCGTCGAGGTCGTAGTCCGCGAACACCGCCCCGAGCCCGTGACCCACCTTGTCGCGCTCGATCCCTGCAGCACGCGCCACCTCGCGGAAGATCGACTTGCCGTCCTCGTCCGCTCCCCGGTTGAGATAGAGCAGGTCGCGCACTGCGAGGTGGTTCGTCGGGAAGCCGGCGGGCGACTCCACGAGCGCGTTGGGATCCGTGTATCCGGCGACGAAGAGGTCGAGCCGTCCGTCCCCGTCGACGTCTCCGACCGCCACGCCTGCGTGCCAGCCGGGTGCCGTGATCCCGGCGGCCTGTGCGCCTTCCGCGAACGTCCCGTCCCCCTCGTTCCAGAGCAGGGCGTCGTACGTATCCGTCGGGACGTTGTATCCCGCCGTCGTCACGTACAGGTCGGTGTGGCTGTCGCCGTTCAGATCGGCGGCGACGCACCCGTTGCCACGCAGCGGGAGATCCGCTCCGGCGCGACGGCTCACGTCTTCGAACCTTCCGCCGACGTTGCGGAAGAGGGCCGTGCGCGGAAGCGCGCCTCGCTCGTCGAACGCGGCGTAGTCGGTCTGCGCGTGCGAATTCACGACGA
Source organism: Gaiellaceae bacterium (assembly GCA_035630135.1). GTDB lineage: Bacteria > Actinomycetota > Thermoleophilia > Gaiellales > Gaiellaceae > GMQP-bins7. Next base: position 6,402 of record DASQLF010000044.1, read on the forward strand.
AGAGGTCGAGCCACCCGTCGCGGTCGTAGTCCAGCCAGCAGAGGCCGGCTCCCATCATCGCCGTCGTGTCGTTGGAGACGCCGTAGCGGAAGGCGCCGTGCCGGAAGTCCAACCCCACCTCTCCTGCGACGTCGACGAAGATCGTGCCCCCGAGCGTTCCCGTCGCCCCGGGACGTGATGCGGTCGTGAGAGCGAGGCCTCCCTCGGAGCGGACGATCCGGTAGACGCCGTCGGTCTGCTGGAGCTCGACCGTCCTCCTGAAGCGCACCGGCTCGCGACTGCTCACCGGTGTCGCGGTGGTCGGGCCGTACGTCGACGCGACGAAGGTTCCCTGGAGTTGTGCGACCACGGCCGGCGGTCCCTGGTACGCGCCGCGGTGCAGAGTCAGCACCATGCGCTCGACGTCGTAGCGCGCCACCGTGACCGCGTCGGCCGACGACCGGATCTGGCCCCAGAGCGCGGCCAGCCACGTTCCGCTCGCCACGGCCGCCGCCAGCCCCTGGTCGCGATGGCGCAGCGCGTCCGCCTCGCCCCGGAGGTCGGTAAGAACGCTGCGGGCGATGGTCTGCGCCGCGTCGTCGTCGATCGGGGCCACGCTCTCGCCCTCCGCGACCACGATCTCCGGGAGCGGTTGGTCGACGCTCGGCAACGCAGCCCCCGCCGACGCGGCGGACGACCGGGCGGGGATCCCGGCCGCGACGACCAGCCCCGCGTAGGCGAGCACGCCTGCGGCGCTGACGCCGACGAGCGCGCGCCGGGTCGGGCGCGGAATCACCACCCGGCGCGGGCCGTCGGCGAGCGCGATGACTCCGCGCACCGCGCAGACGGCGAAGAGCGCTCCGAGGATCGCGACCTTCGTCGCGAACTCGGTCGTCTGCGGCGCGATGAGCAACGTGGCCAGGAGGCCGACGCCGACGGCATAGACGCGCCGCCCGTCGCGGCTCGCCGGGATCGTCTTCGGGTCGGTGATCATGAAGAAGAGGAAGACGAGGATCTCGGGCGACGAGACGAGCAGCCACCAGAACTCGGCTCCCTCGATCGGCCCGACGTGCCAGGCAGCCGTCATCGTGTGACCGCTGGCCGCGAGCACACCGATTCCTGCCGCGAACGCGAGCCAGAAGCCGAGGGCGACGCCGACGAGGTGCAACCGGCGGAGGATGAGGAAGCCGCCCGTCACGATCAGGACGAGCGCGGCGACGAGCGCGGGGGAGAGCGGCCCCCACCAGAGCGCGAGCGGGTCGGCTCGGGACGCGCCCAGCAGCAGGAAGCAGAGGACGAGGCCGAAGTTCGAGGGGTTGAACACGTGACGGCCCCGCACGCGGACGACGTACTTCGACAGGAGCGCGACCGCAGACGTTCCCGCGAAGATCCACCAGCCGTGCATGCTCCACCAGTCGCCGTGCTCGGTGCCCGGCACGCGGAGCACGAACGCGACGCCGTTCCCGGTCAGGAGCGCACTGGCCGGCCACATGAGGACGCGTTGCGACCGGAACGTGATCGCGACCTCGAGGATCCCGGCGACGGCAAGCGAGACGAGGATCTGCGCGATCGAGAGCTGGAACTCGAACGCGACCTGGCCGAGCACCTGCAACGTGATGATCACCGACGCGAGGTGGAGCCGGGGATCGCGGATGCTCGGTAGGAGCACGGGGTACCGCGTGCCTCCGATTCGTAGCGAAGGCCGGCCGGCTGCGGCAGGCGCGCTCATGGAGCGTGAATCGTACTGCCGTCCGCGCAAGGCCGAGCGCCCCCGCCTGAGTTCGGAGTAACGTCGAGGCCGTGCTCAGGCGGGACGAGGTCGAGGGAGCGAGAGAGCGGGCGGCAGCGGCTCTCGCCAGGGCCGGGATCGTCCTCGCTCCGGCCGAGCTCGCGGCCATCGAGGTGGCGGACTTCGGCCTCTCCCACCTCGACGAGATCGGTCTCCAGGTCGTCGTCTACGTCAACACGGAGCGCGTGTGCGCGAAAGAGCTCGTGCTGTTCCCTCGCCAGACCTGCCCCGAGCACCGGCATCCACCCCTCGAGGGCTCGGCCGGCAAGGAGGAGACGTTCCGGTGCCGCTCCGGGGTCGTCTACCTCTACGTCGAGGGTGAGCCGACGTCGAGTCCCGCATGCGAGCCGCCGCTGTCGGGAGGGGGCGCGTTCACCGTGTGGCACGAGGTCGAGCTTCGGCCCGGCGAGCAGCACACGATCGCACCGAACGTGCTGCACTGGTTCCAGGCGGGCGACGAGGGAGCGGTCGTCTCGGAGTTCTCGACCACGAGCGTCGACGAAAGCGACGTGTTCACCGACGCGCGCGTCGGACGCACGACCGTGGTCGGCGACGGCTAGGGACGCTCGCCGAAGAACGGCTCGCCGGGCCGCGCGTAGCGGCGCGCCACCTCGACGTCGAGGTCGGCGCCGATCCCCGGCGTGTCGGTCAGCTCGACGTAGCCGTCGACGATCAGCGGGGCGCCGCCGACCAGGAGCTCGTCGAAGAACGGCACGGAGGCCGCGTGCCACTCGAGCGCGAGGAAGTTCGAGATCGAGGCGCACACGTGCGCCGAGGCGAGCGTGCCGATCGGCCCCGCGATGTTGTGCGGCGCGAGCGGGCGCGAGTGGACGTCCCCGAGCGCGGCGATGCGCCGCGTCTCGGCGAGCCCGCCGACCTTTTGGATGTCCGGCGCGAGGATGTCGACGCCACCCGCGTCCATGAGGCTCCCGAAGCCTGCGAGGCCGTACAGGTTCTCGCCGGTGCAGATCGGCGTCGACGTCCGGCGGGCGACCTCCGCGACGGCCGCGAGGTTCTGCGGCGGAGTCGGGTCCTCGAGCCAGAGGAGCGGGAGGTGCTCGAGCGCGCAGGCGAGGCGCAGCGCGTCGGCCGGCGCGTAGCGCCAGTGCAGATCGAAGGCGACGTCCGCCCGTCCGGCGACGGCGTCGACCGTCGCCTCCGCGAGCGCGATTTGTCGCTCGAGCTGCGCCGACGAGATCGTCCTCGCGTACAGGTCCTCGTGCTCGAGCAGCGGCAGGTCGAGATCGAACTTCAGCGCGGTGAAGCCCTCGTCGGCCATCTGCGACGCTCGCGCTGCATACGCCTCGGGCGTGTACACGGCGTCGGAGTCCTCGGGCGCCCAGTGCACCTCGGGCTCGGCGGCCGCCAGCTCCTCGCCTGGCGTTCCCATCCAGGGCAGCTGCCGCGAGACGAGGGTCGCGCTGTAGCTCGTGAGCGCCTCGCCGGCGTGGCAGTCCGCGTAGATCCGCACGCGCTCGCGGAAGCATCCTCCGAAGAGCTGCCAGAGCGGTATCGAGAGCGAGCGCGCCACGAGATCCCAGAGCGCGGCCTCGATCCCAGAGATCGCGTGGTAGACGGTGCCGCCCGTCGACACGTGCGCGGTCGCGAGGTGCAGCCGGTGCACGAGCGGCTCGACGTGACGCGCGTCCCGGCCCTCCAGGAGCGCGGCCAGCTCGCGGATCGTCTCGGTGAGCCCCGGCGCGCAGAAGGCCTCCCCCCAGCCCACGAAGCCGTCGTCGCTCTCCACGCGCACGATCGTCCAGTCGTAGTTCGCCTCGACGACGGCTGTGGTGATCCGCGCGATGTTCACGGCGCGGCGTGCTCGAGGACGATGCGGGCGACGACGCCGCGCCGGTCGTCCATCAGCGCGAAGGCGTCCTCGAAGCGCTCCAGCGGGAAACGATGCGTGACGATCGGCGCGACGTCGACGAGCCCCTCGCGGAGGAGCGAGACCATGTGCGTCCAGGCCGCTGTCGTGTACCCGACGCTGCCGAAGACGGTGAGGTCGCGGAGCGGGAGCCGGTCGGCCGGCAGTACGAGCTCCTCCGCCTGGCCCGCGATCCCGAGGAGCACGACGCGGCCTCCTTCCCGGACGATCCGGGTCGAGAGCTCCACGGCCGGAACGGCACCCGCGGTCTCGACGACCACGTCCAACTTTCGGCCGAGAAACTTCCGGGTTTCCTCCTCGGCGTCGTGGGTCGCGACGTTCACCACGGCATCGGCTCCCAGAGCGCGCGCCAGCTCGAGCTCCTCGTCACGCACGCCGAAGGCGACGATCGCTGCTGGAGCGCTCAGGCGCGCGATCCGGATCGAGAGGGCCCCCATCGCTCCGACTCCCACGATGCCGACTGTCTCGGCGGCCTCGATGCGCGCGCGGCCGAGCGCCTTGACCACGCACGAGCCCGGCTCGACGAGCGCAGCGGCCTCGAACGAGACGTGCTCCGGCAGCGGATGGAGGATGCGTGCCGGTACGACGACGAACTCCCCCCAGCCTCCTCCACGCGTGAAGCCGACAGCGTCGTAGCGCTCGCAGAGATGCGTGTCGCCCGCGCGGCAGCGCGGACAGCTCATGCAGCCGATGTTCCCCTCGCACACGACGCGCTGGCCGGGCTCGAGGCCGACGACGTCGTCACTCACGGCGTCCACGACGCCGCTCCACTCGTGCCCGGGAACGACCGGGAAGCGCACCCAGCGCGTGTCGAGAACACCGGTGAGGATGTCGAGATCGGTCCGGCACACACCGGCGACGACGCTGCGGACGCGCGCCTCGCCCGGGCCGGGGCTCGGCGTCTCGATCTCCTCGAGCGATATGGCGTTCGGCTGCTCGATGACGATCGCTCGCATGGCCGCGCGAGCCTATCGCTGTCAGGATCCGCCGAGTGACGCTCGAGCATGCACTCATCGCCGTCCGCTTCGCAATCGAGAACGCGACGGCGGCCGTCTCCGTGTACGTGGCCGACGACCACGGAGAGATCGTCGCTGCGGCCACGATGGACGGAGCGCCCGCGGACACGCGGCTGAACGCGCAGCGCAAGGCGTACACCGCAGCCCGCAGCGACGCGACGTCGACAGCGGGGCTTGCCGCGAAGGTGCGAGACGACGCCGCCGAGCTCGCGAGCTTCGACCCCTTCTTCACCTTCTTCGGAGGCGGCGTCGCCGCGTTCGACGGCGACCGGCGTGTCGGCTCGGTCGGTGTCAGCGGACTCGCAGGCGCCGAGGACGACGCCCTCGCCCGGCAGGCGATCGCAGCGGCGGGCCTCTCCGCAATCTAGTTTTCAGCTGCGAACGAATACGAGAGCGTCAGTGAATCCAAGGAGGATCATGAGAAAGCGCACAGCCGCAGTTCTGCTCGCACTCGCGATCGGCGCGGTGGCCGCGATTCCCGTCTTCGCGGCGACGCCGAAGTTCAACGGCACCGTCGGCCCGGGTTTCACGATCACGATGTCCAAGAAGCCGACGAAGGCAGGGAAGACCACCTTCGTGCTCAGCGACAAGTCGAGCATTCACAACTTCCACCTGAAGGGTCCGAACGTGAACGTGAAGACGACCGTGCCGGCGATCGGCTCGAAGACCTTCACCGTCACGCTGCAGAAGGGCAAGTACACCTTCCTCTGCGACCCTCATCCCACGTCGATGAAGGGCTCGTTCACGATCAAGTAGGGGAGAGGCTCGCCCCTCCCTGATCCTGCGCGATCTCCAGTGGCTCGATCGAGCCGCTGGAGATCCGCCAGCCCGCGAGCTCGCCCGTCCGCACGGTGTAGATGAGGTAGGGGCGCCCAGCCCAGAGCCCGACGTTCTCGACGTCGGTGCGCGACGGGCGCGGCGGCGACGAGAGGTGCGAGTGGAAGACCGCGAGCTCGTAACCCTCGTCCTCCAGGAACCACGTCTCGGGGTCGACGTCGAGCTCGAAGCGGTACGGCGACGCGGCGGCGTTGCGGCCGGGGACGTAACGCTCTGCGACGCCCTCTTTTGTGACGACGAGGCCGCAAGCCTCGTTCGGCGATTCCCCCTCGGCGTGCTCGCGTAGCGCCTTGCGCACTGCAGCCGGGATCACCACCAGACGGAGCGCTCCATCGCACTCTCGGGATCGGCCGCGTTCCAGAAGTCCGCCGACAGGTACTTCCAGCCACCGTCGGCGAGGACGCAGACGACGACGCCCTCGTCGAGCTCGTCGGCGAGCCGGAGCGCCGCGTGGATCACCGCGCCCGCCGAGACCCCGCCGAGGAGAGCCTCGCGCTCGAGCAGAAGCCGTAGGCCGGCAACGGCCTCGGCGTTCGTGACGAGCAGCTTCCGGTCGAGGCGCGCGACGTCGAGGATCGGCGGCACGTAGCCGTCCTCGAGCGAGCGCAGGCCCATCACCTCGTCGCCGGGCATCGGCTCGGCGGCCGCCACGACGACGTCCGGGAACGATTCGCGGATCCGCGCGCCGGCGCCCATCAGCGTGCCTCCGGTGCCGAGCCCGGCCACGAGCACGTCGACGCGGTCGAGCGCTTCCGCGATCTCGGCACCGGTGCCCTCGTAGTGGGCGCGCGGGTTCGCCTCGTTCGCGTACTGGAACGGCATAAAGAAGCTCGGGTCGGACTCGCCAAGCTCGAGCGCGAGCCGCACTGCACCGTTCGACCCTTCCTCGCCCGGCGATTCGACGATCTCGGCGCCGTAGAGCTCGAGCAGCCGTCGCCGCTCTGC
>DASQLF010000045.1:0-24603 GCA_035630135.1 Gaiellaceae bacterium
GTACCCGCGGCCGGCGTCGCGACTAGCGACACCGGCTGCCCGCTGTTCCACGTCGTCGTGCACGTCGTCGTGCACAAGAGGCCCGGCACGTTCGACGCCACCGATCCGGTGCCCGAGATCGTCAGCGCGAGCGGCGCCTGACTGTCGAGGCGGACGAGCCAGGCGGAGTCCTGCGTGTCCGTCCAGCCGCCCGCGTGGCCGTAGTAGTCGTCCCGGCCGGGGTCGAGGAGCTTCGAGGACAGAGGCTCGCCGCCGATCGACGGGAACATGAGGTCGGCTTCGTTGTCGCACGTGTGGCCGCTCGACTGGTTGTTGCAGTCGTTCGGCGCACTCGGCGAGACGGCTCCGAACGTGTGGAGCACCTCGTGCGCCGCGACACCCGCCGTCGAGACGCCGACACACGAGCGGTAGTAGACGATCGCGGCGCCGAACCCGGAGGAGTCGCTCCCACCCTGCCCGCAGACCCGCGTGTCGTCGGTGGAGCCGTCGTAGTAGACGACGTACTTGGTCAGGTTCGAGTCGAGGTTCGCCTCGTCGAGAGCGTCGACGATGAACGAGAAGCGCCCCTGCAGCGGTGCGAGCTGGGCGCTCGTGCGCGTCAGCCGCACCGTCGTGATGTCGAGTTGCGCACCGCACGAGAACGACGCGACGTCGTTTCGCGGAACGCGGGTCGGATCCTGACCGCCCCACCAGCCGTCGATCTGCTCCGCGTCCGCCTGCATCACGCTCGCGAGGCCACCCAGGTTGTCGGCGCCGTCCGACGGGATCGCGTAGACCCAGTGGATCGGGTTGCCCGCGACGAGGTTCGGCGCACGATCCACGTTGGCCGCAGCGCCGCACCAGGCGGCCGGTGCGGACGGAGCTGCGGTCGCGGTGGGTGCGGTCGCGAGATCCGCGGCGGTCACGTCGTGTACCAGCCGCCCAGCCGAGGCGCCTGCGCCGGCCGAGGTCGCGAGCAGCGCGACCGCGACGAGAACCATGCAGCGAGTCACGGAAGGGTCACCGACACGCGCACACGTCCGAGCGAGCCCTTTTGCGTGACCCGCACGAAGAGCGAGCGCTGGCCGCAGACCGAGCCGTCGAGCCGCTTCACGCGCTGACCGACCCACTCCGCGCGGCCGACCACGCTGCGCCGGTTCGCGCCCACGAGCGTGACGTCATGCGTTCCTCCGTTCGGCATCGTCGCGCTGATCCGCAGGTTGCCGTCGAGCGTGGTAGCGAGCGGGATCAGCCACGTCCTGGGCGTCGCCTTGCCGAACACCCGCGTGGAGACCGTCGTCCGCGGCGCCGTCCACGGCTGGAGGACGTCCGCGTCGGCCGCCCGCAGCGCCGCCTCGTTCGGGAAGAAGCTCCGCGAGACGATCTGCCACGTCTGCGTGGCGATCCCGGCCTTGCGCTCGTCCATCAGCCGGTACGCCTCCGCCCAGGCTTCACCCGGGTTCAGCGCGTAGTTGGAGCCCTCGTCCCCGGGATAGACCTCCCGTCGCGCCGCCCGGGCGCACACGTTCGCCACGCTCGCCCACCGCTTCGGCCCCCAGTCGACGGCTGTCCACGGCGCGTTCATGCGGTTGAACGCGATGTGGTGGCCGTACTCGTGACGCACGACCTCCTCGGGCGAGATGTCGGCGACCGTCTCGCCCGGGGCGACCATCTCGTCGCCGCCGTAGCACCCGAGCGCCCGGGAGCCGCAGATCTGCTGCACCTCGTCGAACGTGACGATGTACGTCGTCAGGCGCCCGAGCTCCGGTCCGTGCGTCGCTTTCGCGAGGAACTCCGCCCAGCCCTCCGGCGTCGAGGTCTCGAGCGGGAGCGCGTCGGAGACCCGCACGTCCACCGTCTCGCCCGTGGACGTGGCGATCGGGCCACCGCGAAACGTGATCGCCGCCTGCGCGAGACGGCTCGAGCGAAGCGGCGCGTGCGCGTCGGCCGTCAGACGGTATGCCTGCGCTGCCGCGAGCGACGAGGCCGGCCCGGTGGTGCCCGCAGCGACAAGCGTACCGAGGAGCACCGCGAGGGACAGCACGACCGCGAGGCGCCTCGTCAGCGTGCTCGACACGCGGCCCTTATAGCCGCGCCAACATGAAGTCCGGGTAAGAACGGCCGGCTACTGCGGCGGGCCGGCGGCTGCGACGTTCGCGTCCACGTCACCGAACTTCGTGAAGTTCTCGCGGAACATGCGAGCGAGTTCCGCGGCCTTCGCGTCGTAGGCCTCGGAGTCTCCCCACGTCGAGCGCGGATCGAGCAACCCCGGGTCGACGCCCGGCACCTCGACGGGCACCTCGAAGCCGAACGTCGGGTCGACGCGGTACTCGACGTCGTCGAGATCGCCGGAAAGCGCCGCGTCGAGCAGCGTCCGCGTCGCCTCGATCGGCATGCGCCGGCCCTTGCCGAACGGCCCTCCCGTCCAGCCCGTGTTGACGAGCCACACCTTCGCGTCGGCGTGCGTATCGAGCTTCTCGCCGAGCATCCGCGCGTATACGGCCGGCGCCTGTGGGAGAAACGGGGCGCCGAAGCACGCCGAGAACGTGGGCTGCGGCTCGGTCACGCCGATCTCCGTCCCGGCGAGCTTCGCGGTGAAGCCGGAGAGGAACCAGTACATGGCCTGATCGCGTGTCAGTCGCGCGATCGGCGGGAGGATCCCGAATGCGTCGGCCGTGAGGAACACGACGGAGCTCGGATGGCCTGCGCGCTTCGCGGGGAGCGCGTTCGCGATCTGCTCGAGCTTGTACGCGGCCCGCGTGTTCTCCGTCTTCGAGTCGTCTTCCAGGTCGAGGCGGCCGTGCTTGTCCATGACGACGTTCTCGAGGACGGTCCCGAACGCCCTGGTCGTCGCGTGGATCTGCGGCTCGGCCTCTGCCGAGAGCCGGATGACCTTCGCGTAGCAGCCACCCTCGACGTTGAAGACGCCGTCGTCCGACCAGCCGTGCTCGTCGTCGCCGATGAGCCGGCGCTCCGGATCGGCCGAGAGCGTGGTCTTGCCCGTGCCGGAGAGGCCGAAGAAGATCGCGACGCGCCCCTCGTCGTCGACGTTCGCCGAGCAGTGCATCGGGAAGACCCCGCGAAGGGGCAGGCGGTCGTTCATCACCGTGAAGATCGACTTCTTGATCTCGCCGGCGTAGAACGTCCCGCCGATCACGACCTCGACGCGCGACGGGTGCAGGCAGATGAACGTCTCGGAGCGCGTGCCGTCCTCCTCGGGAACCGCCGAGACGGACGGCGCGTGCAGGACGAGCGCCTGAGGCTCCATCTCGTCGAGCTCCTCGTCGGTCGGGTCGATGAAGAGCGTCTTCGCGAAGAGCGCGTGCCAGGGGCTCTCCGTGATCACGCGGACGGCGAGCCGGTGAGCCGGATCGGCGCCGGCGAAGGCGTCGATGACGTAGACGTCGCCCTCGCCGAGGCGCGCGGCCACCTTGTCCCGCAGGCCTTCGAAGTTCTCCTCGGAGATCTCGGCGTTGACGTCGCCCCACGCGATGCGGCTCTCCGACCCGGGCTCGCGAACGACGAACTTGTCCTTCGGCGAACGGCCCGTGTGGACTCCGGTGTCGACGACGAGCGCTCCGCCCTCCGCGAGCTTCGCCTCGCCGCGCGCGAGAGCATGCTCGTAGAGCTGCGAGGTCGTCGGGTGCCAGTGGACGTCGCCGCGCACGGAGATCCCGTGCTGCGCGAGCTCGTCCCGGTCGGGAACGATCGCGATCACAGCGCCTCATCGTAACGTCACCGCGTCGTCCGCACAGGCTCAGAGAATGCGCGCATGAAGGGCGCAGCCTGCGCGGCGTTGCTCGTCGTCGTAACGGGCGCGCTCTCGGCGGCCCCGGCCGCCAGTGCCGATACCTCGGACGAGCAAGCCCTCGCGGAACGCTTCGCTCCGGTCGTCCGCCTCGTCGAGCAGGAGGAGGAGTGTGCGAGCCGGGGCGAGCCGTACGATCCGATCGACGTCGACCTCCTGCTCGTCGACGAGCCGACCGTCGCGCTGCGCGGGCCCTGGAATCGCACCGACCTCGTCGAGATCGCTCCCGAGGCCAGCGACCTCGTGAACCGCTACGAGTACCACCTCGACTTCCCCGGAGACCCGCTCGACGCGGGCTGCACCTACGAGCGCTGGTCGCGCAGGCTCCAGGCCGGTAGCGAGCCGACGGTCTACGCCCACGTCATAGGCGAGCCCGCGTATCCCGGCAAGCTCGCACTGCAGTACTGGTTCTTCTACGCCTTCAACGACTTCAACAACACGCACGAGGGCGACTGGGAGATGGTCCAGCTCCTCTTCGACGCCCCCGATGCCGACGCGGCGCTGTCGCAGACGCCCAGCCAGGTCGGGTACAGCTCGCACGAGGGCGCCGAGAGCGCCGAGTGGGACGACGCCAAGCTCGACCTCGTCGACGAGACCCATCCGGTCGTGTACCCGGGAGCCGGCTCGCACGCCAACAAGTACACGGAGGCGCTCTATCTCGGGAGCTCGGCCGAGGCCGGAGTCGGCTGCGACGACACGCGCGGCCCGCACCGGGAGCTGCGCCCGATCGTGAAGACGATCCCGAGCGACCCGGAGGCGGCGCGTCAGGCGTTCCCGTGGATCGGCTACGAGGGTCGCTGGGGCGAGCTGCAGCCCGCGTTCTTCAACGGACCGACGGGCCCGAACGCCAAGAGGCAGTGGACCGAGCCGATCACGTGGTCGGAGGGCTGGCGCGACGTGAGCTACGCCGTTCCGACGGGCGGACTCTTCGGGACGAGCGCGACGGACACGTTCTGCAGCGGCGTCGCGAAGGGATCGCGCGCGCTGATCCTGCTCCTCCGCAACCCCGCCGCCGTCTTTCTCCTGCTCGCTTTCCTGATCGGGCTGGTCGCCTTCATCGTGAAGCGCGCGACGTGGTCTCCGAGCACGCCGCTGCACCTCGCGCGACGACGTTCGTGGGGGCAGATCCTGTCCGCGTCGGCGCACATGTACGTGGCGAGGCCGCGCGTGTTCATCGGCATCGGACTGCTGCTCCTTCCGATCATGCTCGTGACCGCGATCCTGCAATGGGTCGCGCTCGAGGGACTTCAAGCCGTCGAGATCGTGACGACCGGCGAGAGTGCGGGCGGGTCGGCGCTCCTCGCGCTCGTGATCGGGACGGCGCTCGCGCTTCTCGGGCTCGGGCTCGTCCAGGCGGCGGCGACGTTCGCCCTCATGGAGATCGACGACGGCCGCTCGGTCTCGGCGTCGCACGCCTATCGGGCGGTCTGGAGGCAGCGGCGAGGATTGCTCTCCGCTGTTGCGTTGTTCGTCGTCGCCTGGGTCGTGCTGACCGCATTCCCGCCGCTCATCCCGGTTGCGGCCTTCCTCGCGGTGCGCTGGTGCCTGGTTGCGTCGGTCGTCGCAGTCGAACGACGGGGCGGGGCTGCGGCGCTTCGGCGGAGCGGACGACTCGTGAGCACCCGCTGGTTCCGCACCGGTTCGCTCGTCGGGCTCAGCGCAGCCATCGCGCTCGTCAGCGGCCCGCTCCTCGGCGCGCTGATGATCTTCGTCGTGAGCCTGCCGCTCGCGACGATCAACGTGGTGGCCGGCGTCGTCTACGCCATCGCGCTTCCGTTCGTCGGCCTCGTCACTGCGTACGCCTACTTCGACGCACGAGCCCGCCTCGAGCTCGAGCCCGCGGAACGGCCCGCCGAGCTTCCCGCCGAGATCTCGCTCGAGCTGCCCTGAGCGCGACGGGCGTCGAGCCGCCTCGCTAAACGGCCTCGAGCGGGCGGTCGCCGGCGACGAGCTCGGCGAAGCGGCCGCCCTGCGCGATGAGCTCGTCGTACGTCCCCAGCTCCACGACGCGTCCCCGGTCGAGGACGACGATCTGGTCGGCATCCCGCACCGTCGACAGCCGGTGGGCGATCGCAATCGTCGTGCGTCCCTCGGAGAGTCGCTCGAGCGCCTCCTGCACGAGCCTCTCGGTCTGCGTGTCGAGCGACGACGTCGCCTCGTCGAGCACGAGCACCGGCGGATTGCGGAGGATCGTGCGGGCGATGGCCATCCGCTGCTTCTCGCCGCCCGAGAAGCGGTAGCCGCGCTCTCCGACCATCGTGTCGTAGCCCTCGGGCAGCGTCGCGATGAGCTCGTGGATCTGGGCTGCGCGCGCGGCCTCCTCGATCTCCTCGTCGGAGGCGCTCGGCCGCGCGAAGCGGAGGTTCTCGCGAACGGAGGCATGGAAGAGATACGTCTCCTGCGAGACGACCCCGACCGTGTCTGCGAGCGACTCGAACGTCAGCTCGCGAACGTCGACGCCGTCGATCGCCAGCGAGCCCTGGGTCGCGTCGTACAGCCGCGCGACGAGGTACGCGCACGTCGTCTTCCCCGACCCCGTCTCGCCGACCAGCGCCGTCTTCGTCCCGGGCGGCACCGTGAAGGAGACGTCCTGCAGCGTCCAGGCAGCGTCGTCGTAGCGGAACCACACCGAGTCCAGCGCGACCTCCCCACGCGGCGCTGTGAGCTGCTCCGCGCCCTCGACGATGTCGACCTCGTGGTCGAGGTACTCGAAGATGCGGTCGAAGAGGGCGAGGGACGACTGCACCTCGAGCTGGACGCCGAGGAGGCTGCCGATCGGGAAGAAGAGGCGCGTCTGCAGGGTGGTGAAGGCGACGAGCGTTCCGATCGTGATCGCCTCCGAGCCCCGCGCGCTCGAGAAGCCTGCGAACCAGTAGACGAGCGCGGGCATGATCGCAAAGGTCATCTGGATCGAGGCCATCATCCAGCGGCCCGTCATCCGGCTGCGCACCTCGAGCTCGGCGAGGCGCCTGGACTCGCCGGAGAAGCGCTCAGCGAGGTCGTCCGTCCGCCCCATCGTCTTGCCGAGCAGGATCCCGGACACGGAGAGCGACTCCTGGACGATCGACGAGACGTCCGCGAGCGACGCCTGGCGCTCCGCCGTCACCTTCTTGCGCTGCGCGCCCACGCGCTTCGTCAGCCAGACGAACAGCGGCAGGAGCGCGAGCGCGAAAGCGGCCAGCCGCCAGTCGAGCAGCAGCATCGCCACGATCGTCGCGAGTACCGTCGTGACGTTCGAGAGCACCGACGTCGCCGTCGACGTGACCACGTTCTCGATGCCGCCGATGTCGTTCGCGATGCGGCTCTGCACCTCGCCCGTTCGCGTGCGAGTGAAGAAGGCGAGCGAGAGCCGCTGGAGGTGGCGATACACCTTCGTGCGCAGGTCGTGCATCACGCTCTGGCCGACCTGATTCGAGAGAAGCGTCTGCCAGACGCCGATGACGCCTGTCGCGATCGCGATCCCGATGATGCCCGCCACGAGCCAGGTGAGCAGCCGCGTGTCCTTGTCGGGGATCGCGACGTCGAGCACCTCGCGGAGCAGGAACGACGGGATGACGCCGAGCGCCGCCGAGAAGACGATGAGCGCCGAGACCGCGCCCAGCCGCGCCTTGTAGGGGCGGAAGAGCGGGAAGATCCGTCGCAGGTTGGCCTTCCGCACCGCAGGGTCGGACGGCCGCTCGGGCGGGTCGCTGGCGGTGAACGAGTCGAAACGGCGTCCCGGCATCGGCTAAGCGTGCCTGCGACGGGGTAGCGTCGGGCGGTGAGCGCCCGACCACTCCGTCGCAACCGCGACTTCGTGCTGCTGCAGAGTGGCCTCCTACTGTCGAGCGCCGGCTCGCAGATGACCGCCATCGCGTACCCGCTGCTCGTCCTCGCCCTGACCGGGTCGGCGGCGAAGGCCGGTGCCGTCGCGTTCGTCCGGCTCCTTGCGATGTTCCTGTTCGCTCTACCTGCCGGACTGGCCGCCGACCGCTGGAGCCGCCGGCGCCTGATGATCGCCGCCCACGCCGTCCGCGCGGTCACGATAGGCAGCCTCGGGATCCTCGTGGCCGCCGACGAGGCCGTCTACTGGATCGTGCCGACCGTCGCCTTCGTGGAGGGCGCCGGCGCGGCCGTCTTCTCCGCGGCCCAGGCCGGTGCGTTCCGGGCGGTCGTCCCGACGAAGCAACTGCCCGACGCGGTCGCCGTCGTCACCGGCCGAGAGGCGGCCGTCAGCGTGGCGAGCCCGGCCCTCGGTGGCGCGCTGTTCGGTGTCGCGCGTGCCCTGCCGTTCCTCGTCCACGCGGCGCTCTACGTCTTCTCGGCCGTCGCGCTCATCGCCATGCGAACGCCGTTCGAGGAAGAGCGAGAGCGGGACCGCTCGTCACTGCGCGTGCGACTCGGCGAAGGCTTCCGCTTTCTCTGGGATCACCCATTCCTGCGGACGACGGCACTCCTGTTCGGGCTCGCGAACTTCGTCGGGCCGGGGGTGATCCTCGCGATCGTCGTGATCGGCGAGGAGCAGGGGCTGACGAGCGGCGAGGTCGGGCTCCTCCTCTCCGCCTTCGGCGTGGGCGTGCTCCTCGGCTCGTTTCTTTCGCCGCTCGTCCGGCGCCGCCTTCCGGTGCGGGGCGTGCTGCTCCTCGAGCTGTGGACGTGGACGGGCTGCGCGCTCTTCGTGCTCTGGCCGAACGTCTACGTGCTCGCGGCGAGCATCCTCCCCACCGCGCTCGCGATCCCCTCTACCGACTCGGTCGTGCACAGCTATCGCATCGCGCTGACGCCCGACCGCCTGCAGGGTCGCGTGGGAAGCGTGTCGACGACGATCGGACTCGCCGTCGCGCCGCTCGGCCCGCTCGTGGCCGGGCTACTGCTCGAGTCCGTCTCGGCACGTGCGACGATCGCCGTGTTCGCCGCGGTCGGGCTGATCCTCGCGCTGTGGGGGACGCTCAGCTCCGCGATCCGCACTGCGCCGAGCCTCGGCGAGCTGTCCGAGCTGCCTGCGCGCTGAAGGCTCGCCACGCTGAGCGACGAACCTGGTGTGGATGAAGACGTCAGCCGCGATCGACCGCTTCCTCGAGCACGGCGGCCTGTCCGACGCGACGCGCCGCGCGTACGGAAGCGACCTGCGCGCATTCGCCGCGTGGCTCGAGCGACACGGTCTCACGCTCGACGAGGTCGACGCGCGCGCGCTCTCCGACTGGGTCGGCGAGCTCGGAGGAGGGCACGAACGCCTCGCACCCGCGTCGATCGCGCGCAAGCTCGCTGCCGTTCGCTCGTGTCTGCGCTACACGTTCGGTCCGGCTGCAGTGCCCGAGGCGCAGCTATCGCCGAGCCGGGCACGACGCCTTCCCGATGCGCCCAAGCCGGCCGAGATCGAGGCGATCCTCGAAGTCGTGGAGGGAGACTCCGCGCTCGACCTGCGCAACCGAGCTCTGCTCGAGCTCATCTACTCCGCGGGCCTGCGAAGCGCCGAGGCCGTCGGGCTGGATCTCGCTGACGTCGACTTCGACCGCGAGCTCGTCCACGTCCAGGGCAAGGGCGGGAAGGAACGGGTCGTGCCGCTCGGCGAGGAGGCGGCGCTTCACGTCGCGCGCTACCTGCAGCTCGCCCGGCCGACGCTCGCCGCAGGCGCGAACGACGCGCTGTTTCTCTCCGTGCGGGGGAGGCGCCTCGACACGAGCACGGTGCGACGCCTGCTACGACACCCCCACCGGCTCCGCCACGCGTTCGCGACGCACCTGCTCGAGGGCGGCGCCGACCTTCGCGTCATCCAGGAGCTGCTCGGCCATGCATCGCTGTCGACCACGCAGATCTACAGCCACGTGGACGCGCGCCGCCTACGTCGCGTCTACGACCGCTCGCACCCGCGGAGCTAGGAACGGCAGACGGTCGACGCGCTCATCAGCGAGCGCTGGAGCGCGTTCATCTCGTTCTCGTGCGCGACGTGCTGCGGATTCCCGCCGTCGAACGACGCGAGCGCAGGGCCTTCCCACTGCACGTCGGGCGTCACGCCCGGCCCCGAGACCGCGAGCCGGTAGCGCGCTCCCTGCCCTGCCGGCCGGCGCTCGCCCGTGTGGCTCGTGTGCGGCACGAACCCGTAGCAGAACGTCCCGTCCGGCCTCCGCGCGACGAACCCGTTCTCGCGGTACCAGCCCTTGCCGTACGCGGAGTCGAGCGTGTCGAGGTACAGCACGCGCCCGTAGCGGTCGAGCGGATCGCCGCTCGGCGTCGTCGAGAACCCGTGCACCGGGAGGCCGCGATAGGTGAACCGTCCGAAGAGGTGATGCCAGCGCCCGGCGAAGCTCCAGTCGAGCCAGACCTCGAGCTTCGCGAGCGGCCCCGACCAGTGCGAGAGTCGGAGCTCCCAGGCGCCGTGCCCGTCCTTCCACGGGGGCACGCCGAAGTTCGCCTGCGAGCGGCGCCAGCGCTGCACGGCCCAGTGCGAGCCGTCGGGAGCGGTGCAGGCGGTGACGAGAAACGGGAGCGCAGGGCCGCGATAGCGTCCACACGCGTTGCGGAAGCCCTTCCACACGGGACGCCCGAACGTCCCGTAGCCGCCGGAGTAGTCCAGGCGGAACTCGCGCTGCTCCGCGACCTGGGTCGGCTGGCGGGCGTTGGTCGCGCCCCAGGCAAGGACGCGCTGGAGCTTTCCCGCGCCGTGGTAGGTCAGCAGCGCCCTCCCGTCGGCGGAGACGGCGAGGCGCTCCGTCGAGCTGTTGCGCGCGATCAGCTGCGACGCGCTCGCGAAGCCGGGTGCGACGGCGCAGGCCAGTGCGAAGGTGGCGAGCGCCACCAGCGCGCGCAGGAGCCGACGGCTGCCCGCCGAATCCGGTCGAGCGCCGTGAGTGCTCCCGACCCCGATGTCGAGCGCTTCCTGCTCACCCTCCAGGCACGCCGGTCGCCTCGGACGGTCGACGCCTACCGCCGCGACCTCCGGTCGTTCGCCTCGGCGCGAGAAGGAGCCGTGGCGGATGCACGCGTGGAGGACATCGAAGCCTGGGTCGCTGCGATGCGGGCCGACGGCCTGGCCTCCTCGACGATCGCGCGACGCATCTCGGCGGTTCGTGCGTACTTTCGCCACCTCGTCCTTATCGGCGCGAGGGCAGAGAACCCCGCTGCCTCGGTCGGACTACCTCGAAGGCCGCGGACCTTACCGCGCGCTCTCTCTCCGGCCGAGACCGAGCGGCTGATCGAGGCCGCGGCCGGCTCCACCCCGCGCGGGCTCCGCGACCGCGCCCTCGTGGAGCTGCTCTACGGCGCCGGCCTCCGCGTGTCCGAGGCGACGGGCCTCGAGAAGGCGAGCGTCGCCCTCGAGGAGCGCGTCGTCCGCGTGCTCGGCAAGGGCGGGAAGGAGCGCCTCGTACCGCTCGGGCGACCCGCCGCCGAGGCCGTGCGACGCTACCTCGCCATGGGTCGGCCCCACCTCGACCGGCGCTACCGGCCCGAGCTCTTCCTGAACGCGCGCGGAGGGGCGCTCACGCGCGCCGGGGCCTTCCTCATCCTCCGCAAGCTTGCCGACCGCGCAGGGCTCGAGCCCGGCCGCGTACATCCGCACCTCCTGCGTCACTCGTTCGCGACACATCTCCTCGAGGGCGGCGCCGACCTGCGCTCGGTGCAGGAGATGCTCGGTCACGCCGACCTCGGCACGACCGAGCGCTACACCCACGTCTCGGACCGTCGGCGGCGCGACGTCTACTTTCAGGCGCATCCCCACGCGAGACGCCGAACCGGAGAGCCCGAATCCTCCGCGTGATCCTCCTCGGCGCCTCGGTTGCTCTCGCGGCGGGGGCGTGCGGCGGCGAGGATAGTGCGATGGGAAACCCCGAGCTCGACAAGCAGCTGCTCGCGGCGGCGTACGCGAACGACGTCGACGCTGCCACGCGCCTGATCGGCGAGGGCGCCGACGTGAATGCGAAGGACAAGAGCGTGCAGAGCGCTTACCTCATCGCGACGAGCGAGGTGGGCGACGACCCGCGGCTACTCGAGCTCACTCTCGTGAACGGCGCAGACGTCCGGTCGCTCGACAGCTACAACGGCACGGGCCTCATCCGCGCGGCCGACCGCGGGTACACGGCGATCGTGGCCCGGCTCCTCGAGACGGACATCGACGTCGACCATGTGAACAGGCTCGGCTGGACGGCGCTCCTCGAGGCGATCATCCTCGGCGGCGGTGACGCCGCCCACACTGAAGTCCTGCGGCAGCTGGTCGAAGCCGGCGTAAACGTCAACCTCGCCGACGGCGAGGGCAAGACGCCGCTCGCGCACGCCGAGGCGGCCGGCTACGCAGAGATGGCGACGATCCTGCGCGCTGCTGGCGCCGAGCGCTGACGAGGCCTTGTGACAGTCTGTTGGAAGCCGTCCTTCGTCGCTGCACGCGGCCGCCGAGGTCGCTTGTAACAGACTGTTGCTAAGTGCTCTGCCACGCGGCCGTGGCGAGGGCGACGAAACCCGCGACCGCTTCCTCGTCGGCGTCGACGAGCGTCACGTGCCCGAGTTTGCGTCCCGGGCGCGGCTCTTTTCCGTAGAGGTGGACACGAGCGCCCGGGACGCCGAGCAGCCGCTCGAGCGGCGGCGTCTCCCCGACGAGGTTCGCCATCACGGATTCGCCGATCGCCTCGGTCGGACCGAGCGGCCAGCCGAGGATCGCGCGCACGTGATTCTCGAACTGGCTCGTAACGGCGCCGTCGATCGTCCAGTGCCCGGTGTTGTGCACGCGCGGGGCGAACTCGTTGGCGAGAAGCAGTCCATCGACCTCGAAGAGCTCGACGGCCAGGACGCCGACGTAGTCCAGAGCGTCGAGCAGCTTCGTGGCGATCGCCTCCGCCCCGGCCTGCGGCGCGTCGCGGACGGGAGCCCGGGAGACGGCGAGGATTCCACCGCGATGCTCGTTCGCGGCGAGTGGGTAGAAGCGCGTGTCTCCGTCCCGTCCACGAACGGCGACGACGGAGAGCTCGCGGTCGAACGCCACGACCTCCTCGGCGAGCTCGTCGTCGCCGATCCGCTCGTCCGACTCGACGATTCGCTGGCCCTTGCCGTCGTAGCCCAGGCGCCGCGACTTGACGAGCGCCGGGAGACCCGTGTCAGCGAGGGTGCCGAAGCGCGCCGTCGGAATGCCGAGGCTCGCGAAGAGCTCCTTCTCGACGAGCCGGTCCTGCCCTCGCTCGAGGGCGAGGGCGTCCGGAACGGCGCCGACACGACGGGCCGCCTCGACCGGGACGTTCTCGAACTCGTAGGTGACGGCGTCCGCGCCTTCGGCGAGCCGGTCGAGGAGCAGCGGGTCGTCGTACGGGCCGACGAGAAGCTCACCGACGTCGCCGGCACACGCTTCCGCGGACGGGTCGAGGAAGCGGAAGCGGACGCCGAGTGGCGCCCCGGCGAGCGCGAGCATGCGTCCCAGCTGGCCGCCGCCGATGCAGCCGACGAGGGCCGTCACGCGGAGGGATCGGGCGCGGCGAGCACGGCCTCGGTCTGACGCGCGCGGTACGCCGCGAGCCGCTCGCGCACGCCCTCGTCGGAGCGCGCCACGATCGCCGCCGCGAGCAGGGCGGCGTTCACCGCGCCCGCGCGGCCGATCGCGAGCGTGCCGACGGGCACGCCCGCGGGCATCTGCGCGATCGAGAGGAGCGAGTCGAGCCCCTGCAGCGCTTTCGTCTCGACGGGCACGCCGAGCACGGGCAGGAGCGTCTTCGACGACGTCATCCCCGGAAGGTGAGCAGCGCCGCCCGCCCCGGCGACGATCACCTGCAGGCCGCGCTCCTCGGCCGACTCCGCGTAGGCGTAGAGCTTGTCGGGGGTGCGGTGCGCCGAGACGATCTCCTTCTCGTACGCGACTCCCAGCTCCTCGAGCGTCTCGGCCGCGTGCCGCATCGTCTCCCAGTCCGAGCGGGAGCCCATGATGATCCCGACGACGGGAGCACCGGCCACGTCGTGACCCTACTTCGCCCTTGACTTCTTAAGGAGCAGCGCCGAGACCGAGCGCGCCGTCTTGCGCAGCTCGGCGTCCTCCTCGTCCGAGTCGGCGATCCCGTCGAGCAGCTGGATCGTCGCCGGCTGCGGCGTGCCGTTCCTCAGGCAGACGACCGCGAGCCGTCGCACCGCCACGTTCGCGTCGCGGGCGGCGAGGTCGTGCAGCAGCGGGCGGAACGAGTTGACGTCACCCGGATGCGAGCGTGAGAGGCCCTCGAGCGCGATCAGCGCCGAGCCGCGCGCCGCGGGGCTCTCGTCCTCGAGGCCGCGGCGCAGGAGCTCGAGCTTTTGTCGGAAGCGGAACTGCGCGATCGCGCGGTACGCCTGCGAGCGGATGCGGTAGTCGCCGTTGCGTGCGCTGGCCTCGATCTCCTCGTCCCACTGTGACCGCATCGTCGCGAGCGCGCGCTCGTCACCGGCCTGGGCGAGGGCGTCCGCCTCGGCAGCCGCCTCGGCGAGCGTCACGAGAGCGATGACAGAGAACGCGGAGCAGGCCCGACGTACCGAGCATTCGGCCGGAAGAGGCGACCGGTGCGCTTCTGCTCGAGGATGTGCGCCGACCAGCCGGCGACCCGCGAGCAGGCGAACATCGCCGGCGCCAGCGGCGGCGGGATCTCCGCGATGTCGAGCACGATTGCCGAGTAGTACTCGACGTTCGTCTTGAGCGGCCGCTCGGGGTGGCGCCGCTCGAGCTCGGCCAAGGCCGCCTCCTCGAGCTGCTCCGCGATCTCGATCTGCGGCGCGCCGAGCTCACGCGCGGTCTCCTTCAGGATGCGAGAGCGAGGATCCTCGGCGCGGTAGATCCTGTGGCCGAAGCCCATGATCCGCTTACCGGAGTCGAGTGTGTCCGAGACCCACTTCTCGGGATCGCCCATCTGCGACACCTCGTCGAGCATCGGCTTCACGTACGCGGGCGCCCCTCCGTGCAGTGGACCCGAGAGCGCGCCAACCGCGGACGACAGGGACGCGCCGCAATCCGCACCCGTCGACGAGGTCACGCGTGCGGCGAACGTGGACGCGTTGAGGCCGTGCTCGGCGGTGCAGATCCAGTAGGTGTCGATGGCGCGCACGTGCGCGGGATCGGCTTCACCGCGCCAGCGCAGCAGAAACTTCTCGGCGGCCGTCTGCCCCCGAGCGACGACGTCGTCCGCGATGGCGTCGGTCGCGCCGTCCGCGAGCCGGGCGGAGCGCGCCACGATCCCCATCATCTGCGACGAGAGGCGGCCGAGGTCCTCGCGCGCCTGCTCGTCCGAGATCTCGTTGAGCTTGCCCAGCTTCCACCGGCCTGCGAGGCGCGCAGTCTCGGCCTGGAGATCTGCCGGAGCGTTGCCCGTGAGGCCCGCGGGCTCGTACGGCTCGGGCTCGGGCATGACCGAGTCGAGGTCGTTGTCGACCAGCAGGCCCCACACGCGCTCGTACGGGTACTGCCCGACGAGCTCCTCGATGTCGATGCCGCGGTAGCGGAGGACGCCACCTTCGCGATCGGGCTCCGCGATCTCCGTCTCGACCGCGACGATGCCCTCGAGTCCGGGCTTGAAGTCTGCGACCTCGCTCATGCCCGAAAGACGCTACCTGAGAGGGATTCGGCAGGCACTCAGCTACGATCGCCCGGCCCATGGCCCATCGCGTCACCCTCATTCCCGGGGACGGGACCGGGCCGGAGCTGACCGAGGCCACGCGGCGCGTCCTCGAGGCGACGGGCGTCGAGTTCGACTGGGACGTCCAGCAAGCTGGGGTCGACGTCATGGAAGAAGCAGGGACGCCCCTGCCCGAAGAGACGCTCGCGTCCGTCAAGGCGAACGGCGTCGCACTCAAGGGCCCGATCACGACGCCGATCGGCACCGGCTTCCGCTCGGTGAACGTGGCACTTCGCCACGAGCTCGGGCTCTACGCGTGCCTGCGCCCGTGCAAGACCTACTCGGGCGTCCGCTCGCGATACGACGACGTCGACATCGTCGTCGTACGCGAGAACACGGAGGACCTCTACGCGGGCATCGAGTACGAGGCGAACTCCGAGGCGGCCGCCGGAGTCATCGAGACGCTGAACGCGCTTCAGGTCAAGCAGATCGCTGCCGGCTCGGGAATCTCCGTCAAGCCGATGAGCGCGGCCGCGTCCGAGCGGATCATCCGCTTCGCGTTCGAGTACGCACGGGAGAACGGCCGCCGCGAGGTGGCCGGTGTGACGAAGGCGAACATCATGAAGTTCACGGATGGGCTCTTCCTCTCCGTCTTCCGCGAGGTCGCCGCCGACTATCCCGACGTCGGCTCGCGCGAGGTGCTGGTCGACGCGCTCACGATGCAGCTCGTCCAGCGCCCGGAGGAGTTCGACGTCCTCGTGCTGCCGAACCTGTACGGCGACATCATCAGCGACCTGACCGCAGGGCTCGTCGGCGGGCTCGGGGTCGCCCCCGGCGCCAACATCGGCGACGACGCCGCCGTGTTCGAGGCCACGCATGGTTCGGCACCCAAGTACACGGGTCAGAACAAGGTGAACCCGACGGCGATGATCCTCTCCGGCAAGCTCATGCTCGAGCATCTCGGCGAGCGCGACGCCGCCGGGCGCATCGAAGCCGCCGTCGCCGCGACCATCGCGGCCGGCGAGCGCGTGACCTACGACCTCAAGCCGACGCGCGACGATCCGAGCGCGGTCGGGACCTCCGAGTACGCAGACGCGATCATCGAAAGGCTGGAGACGTAATGCGAAAGAAGATCACCGTCGTCGGCGCCGGGAACGTCGGCGCGACCTGTGCGCAGGAGCTGGCGCGGCGCGACTACGCCGACGTCGTCCTCGTCGACATCATCCCGAACTTCCCGCAGGGCAAGGCCCTCGACATCGATCAGGCCGCGGCCGTGCTCGGCTACGAGCCGTCGCTGGTCGGCTCGAACGGGTACGAGGAGACGGCCGGCTCGGACGTCGTCGTCATCACCGCGGGCAAGCCGCGCACACCGGGAATGAGCCGGGACGACCTCGTCTCCACGAACGAGGCGATCGTCTCCGCGGTCACGAAGGAGGCCGTCAAGCACTCGCCCGACGCGATCCTCGTAATCGTCTCGAACCCGCTCGACGCCATGTGCCACGTCGCGAAAGCCACCTCGCGCTGGAAGAAGCACCGCGTCGTGGGGATGGCGGGAATCCTCGACACCGCCCGCTTCTCCTGCTTCATCGCCCAAGAGCTCGGCGTCTCGGTGAAGGACGTCACCGCGGTCGTCCTGGGCGGCCACGGCGACCAGATGGTGCCGGTCGTCTCCGCGACGAACGTCGGCGGAGTGCCGCTGCCCGAGCTGCTGCCGAAGGCACGGATCTCGAAGCTCGTGGAGCGCACGAAGGTCGGAGGCGGCGAGCTCGTATCGCTTCTCGGCACGTCCGCGTGGTACGCCCCGGGCGCCGCCGCGGCGCAGATGGTCGATTCGATCTGCCTCGACGAGAAGCGCGTTCTTCCGTGCACGGCGTACCTCGAGGGCGAGTACGGCATCAAGGGCCTGTACATGGGCGTGCCGGTGAAGCTCGGCGCGGACGGCGTCGAGGCGATCGTCAAGCTCAAGCTGACCGCCGACGAGAAGAAGATGCTCCGAGCGTCCGCCGCGGCCGTCCGCGAGGTCGTCGGCGTGCTGAAGCGGAAGTAACGGTGGATCTGGAGCTCACCGGGCGCACCGCGATCGTCTGCGGCGCGTCGTCGGGCATCGGCCTCGGCATCGCCGAGTCGCTCGCCCGCGAGGGCGCGAACGTCGTCATGTTCGCCCGCCGCCGGGAGCTCCTCGAGCAGGAGGCCGCCCGCGTCGGCGGCCGCGCGGTCACCGGGGACGTCACCAACGCGGACGACCTCGAGCGAGTCGTGGAGGCCGCGGTCGAGACCTTCGGCAGGATCGACATCCTCGTGAACAACTCGGGCGGCCCGCCACGCGCGACCGCGAAAGGGCTCGAGCCCGAGCAGGTGGCGGGTGCCGTCGACCTGCTCCTGCTCTCGATCGTCCGGCTGACAGGCCTCTGTCTTCCCCACCTCGAGCGCAGCCCGGCGGGGCGGATCCTGACGGTCACTTCCTCCACCGTGCGCGAGCCCATCGACAACCTCGTGCTCTCGAACGTCGTTCGCCCGGGGATCGTTGGCTGGTCGAAGTCGCTCGCGCAGGAGCTGGGGCCGCTAGGCATCACGGTGAACTGCATCGCGCCCGGGCGGATCGACACGGCCCGGATCCGCGAGGTCTATCCCGACGGGCCGACCGAGGACGACCTCGCGGGAATCCCGCTGCGGCGACTGGGCACGACGCGCGAGATCGGCGACGTCGCGGCGTTCCTGTGCTCGGCACGGGCGTCGTACGTCAGCGGGACCGTGATCCTCGTGGACGGCGCGCTCACCCGCGGTCTGTGGTGACGCCGGCGTGAAGCGCTTCGCCGGCACGGCGCTCGTGCTGGGGGTGCTCGGACTCGTCGCCGCGTTCGTCCTCTGGTGGCTGCCCGCAGACGACTTCCTCTTCGTGCCGGATCAGGCGAAGCCGCTCGAGGACAAGGTCGAAGTGGAGACGCAGCGGACGGCGGCGGCCGGCGACGTCCTGTACGTCGACCTGTTCGTAAGGCGCATCCGGTTGCTCGAGCAGCTCCTCCCGTTCACGCGGCCCGAGGGGGCGACCCTGCAGCCGGAGGAGGCCGTCGCACCGGCCGGAGAGTCGGACGCTGAGCGCAGGCTGCAGAACGCCGCGGACATGCGGCGCTCCGAGGAGATCGCGGCCGTCGTCGCTCTCCGTGAGCTCGGCTACGACGTCGTCGCGACGCCGCGCGGCGTGCTCGTCACGACCGTCTTCGGCGACGTTCCCGCGAGCAAGGTGCTCGACCCCGGCGACGTCATCGTCGCCGTCGGGGGCGCGCCCGTAAGGACGACCACCGAGTTGCGTGCCCGACTGGCCGACGTCCGCCCGGGCGCAGACGTCGAGCTGACGATCCGTCGCAACGGCAAGCCCGTTCCGGTGACGGTGCGGACGATCGCCGACCCCGACGACGCCTCCCGGGCGGTGGTCGGGATCCTCATCGACCAGGACGCGAGGATCGAGCTGCCGTTCGAGGTCGACATCGACCTCGGGCGCGTTGGCGGCCCGTCCGCCGGCCTCCCCTTCGCGCTCGAGATCGCGCGCCAGCTCGGGCGCGACGTGACCAAGGGGTGCTCGATCGCCGCGACAGGAGCGCTCACGCTCGACGGGACGGTGGCTCCCATCGGAGGCGTCAAGCAGAAGACGATCGGCGCCCGCCGTGCCGGTGTGGATTACTTCCTCGTCCCGGCCGGCGAGAACGCCGAGGATGCGCAGGAGAATGCCGGAGGCCTCGAGATCATTCCTGTCGAAAGTTTTCAACAGGCGTTGCAGATACTGGCAACGGACGTCGAGAAATGCTGAGTTTTGCAGGTATTTCGTCCGTTCTGACAACCAGCGCAATTTGCGGCGACTTTGTTCGGAAGGGGGTTGTCCCTCTCGTCCTCCCTCGACAGAATGCTGCCTTGGTCGTGAGGGGCGACCACACGACACATGGCGGCGAAGAAACGAACAGACCTCACGTGCGACGACTGCTTCTTCCGGCGCGCAGGCCTCTGCGCGCTGGCCGGCAACGTCCCATGCCCGACCTTCCGCACCGCGACGGGCGGCGCTCTGACGCCACCTCTCCAGCCACGCCTCGTCCCGCGGACGCTCGACCAGGTTCCGGTCGGCCAGGCAGCCTGACGTAGCATCCCGCTCGTGAGCACGCAGGGCCCACCTCCGGCGCCCCCGGACCGGGACACGCCCTGGAAGCTGATCGTCTTCGGCGTGCTGGCGATCTACGCGCTGCTCATCGTCGTCTTCAATCGCGAGCAGGTCGAAGTGAGCTTCGTCTTCTTCACGACGCGCATCTCGCTGCTCGTGTTGATCCTGCTCTGCGTCGGCCTCGGATTCGTCGCCGGCTACCTCTTCAACCAGATTCGCGAGCGGCGTCGCTCAGCGTAAGGAGGCCAGGAGCCCGACGCCCTCGGCGATCCGCTCCGGGGTCTCGTAGCTGTACGCGAGCCGTACCGAGCTCGCGCCGAGGCCCGAGCCGCGCGGGAAGAACGCGGGGCCGGGGATGATCGCCACGCCCGCCTGCTCCGCGCGGGCGGCAAGCGCCGGAGCGTCCACCTCGGCGAGGTCGAGCCAGAGGAAGTAGCCGCCCTCGGGGTTGCTCCAGGTCGCGGCCTCCGAAAAGCCCTCCGCGAGCGCGGCGAGCATCGCGTCGCGACGCGCGCGCAGCTCGCCACGGACGTGCTCGAGATTCGGCTCGAAGCGGCCGCGGCTGATCCACTCCCATACGATCGCCTCGGGCAGGAAGGGCGGGGAGATGTAGGTCGACACCGCGCGCTCCTCGAACGACGCCGCCTCGGCCTCCGGCAGCACGAAGTACCCGGTGCGCACGCCGGGAGCGACCGTCTTCGAGAACGACGAGGTGTACGTGACGAGCGACCCGCCCTCGAGCTCGAGCAGGCTCGCCGGTGTCTCGCCCTCGAAGCGTACGAGCCCGTACGGGTCGTCCTCGAGGATCGCGAGCGAGTGCTCTCGTGCGATCTCGACGAGGCGGACGCGCCGGTCGTTCGACAACGTCCTCCCACTCGGGTTCTGGAAGGTCGGGATCGTGTACAGGAACGACGGCGCGTCCGGCCTGCTCTCGAGCTCGGCGGCGAGCGCGTCCGGGTCGAGCCCCTCGTCGTCCATCGGCAGCGCGACGATCTCTGCGCCGTCGCGCGCGAGCACCTTGAGCGGACGGTCGTAGCTCGGGCCCTCCACGAGGACGCGCCCGGGCTGCCGGGCGAGCTGCTCGGCGGCGTAGAACACGAATCCCTGTAACCCACCAACCGTGATCACGACCCGTTCCGCCGACACTCCGTGTCGCTCGGCGATCCAGTCCCGAAGCGGCGCATACCCCCCGCCCGGGCCGTATGCGAACACGCTCGCTCCCTCGCGCTTTGCAACCTCGTGCGCGCAGTCGGCGAGCTCGGCAGCGGGGATCAGCTCGAGTGCCGGCGCGCCGCGGGCGAAGGAAATCGGCGGCGCGGGCACGCCGGCGAGATTACGCGAAGAGGGTGTCGTCGTCGGAGTACGGCGGCACGCAGCAGCACAGGAGCCGAACGCCGCTCGCGCCGGCGGTCAACTGGTGCCACGCCCCCGGTGGGATGAGAATCGCGTCGCCCGCTGCGACCTCACGCCTGTCGCCGTCGACCTCGAGCTCTCCACCGCCCTCGACGATGAGATAGATCTCCTCGCTACGGGCGTGGTAGTGGGGTTGCGTCGACCCGCCGGCGTCGAGAGCCGCCTCCGCGAGACTCTGCGCCTCCGAGTGGTGGTACTCGCGGATCGTCGAGCCGTCCTTCGTGATGAAGGGCTCGGCGTCGCGCTCGCGGTTGCGGAGCTGCATTCGGCTAGCCGCGTGCGACATCGGCGACGAGCTGCGCGGTCTCGGTCGGCGTGGTGCCGACCCGGATGCCGCGCGCCTCGAGCGCGTCCTTCTTCGCCTGCGCCGTACCCGCCGACCCGGAGATGATCGCGCCGGCGTGCCCCATCGTCTTGCCTGGTGGCGCAGTGAACCCGGCGATGTAGGCCACGACGGGCTTCGTCATCTCGGACTCGATGAACGCGGCGGCCTTCTCCTCCTCGTCGCCCCCGATCTCGCCGACCATGACCACGTACTCGGTCTGCGGATCGGCCTGGAAGAGCGCGAGCATGTCGAGGAAGGACGACCCGACGATCGGGTCGCCGCCGATGCCCACGATCGTCGAGTTGCCGAGCCCGAGCTGCGTCAGCTCGTGGCCGATCTGGTACGTCAGCGTGCCGGAGCGCGAGACCAGGCCGATCGAGCCCTCGCGGAAGATCTCGGCGGGGATGATCCCCACGTTCGCCTTGCCCGGCGAGAGTGCGCCGGGGCAGTTCGGGCCGATCAGCCGTACGCCGCTTCGCTCGACGAACGCGTGGATACGCAGCATCTCGTGTGCCGGCACGCCCTCCGTGATGCAGATCACCGTCTCGATGCCGGCGGCGATCGCCTCGTACATGGCGTCGGCGGCGAAAGGCGCCGGGACGAAGACCATGGCCGTGTTCGCGCCCGCCTCGGACACCGCCTCGCCGACCGTGTCGTACACGGGGATGCCCTCGACGTCCTGCCCTCCCTTGCCGGGCGTGACGCCGGCGACGACGTCCGTCCCGTGAGAGCGATTGCGCAGACCGTGGAACCGGCCCTCCGACCCGGTGAGCCCCTGGACGACGAGCTTCGTATCCGAGTCGACGAGGATCGCCATCAGGCCGCCAGCGCCACCGCGCGGCGCGCGCCGTCGAGCATCGTCGCCTCGGCGTGGACATTGTCGAGCGACGCCTCCGAGAGGATCCGCCGGCCTTCCTCGGCGTTCGTCCCGTCGAGGCGAACCACGATCGGCAGCTCGAGGCCCATCCGCTCGACCGCCTGCAGGATCCCGCGCGCGACCTCGTCGCAGCGCGTGATGCCGCCGAAGATGTTGAAGAAGATCGCGCGTACCTGCTCGTCTCGGGTGATGACCTCGAGGGCATCGACGACGCCTTGCGCGTCGCCGCCGCCGCCGAGGTCGCAGAAGTTCGCCGGTCGCCCGCCCGCGAACGTCACGACGTCGACGGTCGACATCGTCAGTCCCGCGCCGTTGCCGAGCACACCGACCTCGCCGTCGAGCTTCACGTACGTCACGCCCTTCTCCCGGGCGAGCGCCTCGAGCGGGTCGGCGCCCTCGACGTCGCGCATCTCCGCGATGTCCGGATGCCGGTAGAGCGCGTTGTCGTCGACCGTGAACTTCGAGTCGAGCGCGCGCACCTCGCCGTCGGGCGTGACGATGAGCGGGTTGATCTCGCAGAGCATCGCGTCGGCCCCGACGAAGGCGTCGTAGAGCTTCTGCACGATCGCTGCGATCTGCTTCAGCTCGCCTGGATCCTCGACGCCTGCCGCGTAGACGAGACGTCGTGCGTGCCACGGGTGGCAGCCCTCGAGCGGGTCGACATGGAGCTTCACGAGCGCGTCGGGATTCGACTCGGCGACGTCCTCGATGTCCATGCCGCCCTGCGTCGTGAACATGAAGAGCGGCTTCTTGGCGCTGCGGTCGAACGTCAATGACAGGTAGTACTCGCGCGCGATGTCCGACGCCCGCTCGATCCAGACCTTGCGGACGGTGTGGCCGCGGATGTCCATCCCCAGGATCTCGCCGGCCCGCTCCTCCGCCTCGTCCGGACTACTCGCGAGCTTGATCCCGCCGGCCTTGCCACGACCGCCGATGAGCACCTGCGCCTTGACGACGACCGGACAGCCGAGCTCCTCCGCAGCGGCGCGCGCCTCCGCCGGAGTCGTCGCCACGAGGCCATCGGACACGGGAATCCCGAAACGCCGGAAGAGCTCTTTCCCCTGATGCTCGTGCAGGTCCAAGGCGCGGGCGAGTCTACCGCGTGGACTGCGCCGGCCCGTAGAGGCCGAGCCGGCCATGCCGATCCGGCCTCGCGGCAATCCCTGAAGCGCGACAGCTTCGCTGTCGCGCTGTCGGCGGATGCGAGCATCACGCAGGCCCCCGGCGCACGTGCGAGCATCACGGCGTGAGCAAGACGACGCTCATCGTCCTGATCGCGCTCGGGGCGACGTTCGCCGGGTTCGTGCTCGCGTCGAACGCGCAACGGCTGACCGGCGACGACACCGAGATCGAGACGAGCGTCGCGGCAGGACCGCAGACCGCCGAGGTGACCTGGCGCGAGACCGCCGGCTCGGCCGGAGAGCGCATTGTCTTCACGGTCGACCGGATCGAGGTCACGGAGACGGGCTGGAGCGCGCGGGTCGGAATCGAGAACGAAACCACGGTCGGGTGGGAGATCGCTCCGGGAGCGCGTCCGGACGGCGCATTCGGGCTGCAGCTCTTCGAGACCGGCGACGCCGAGGAGCTCGAGGAGCGCAATCGCAACGGCACGCTGCCGGCGGTTCGCGCGGCCTCGACATACGTCCCGGAGCTCCCGCAGCTGCTCGAGCCCGGAGCCTCCTGGGAGGGCGAGATCGCCGCTCGCGGGGCGCTCGTGGCCGACAGCTGGGTGCGGGTCGTGTTCGGCACGCTCATCGCGGTCGGGAGCAAGCCGCCCGAGGAGTTCGACGAGACGCTCGTCTGGATCACGGATCACGCCTACGAGCTCGAGCCGTAGCGCTCAGGCGAGCTGCGCGGTGACGTGCTTCTGCGGCTCGGCAGCCGTGCCGCAGCTCGCGGGAACGCTCGGCCCTGCGATCTCGCGCGGCACGGCCGCGTGAACGTTGCCGCCCTTGTCCACGAAACGTACGTGGATGCCGTCGTCCTCCACGAGCGTGAGATCGTTCATGGCGACGAGACCCTCTGACTCCCGAATCGCCTGCTCGGCGGCCTGGACGCGAGCGGTGTACACCGTCCGCCCGCGGTAGTGCTCGAGCGGGATCCGCCCGGCCAGCACCTCCTCCACTGCCGAGCGCGCGTTCGTGGGGGTCAGGCGGCCGAGCCCGATCCCGGACGGGAGAGCGAGGACGTTCGCCGCGAAGCGGTGCCCGCCCTGATGGGACGAGAGCCAGAGGCTGTCCTCCGGCACGAGCCCCTCGAGAACGCCGAGGACGGCGCTCCCGCGAAGCGCGCAGCACGCGTCGCGCGTGCCGTGCCCGCAGACGAGAACGAGCTGCGAGTCGACGGCGACGCCGCCGATCCCGAGGTCGACGTCCGCGAGCTCGTCGAGGCCGTCGAGCTCGAACCGGCGAGCGTCCGCCTCGCGCTCGGCGGCGCGAATCGCGAAGACGACCTGCCGCGGCTGCCTGCGGCCGGGACGGCGGATGAACATCAGCCTTGGTCGAGGTGTGCTCTCGAGCCACGCGGTGA